>NZ_JAWNCA010000025.1:0-78685 GCF_034106185.1 Enterobacter sp. 296B2 | reverse complement strand
CTTTTCGTCTTACTAAAAAGGGTGGGGGCCCCGCGACGGGGCTTTTTACCGCGGGGAGCCCGGGTCGCCAGGGCGGTGGCGACTGAGCCGCCCTGGCACGTTCACCGGCCATGTCCTTACAGAGTAGCAAGGAACATAAAGTGAACGGAATGACCACCGGAGCCGTATGTTCCCCCTCACCCTAACCCTCTCCCCAAAGGGGCGAGGGGATTGTTCACTGCTCGCATTAATTTGTGTGGATCACTCAGCCCACAGGGAGAGGGAGATGGAGGCGTCAGGCAATCGTGACTTTGCTATCCAGATAGACGTCCTGAACCGCATTGATCAGCTTCACGCCGTCGGCCATCGATTTCTTAAACGCCTTACGGCCAAGGATTAGCCCCATGCCGCCCGCGCGTTTGTTGATCACCGCCGTACGCACCGCGTCTGACAGGTCGGTATCACCGCCCGCCGCACCGCCGGAGTTGATCAGCCCCGCACGGCCCATGTAGCAGTTCGCCAGCTGGTAGCGGACCAGGTCGATCGGGTTATCGCTGGTCAGCTTGCTGTAAACGCGATCGTCGGTGTAGCCAAAGTTCACCGCCTTATAGCCGCCGTTGTTCTCAGCCATTTTCTGCTTCACGATATCTGCGCCGATGGTCGCCGCCAGGTGGTTCGCCTGCCCGGTCAGGTCGGCCGACACATGGTAATCCACCCCGTCTTTTTTAAACGCCGAGTTACGCAGATAGGCCCACAGCACGGTGACCATGCCCAGCTCGTGCGCGCGCTCAAACGCTGCGGAGATCTCTTCAATCTGGCGGCGGGACTGTTCAGAGCCGAAGTAAATCGTCGCCCCTACGGCCACCGCCCCCATGTTGAACGCCTGCTCGACGCTGGCGTAGAGGGTCTGATCATATTCGGTGGGGTAGCTGAGGGTTTCGTTATGGTTCAACTTCACGAGGAACGGAATGCGGTGGGCATAGCGACGCGACACCGAAGCCAGAACGCCGTAGGTGGACGCCACGCAGTTACAGCCCGCTTCAATCGCCAGCTCAACAATGTTCTTTGGATCGAAGTAGAGCGGGTTCGCCGCAAAGGAGGCCCCCGCCGAATGCTCGACGCCCTGGTCCACCGGCAGAATAGAGAGATACCCGGTGCCGCCGAGCCGCCCGGTGTTATAGAGCGTCTGCATGTTTCTCAGAACCGCAGGCGGACGGTTGTTATCAACCATCACGCGATCAACGTAGTCGTGACCAGGCAGGTAAAGCTGGTCGGCTGGAATGGTCATACAACGATGCTGTAAAAGGCTGTCGGCGTCTTTGCCAAGCAACTGCGCAATATCAGTCATGTGATACTCCCGTAAGTCCGACGTCGTGTCGGTGTGTGTTTATCCAGTCCCATTTTTTATGGGCAGACTAAGCCTGGTACCGACTTAACAGATTTTCCACCATTTGCATTTTTTTTCAGCACAATCTGCTGGCTCGATTCGTGTACAACAAAACTGTTACATTGATCAAACAATCGCCACAAAGGTATTTAAAAGGTATTATTGAGTGGTATGTTAAAGGCGTACCCTCTCTGACATGCAGGATTAAAAAATGAAAACGAAAGTCCAACTGTCATTCATGATGTTTGTTGAATGGTTTATCTGGGGCGCGTGGTTTGTGCCATTGTGGCTGTGGCTGAGCAAAAGCGGGTTTACCGCCGGGGAAATCGGCTGGTCTTACGCCTGTACCGCGATTGCCGCGATACTCTCCCCGATCCTGGTCGGCTCGCTGACGGACCGCTTCTTCGCCGCGCAGAAGGTGCTGTCGGTGCTGATGTTTGCCGGCGCGATCCTGATGTACTTCGCCGCGCAGCAAACCCAGTTCAGCACCTTCTTCCCGCTGCTGCTGGTTTACTCCCTGACCTATATGCCGACCATCGCGCTGACCAACAGTATCGCCTTCGCGAACGTGGATGACGTTGAGGCCGACTTCCCGCGCATCCGCGTGATGGGCACCATCGGCTGGATCGCCTCGGGGCTGGCGTGCGGGTTTCTGCCGCAAATGCTGGGCTACAACGATATTTCCGACACCAATATCCCGCTGCTGATGACGGCGGCCAGCTCCGCCCTGCTCGGCGTCTTTGCCCTGTTCCTGCCGAACACACCGCCGAAAAGTACCGGCAAGCTGGATTTCAAAGTCATGCTGGGGCTGGATGCGCTGATCCTGCTGCGCGACAAAAACTTCCTGGTGTTCTTCTTCTGCTCGTTCCTGTTCGCCATGCCGCTGGCTTTCTACTACATCTTCGCCAACGGCTATCTCACCGAAGTGGGCATGAAAAACGCCACCGGTTGGATGACGCTCGGCCAGTTCTCCGAAATCTTCTTTATGCTTGCCCTGCCGTTCTTTACCAAACGCTTTGGTATTAAGAAGGTCTTACTGCTGGGCCTGATTACCGCCGCCATCCGCTACGGGTTCTTCGTCTACGGCGGTGCGGAGCAGTACTTCACCTACGCCCTGCTGTTCCTCGGTATTCTGCTGCACGGCGTGAGCTACGACTTCTATTACGTCACCGCGTATATCTACGTGGACAAAAAGGCGCCGGCGCATATGCGAACCGCCGCGCAGGGCCTGATTACGCTGTGCTGCCAGGGCTTTGGTAGCCTGCTGGGATACCGCCTGGGCGGCGTAATGATGGAAAAAATGTTCGCCTACAAAGAGCCGGTGAATGGGCTGACCTTCAACTGGGCCGGAATGTGGACATTTGGTGCAATCATGATTGCCGTGATTGCCGTGCTGTTTATGCTGTTTTTCCGCGAATCGGATAAAGAGATCACCGCAATTGAGGTGGTTGATGGCGATACCGCGCTGACACAAGGGGAAGTTAAATGAAACAAGACCGTATTCTCGGGGCCCTTTACGGGCAGGCGTTAGGGGATGCGATGGGCATGCCGTCGGAGCTGTGGCCGAGAAAGCGCGTCAAAGCGCACTTCGGCTGGATCGACCGCTTTTTACCCGGCCCGGCAGAGAATAACGCGGCCTGCTATTTCAGGCAGGCAGAGTTCACCGACGATACCTCGATGGCGCTGTGCCTGGCGGATGCGATCATCGAGTGCGACGGCGAGATTAACGCGGACGTTATCGGCAAGCATATCCTGAACTGGGCGCTCGACTTCGACGCGTTTAATAAGAACGTGCTTGGCCCGACCTCGAAAATCGCGCTTAACGCGATCCGGGACGGTAAGCCGGTCAGCGAGCTGGACAACAACGGCGTGACTAACGGGGCGGCGATGCGCGCCTCCCCGCTGGGCTGCCTTCTCCCGGCGACGCGGCTGGAACACTTTGTGGGGCAGGTGGCGCTGGCCTCCAGCCCAACGCATAAATCGGATCTTGCCATCGCCGGTGCAGTGGTGATTGCCTGGGCGGTTTCCCGCGCCATCGACGGAGAGCGCTGGCAGAACATCGTCGATGCGCTGCCGGGGATCGCTCGCTATGCGCAGGAGGTAAAAACCACCACCTTCAGCGCGTCGCTGGCGGCGCGCATTGAGCTGGCGCTTAAGACCGTACGGGAAGCCAATGGGATCGACTCCGCCAGCGAGCAGATTTATCAGCTCACTGGCGCAGGAACCAGCACCATAGAGTCCGTTCCGGCGGCCATTGCGATGGTGGAACTGGCGGGAACCGACCCGAACCGCTGCGCGATTTTATGCGCCAATCTGGGCGGAGATACCGACACCATCGGCGCGATGGCGACAGCCATCTGCGGCGCGCTCCACGGCGTTCAGGCGATTGACCCGGCGCTGAAGGCCGAGCTCGACGCCGTTAACCAGCTCGATTTTGGTCACTACAGCGAGAAGCTGCTGCACTTCAGGGAGCAAAGGGAGGGCGTATGAATTCATTTGCCCAACGTCTCGACACCCTGCACGCCACCCGCCCGGTGACGGTGCTGGGCGCGGCGGTAATTGACGTCATCGCCGACGCCTACGCCCTGCCCTGGCGCGGGTGTGATATCGAGCTTAAACAGCAGGGGGTAAATATTGGCGGCTGCGCGCTGAATATCGCCATCGCCCTGAAACGGCTCGGCATTGCGGCGCAAAACGCCCTTCCCGTCGGCCACGGCGTGTGGGCGGATATTATCCGCAACGCGATGGCGAAGCAGGATCTGCGCAGCGCCGTGGAGGCTGAAACCGGCGACAACGGCTGGTGTCTGGCGTTGGTTGAGCCTGACGGCGAGCGCACCTTTATGTCCTTTAGCGGCGTCGAGAACCAGTGGCAGCAGCGCTGGCTTGACGAGCTATACGTTCCGCAAAACAGTCTGGTTTATCTCTCCGGCTACCAGTTGGCCTCGCCGTGCGGCGAGCTGCTGACGGGCTGGCTCGAAGGGCTGCAGGACGTGACGGCACTTATCGATTTTGGCCCGCGCATCGCGGATATTCCCGACGCGCTGATGACGCGGATTATGGCCTGTAAACCGATCGTGTCGCTTAATCGTCAGGAAGCGGAGCTCGCTGCTGAAAGGCTGGGTGTGGAGGCTGAACACCTGGGTGAGGTGTGGCAGCAGCGCTTCGGCGCCGCGCTGATTGTGCGCCACGATAAAGACGGTGCTACATGGTATGACGGTGCCGTCTCGGGCGTTGTTCCGGCGTTTCCCGCCACGGTGGTGGACACCATTGGTGCAGGCGACAGCCACGCGGGCGGCACGCTTGCCGGGCTGGCGGCGGGATGGTCACTGGCAGACGCCGTTCTGCTGGGGAATGCCGTGGCGTCCTGGGTGGTCAGCCACCGCGGCGGGGATTGCGCGCCCACGCGTGAGGAATTACTCCTCGCACACAAAGACGTATAGATCGCTGCGACAGTAGCTGATGCTGTACTCAATCGGCCGGTGCTGCTGGTCAAGCGCAACCTGCTTGATCACCAGCACCGGTATTTTTTCGTCCATCTTAATGTGCGCCTGAAACTCGCTGTCCGGCATGCGGGCGCTGACCCGAGAACGGGTGCGCTGCGGGAAGATATTCTGACTGCGGAAGTAGTCGTACAGCGAAATTCCTATCGCATCCGGATCGGGAATGAGCCCGACCGGTACCCAGGACTCTTCAATCGACACCGCATCGTCATCCACATAGCGAATACGCTTCAGCAAAAAGACGTCGCTGTTCGGCTCCAGCGACAGGTGGCCCGCCACCTCTTCCGGGCATTTCACCACGCGTTTATTGACCCACAGCGTGTTTGGCGTTTTACCGCGCAGCACCACCTGCTGAGAGAAACCGCGCGCTTCCTTGAGCGAGTATTCGAAGATGTTGTTAATTTGCGTGCCGTAACCCCGGGCACGCGTCACAACCCCCTCGGCTTCCAGCGCCTGCATCGCTTTGCGCACGGTGATCCGCGACACGCCGGTTAACTGGCTCAGATCGCGCTCGCCGGGCAAAATGTTCCCGTGCTCCAGCACCCCGCTGCGCACCGCGTTTTTTACCGTTTCGGCAAATTTCAGGTACAGCGGCGTGTTGTCAGGCGCGGCGATCCGTTCAGTCAGTTGAGCGATTAACCGGGTATGCGCTTGTTCCATCTCTGTTTTCTCAGGCGTGGTGTTTCCTGCCAGTATACTGGGTTACCACCACGCATGAAAATGATGAACCGGCCCAATACCGTGACCGACTTCCAGAGTATCGGCTTTTGCCAGCGCCGCCGAAAGCCAGGTTTTCGCTTCGCGTACCGTATCGGCCCAGCCGTCATGCCGCGGGCGCAGCGCCGCCAGCGCGGCTGAGAGGGTGCACCCTGTGCCGTGGGTGTTTTTGGTCTGCACGCGCGGGGCGGTAAACCGCATTTCGCCGTCACGGGTAAAAAGCCAGTCCGGGCTTTCAGCATCATCCAGATGCCCGCCCTTCATCAGCACCGCCCCGCAGCCCATCGCCAGCAGCGCATTGCCCTGCTCTTTCATTTCCCGTTCAGTTTGCGCGTGCGGCGCGCCCAGCAGCGCGGCAGCTTCCGGAAGATTGGGCGTGATGAGCGCTACCTGCGGCAGCAGCTTATTGCGCAACGTCTCGACGGCGGAGGCGGAGAGCAGCGGATCGCCGCTTTTTGCCAGCATGACGGTATCCAGCACCACGTTTTGCACCTGATAGCGCTTAAGCCGTTCGGCCACCGCTTCCACAATGTCCGTTTCGGCCAGCATGCCGATCTTGGTGGTATCAATACGCACATCGCTGAATACCGAATCCAGCTGCGCGGCAACAAAATCCGGCTCGATGCGGTAGACCGACTGTACGCCGCGCGTGTTTTGTGCCACCAGCGCGGTAATCACTGAGCAACCGTACGCGCCAAGGGCCGAGAAGGTTTTCAGATCGGCCTGGATGCCCGCGCCGCCGCTGGGATCGGTGCCGGCTATGGTCAGGGCGTTAATCCGCTTCATGCCTGCTCCTCCAGCGTGTAGAGTTCATCCAGGAACGCGGCGGCAAAACTGCCTGGCCCGCGCGAGCGCGTAACGGCTGCCGTTCCGGCTCGCTTCATCCATCCGCAAGCGGCGGCAACGTTATCCAGCCTGTCCCCCGGCAGCGAACAGCTGGCCGCTACGACGGCAGAAAGCGCGCATCCGGTTCCCACCACGCGGGTCATCAGCGGATCACCTCCCGTAACCGTGCGGGTGCGTTGCCCATCAGTGATGTAATCCACCTCACCGGTGACCACTACGATGGCATTGGTTTGCCGGGCCAGCGCCTGAGCGGCAGGTAGCGCGCTGGCCGCGGTGTCGGTTGTATCGACGCCGCGCCCGCCCGCGCTCATTCCCGCCAGAGCCAGGATTTCTGAAGCGTTGCCGCGAATGGCGGCCGGTTGCAGGGCAAGGATTTGATGGCAAAAACGGGTGCGGAACGTCAGTGCGCCCACGGCAACCGGATCCAGCGTCCAGGGCTTGCCTGCCGCTACGGCGCTTTCTATTGCCCGACGCATCGCCTGCGCGCGCGGCGCAGTCAGCGTCCCGACGTTAACCAGCAGCGCGTCAGCGACGGCGGCGAACTGTTCAGCCTCTTCGGCCTCAACCACCATTACAGGGGATGCGCCAAGTGCCAGCAAAACGTTGGCCGTAAAGGTCTGTACGACATCGTTGGTCATACAATGGGTAAGCGGACAACGGGTGCGGAAGTGGTGTAAAACGTGTAAATCGAGCAGGTCAGGCTGCATGGGTTCGCTCCTGTCTTGCGTGAAGAAGCGATGACCGGGAAGGCATCTGACTTCCCTACGCTGGCATTATCCAGATCAGGTAATACGGGTATTTCTCAGCCTTCACAAAGAAGGGCACCCCGAGTCATTTGGTAAGAATTGACTTACTTTTTGCCAGATTAGGGGAAGTTACTTGCTGTTGCAAGCCCGCCCTTCCGGTTATCGCTTCTTCACGCTGTACCCCAGCTTGTACCTCAGTTTGTACCCCACCAAAGAAACGAAAAAAGGGGCCGTTAAGCTCCTTTGTGATATAACCCAAACCTCATGGATTCCGAGATTCAGTTTTGCGTTCTGTTTTTCTACGTCGTTCAAAGGTGCGGATTACATCCCAGATAAACAG
The DNA here is from genome assembly GCF_034106185.1 of Enterobacter sp. 296B2. Taxonomy (NCBI): domain Bacteria; kingdom Pseudomonadati; phylum Pseudomonadota; class Gammaproteobacteria; order Enterobacterales; family Enterobacteriaceae; genus Enterobacter; species Enterobacter sp. 296B2. The sequence continues at coordinate 71,170 of NZ_JAWNCA010000025.1, read as the reverse complement.
GAATAGCAGATACCAATAAAGTGCGGTGATCATAAGCAAACCTCTTGGTTCCAGTAGCTTCGAACTGTTCTCAGAGACACACCCATCGCTTCAGCCGTTTCCTTCGGTGTTAGCCCTTGAGCCTTATGTTCCAGCATCTTCAAACGCGTTTCCTGCTGCTTTCCAGCTTTCTTGATTCCAAGGCATACGATGGTTGAGCCAGGGAAGTAATAGGTTTTGAGGTATTCCGCTGCCGCCATGTCGGGAACGACAAACACCAGAGGGTGATCGGTATCAGTGTTGCGAATGGATGTTCGGCTAAGAAATTGGTAGCACCGTTCAAAATACATTGCCTGGCGCTTCTTCTCCATCACCGTTTCAAAATCCCAACCGATACGTTCGCAATAGTCTGCCCATCGCTTACGGTCTTTATCGCCCAGATTTGCACATCCGAGGAACACGGCACAATGAACACCTTGGTAGTTGTTCATTCAGTAGCTCGACATCGAGACTGCTTCCCCTCCCATGCGATCACCAAGCTCAGTGAGTCCGATGGTCTGGAAGTCGCAGATGGTTTTATCCCTGTTAGTGGCGAAGATAAATTCCTTGCCAACAGTCTGCCGAATCTCGTTCAGATGATTATTAAAGACATTTGCGAGTTCTGACTGCCCCGCTCTATTGATATCTTCCGAGAGAACAACCACGATCTTGATAGGCACTTTTTTATGCTTACGTCTCTCGGGATCAGGCTGAAGGTGTTCACCCGCTTCCTGAACCGCCTTCTGAGCGACGTTCTCTGCCATCCAGACAAACCCGCTGCGATTTACATCAGCGCCAAGCACAGTGAAACTTTTTGCCCACGTTGCGGCCTTCAGTATCTGATTAAAAGTGTACGCAAAGAAGCTGTATGAAGAATCACACTCGGTATGCATTACGCCACCGCCGTCGAGAGCCACGTATAGCACTTTCTTAAGATTGTCACTGTTTGACCTGCTCCCCGTTGATTAATACACCCCGATGTTAGTAATGTCTTCATAAGCTACATGAGGACATCCCCATGAAGAAGCGTTTTTCCGACGAACAGATCATCAGTATTCTTCGCGAAGCGGAAGCCAGAGTTTCTACCCGTGAGCTCTGCCGTAAGCACGCCATTTCCGACGCCACTTTCTACACCTGGCACAAGAAGTTTGGTGGCATGGAAGTTCCTGAGGTGAAGCGGCTTAAATCTCTTGAAGAGGAGAACGCCCGCCTCAAGAAGCTACTTGCCGAAGCCATGCTGGATAAGGAGGCACTTCAGGTAGCTCTGGGGCGAAAGTACTGACGACAGGCCAGAAGCAGGAAGCCGTTGAGTTTATGTGTGATGCGACCGGTCTGTCGCAACGTCGTGCCTGCCGGCTTACAGGTTTGCCCCTGTCGACCTGCCGCTATGAGGCTCAGCGTCCGGCAGCTGATGCGCATTTATCAGGGCGCATCACTGAGCTGGCACGAGAGCGCAGGCGTTTTGGCTACCGCCGCATCTGGCAGCTGTTGCGTCGGGAGGGCCTTCACGTCAATCACAAGCGGGTATACCCAAGTGAGACTGAATAGTAAAACTTATATATCAAGAATCATTCTCATTAATGGCCACGCAAATCCTTAACTGCGCAGTGATAATGTTGTGATATTTGGGCGAGATAAAATCCCAGGACATGTGGCATCAAATGAGGTTGCTCGATGGTTTAAGCAATGGGGCGGTTAGAGCAGATCGTCAAGTGGCTGCCAATGGAGGCCATATCCCTCTTTTCCTCTTTTAAAGTGGCTCATCGCGTTAGTTAACAATCACTAACAGAGGAAACTAATTGTTCAGAATGCTCGTTATAGAGCATGGATCACAAGCATAAGACATCTTCATGAGGCATAATAGGTACAGCATACTCGCCTAAGGAATTTGCAAATGTCTCATGTCAGTATTAACGATTTCAAACTTCTTAATATCAAATGCCAAAAATATTTTGATCTGTTCAGTAAAACGAATGAATTTAATCAGTCTATCCATGATAGTTAAATTGCAACAAAGATTTGGCTTTTATCTTTTCATGCTTGAATCGCTTTGTAATGAAAAAGATATTGATAAAATTAGCGATTACATTACGGATACAGAATTCAATTCTTACTTAATCGGCAGTCGTTACGATGACCATGGTATTGATGCTATTTTCATGGATGAGGAGAATAAGGAGATAAAACTATTCAATTTCAAATTCCGTGAAAGTTTCAAAGCTGAGCAAAAACAAAGTTTTAACGAGGCGTTTGTTTCTACTAAACTTGTAAACTGTATTATGAATGATAGTTTAGATGGTTTGGAAGGAAAATTGAAAAATTATGTTCACACCATAAATGAATTACTCAATGGTAATGATGTATGGAAACTTTCATTATATATGATTAGTAATGAAGCGTTTCCGATTGAACATGATGAAAGTGCAATACAGCAGTTGAAAAATTTTTATGACATGGAAGTTGTGTCGGTGTGTCTTCCGCACATAACCAGTATGATGTCCATACGACCTGCTCCTATCAATGCAGAATTGATAATCGATAATGATGCTTTGATGTCTTATTCAGAAAGTTCTATATCAACATCAAAATCCTATGTTGTTAGACTGAACGCTGCGGATGTTATAAGAATGACGTGCCGCAACGCCGACTTGCGTCTTGATCATAACTGTGAAAATATCGACGAATTGGCTGAGCAGAAAATAGATTTTGGAGTTCTTTTTGATAACGTTAGAGGGTTGGTGCAACGCTCTCGCTATAATGCTGCAATCGCTAAAACCTTACGCGAAGACCCAGGAAAATTTTTCATGTATAACAATGGATTAACTGTTATTGCTGACGATATAAAAGCCCACCCAGTGAATGGAAATAGGAAAGTAAGAATAAGCCTTACAGGTATTCAGGTGTTAAACGGTGGTCAAACCCTTCGAACTCTCCATGATTTTAATGCTACTGAAAAGTCACATATCACTGATTATCTTTCAAAAAGTGAAATCCTCGTAAGGATATTTAATGCTGCAAGTGGTGATACTGCCAATAAAATCGCAGAATACACAAATAGTCAAAATTCAATATCTAACGTCGATTTAAAATCTCTTAGCACGCTACAAATACAGCTTGAGCAGTTATTGGATGAACATGACATCATCTATTCTCGAAAGAATGGTGATACGGGGATGGATGACAAAAAGAACTATCGTTACAAAATTAGTATGGAGCAGTTTGGTCAGATCTTATTTGCTATTCAAGGGTTCCCTGAAAAGTCGTCAAACCAAAAGCAACATATTTTTGGAAAATACTACGATGATATTTTTGATGAGAAAAATTTTGACTTGTCACATGCTCCTGAAATAATCGAACGTTATTTCGAAATAAAGAAAGCATATTCGTTCTCTGATGAAAGCATCCAAAAAATTGAGCAAAAGATATTTTACATACTTTATATGAATCAAGCCAAGAGTGAATGGACTTATGAGCAGTGTATAAATATTCTTGAAGAGGTGTTAGAAACATTTGATCCTGCCGGGGTTAATCTGACCGATGCTCGTAAGATGATTCAGGTTCGTTTTAAAGATTATTTAAATTCTATTCTTAACGATCCAGAGTATGAACCTTAATATTCAATGAAATTTCACAGAGAGATATTCTATATTTGGCTTAGGATGTACATCCTAAGCTAATCTCGACATGAAAGCCTGGTGAGACCATCGCAGCAATGCCGCTACACCATTACATTCGAAAAAGAGTAATGATTGAAAATGGAGAAAGCTGATCACCAGTTCTTGCGCAAGCGTACTATTTTTACTTGCAGCTTTTACTGTCATAGAGCGTAACAAACATAGGCTCCCCTTCCTTGTTCTCAACGGATACAAGAACAACAGCATTCTTACTCATAATCAGTGGTCTTATTGATGGGTTATTACAAATCAGTATCCCTTTTATGCCGTGCTCGTCTTTAGCTACATCACTAATGAATTTTTCATCAGTGGAATCCACTCTCACCGTGTAATTCAGCGTATCAATACGCTGTGCCGGAAGTTTCTTATTCAATCCCAACTCAGGAACATAACCATCAAGAGTTGAAATTTTCACACTTGTTATGATGATGAATTCCTTCAAGAAGTCAGGTGGGATCACAATCTTCGTTTTTTGAGTACCTCCTGTCTCATCAGCAAATGCCAAAGAACTTATAAAACAAATAAGTAAAGCTAATATTTTCATCACATTTTCTCTTGTATTGCCAGCTCTTAAAAAAAGCCAACTATATTTGCTTATGATGTTGTTAAAGGCTTTGAGAGGGTAATTCGAAGGGGCACAACGCCCCTTTCTTATTCAGTGCAAAGTTCAGGAAAGACCTTGCGAAACAATGGCCTCGAAAACATCTCAATGAAGGTTAGCTCACGCATCCCAATTTCAGTAGCCTCCAATCTTTGCAAGAAGTTAAGGCAAAGTATTTTCAATAAACCTAAACAATCCTCACCGTTAACGATAATCTGCCCCTGTCTTCTGTATGTGTTAACAAACGTCAAAATCGCCTGTACCGCTACAACATTCGGATTTAGTCGCTTCCCGTCAGTCTTAGAAAATGGAAATGAATCTGTTCGGTATTGATGCATAACAACAGCGTGGGCCACACCATCACTTCGGGCAGTAATCAAGACAGGTAGGTTATTGATTTCTGTTTGAATAACGGTTTCAACTTTGCTAATAAACCAAGACTCTGTAAGGCCATCAAACATACAGCCACCTTCTCGTTATTTGCTGTGTTGCATTCAAAGAATTGTTACGCTCGGCTCTTGTTCAAGGCGGGATGGCCTATGCGTTAGCGACTGCGTAGAGCACCTCAACAAGTTTCACAGCATCCACATCATTCCATGTCCAATAAGATGGTAACTGATGGTGATTATCACTATCGGGCTTCCCTAAAACGCCTAGTACTATGGCTTGATGATCTTGGGATGCAGTAACGCGTACACTATTTGCCATTTGCATAAAGCAAGTTAGCCCCTTGAGATCATCACGCCGGATATTTTTCTTATGCGTGTCCACGTTCTGTGATGTAACTGTGATATGCATTGCTTCTGCTCTCTGATAGTTAAGATTCGGTGTAAGCACTGTATTTCAGATTATCCAGTGTACTGAAAATGTGCAACTCACAGAGTTTAGACAATTGAAGCCAATAAGTGCCGTTAGTGGTAAGAGGACAAGCGGAGCGACAGCATACGCGGTAATTACAGGGCTATCATGCCACTCCTTTGAATCAACACCATTTTCTATAACATTTTCATTACATCCAAAAAACACCCCTCTTTTTTAGCGGTTAAGAAAGAACTTTACCCGGATAAATTTTTTTCGCTTTCAGTCAGTCTATTTTATGTTTCATTAATCATTAATACTTATTTCGAATGAAATAAAAAGTGAGTTCCAAACCGTTTAACCCCGCTAAACATTTAGCCTCTCAATCAAGGGCTTAACGTGAAACGCGCATTTGACTGAACGCCTTATAAGTTAATGTAAACATTGAGATATTTTGCGTCACCCCTTACAAATCCACTTTAGCTATTCATGCCATTTATGATTTAGATCAATATCCAAAAGCTCGCATTAATTGATAGTTGCTGCACGTTACGAATTAAGTGATTTATTCAAAATTCTACGTAACCCCGTTATTTTTAATCAGGCGTAACCAGACGTTACATCAACACGCCAGGATAGCTAGCCTTACCCATTTTGACTTTTTAAATGATGAGTGCTTTTCAAATGAAAGTTGTTAAAAATGCCGTTGCTGCTTTTGTATTTGGTGTTATTTTTACTGGCTCTATGAATGTAACTCAAGCAGCTGATGTAAACGTTAACCTTTACGATAACGTATTCAATTCAGGTACTTTTATCCAGATTCACGGAACTAATAATACCGCTTATAATCTGGATAACATGAAAGCTGAAAATGTAACGCAAGACGGGCAAATCTATAACTTACAAGGCGATCGCGATCGCATGCAAGACGAGATCAACGTAAGTAAAAATAATATCAACACTAACGCCAATGATATTTCCTCTCTTCAGACTTCTGTTTCTGGTGTCGATCAGGAAGCTAAATTAGCAGGCGCTCTTGCTGACACCGCTAATAAAAAAGGTGATGCGGCGTTACAGGGCGTGCTGACTAACGGAGCAGCAATTACTAATATTGAAACTATTAACACCTTGCAAGATAGCCGCCTTGCAACTGTTGAAGCTACTAACGGTATACAAGATGGCCGCCTGTTAGCTCTTGAGAATGCGCCAAAACCAACTAACGGCGTTGATGGAAAAGACGGCGCTAAGGGTGATAAAGGCGATACCGGCGCGACAGGTGCACAGGGCGTTGCCGGAATTAACGGACGTGACGGAGCGAATGGTAAAGACGGTCAGGACGGCAAAGATGGAAAAAATGGCGTGATGACCACCGTGACACGCACGCAGGTAGACACGGCAACACAGGCTAAAGTCGCTACTAATAGCCAGGCGGTTACGGCCGAGGCTCAGGAGCTGCAGGCGACCAAACAGACATTACAGGCACTGAATAACAACACTAACCAGCAATTTAAATCGCTGCGTGAGGAAGTCGATAATAATAAGAAGGAAGCAAACGCAGGTATCAGCGGCGCGATGGCGATGGCCGGTTTACCACAGGTGCAAACGAATCAGCGCGTAATGTTCTCGGCTGGCGGTGCGACTTACAACGGTGAAAGCGCTTTAGCGGTTGGGGCGTCTGTTAACTTTAACGAACATATGATTGGTAAAGTGAGCTTCTCTGATGATACCGCAAATAACATGGGTGCTTCAGTCGGCGTAGGGATCGGTTTTTAATAAATAAGCAGCATGACAAAATACATTGCTATCTCTGTAATATTGTACCTGATGCTTATTATCGTTGGCGCATGGTTAGGTATTATGTATCAGACTTATTATATTTGCGGTTATTAAACATCCTTCTATCGTATTAAGGTATTTTTGAAATGAAAAAGTCACTCCTGGCGGTATTAATAGCTGGTGCTGCCATCCTGCTTTCTGCGTGTACTTCATCTGCTCAGCGCATGGCCGATTGCGAGCGCCAGGGGATCAGCAAAGATACCTGCTACCTGGCTGAGCAAAACCGCCAGAATGCCTACAATGAATCCGCACAAAATGCAGCATGGGCGAACGCGCGTGATGCCGCTGCGGGTACGGGTCTCTGGGCTAAGAAAGACGCGAAACAACATGCTCAGGCAGCTAAAGCGACTCACGCCTTTAAATGGGAAGGGATGAAGATCACCATTAAAGGAGAGATATTGGATGTTGACGGCGTATTGGGCGCGCTGGATGAAAACGAGCCTCAGGCAAAGGTCTATTCGCAAGGGTTATACACCTTTATTTACTATCCTGCTAAGGGCAAATTAGCGGTGAGTAAAGATGGACAGTTCCAGGGCTACGCCAGAAAGATTAAATAAAACTAAAGGCGACATCAGTCGCCTTTATTATTTGCTAACATTACTGAATTTTTCTGACGTAACCCTTTTACTCCAGTTGCCACGCCCCGGCCTCAATGAGCGATGCCGTCCCCGTCCAGGCAAACAACGCCAGCTCGCGCGCCCCTTCGCCAGGGTAAATGCGGCTGCTCAGGCACGCCTCCCCCTCGTTAACAAACACCTCCACCGACGAGCAGTCAAAGAACAGGCGCAGGTTTAGCGCTTCGTTCAGGTTAAGCGCGACGCTTCGGGTACCGCACAAGCCATACTCCGGATAATGGCGTTCAAGCACCAGACGCTGCACCTGCGCATCGACGTAAACGCGTAATCCGTCGCCAAGGCGAATTCCGTACTGCTCCGCGCTGCTGTTGGCGCAATCCCACTGCAGAATGACCTCCATCGCGTCGCACCTTTCCACCTGAGCGATCTGCTGATTATTAAGCGTACTCACGGGCCAGGGGAACCATGCCCCGCGCAGGCTTTCCACTTCTCTGGCCGGCCGCATTTGCAGACGATTATCTGCACTAAGCGTCATTTCACGCGGTAAAGAGAGCATGCCCGCCCAACCATCCTGCTGTTCCGGCAGGGGCGATTCCCACATGTCCAGCCAGGCGATAACAATACGACGACCGTCGGGCGTCAGGAAACTTTGTGGTGCATAGAAATCATGCCCGTGGTCCATCTCCTCAAATTCTCCTTCACGCACGAAAGGTTGACCGGGCTGCCACTCGCCCAGCAGGTAGCCGCTCTGGAAGAGATTACGATTTTTGAATCCGTCTGCCGCCAGCCCCTGAGGTGAAAACATCAGCACCCGTTTACCATTGAGGGTGAAAAAGTCCGGGCATTCCCACATATACCCCATCTCTTTTTCGGCTACCGCAATCACCCCCATATCCAGCCACTCGCGCAGGTCGGCAGAACGGTATACGCGCACCTGGCCCGTATCACCCTCCCGTGCGCCAACCACCATGTACCAGCACTCCCCTTCGCGCCACACTTTCGGATCGCGGAAGTGATGCAGGCCAGGCGGCGTATCAACGATCGTTCCCTGCCGGGCAAAATGGACGCCATCACGGCTGGTGGCCAGGCACTGCACCTGGTAGAGATTAGCCTCATCATCAGGATCGCCGTGGAATTTATGTCCGGTGTAAATCAGCGCCAGCGTATCGCCATCCACCACCGCCGACCCGGAAAAACAGCCTTCTTTGTCTTCTGGCCCTTCCGGTGCCAGTGCCACCGGAAGGTGTTCCCAGTGAACTAAATCCTTGCTGCGCGCATGGCCCCAGTGCATCGGCCCCCACTGGGTTGAGTACGGATGATGCTGGTAAAAGGCGTGATACCAGCCGTCAAACCACACCAGACCATTCGGATCGTTCATCCAGCCGGCACGCGCGGCGAGGTGGTAACGCGGATACCAGCGCAGGTTAAGACTGCCTTGTCTGGCCTGCAATTCCTGTTCAGCTTTGGCGATGGAATACGTCATTTGTTTACTCTTTTAGTCAGATAGTAGAGGGTTGCGGCATGAGCGGGTCAGAGGAGGACTTACCCGAGCGCAACAGGAAAATAGAGATGAGCGTGGTGCTGAAAACCAACAGGCCCATAATGAGATAGGACTGGGCAAAACCGTATTTCTCATAGCTGTAACCTGCCAGCGGCGACAGGACAGAAGCAATCACCGAGCTTGTGCAGGCAAAGCCCACCAGATAGAGGGTGGAGGAGAGCCGCTTATCAAAATGCAGGCTGTTGTATTTAAATACCGAAACCAGCAATACGGGCAGTTCAACCGCATGCAGCAGCTTGGTAATGGAGATGAGCACCGGCCCCTCAACCAGACCCGATGCCACCATACGCATTGCCATCACCATTCCCGCGAAAATCAGGCCGTTTTTCGCGCCGAGGCGGTTCACCAGCCACGGGGCGCAAAACATGCCCGCCGCCTCAAGGAAAACCTGGAAGGAGTTGAGATAGCCGTACATGGCATTCCCTTCCTGCAATGTCGGGAACTGGGAGGAGAAATAGACCGGGAACTGCTGGTCGTAAACGCCATAAATACAGGTGCCGATAACGAAAAATACCAGCGCCCAGAAACGAGGCTGCGTCAGCAGGCGCAATGCGTCTTCCAGCGTCACCTTGCCACCGGACACCGCTTCCTGCATGGCGTGCGGTGCAGAAGAGACCCTGAGACGTGCCAGCAAAACAAAAAACACCAGCCCGGCGCAGCTCGCGACAGCGAAATTCAGCTTCGGATTGATGTTAAACAGGAGTCCCGCAAAAAAGGTTGCCACCGCCCAGCCAAGCGATCCCCACATTCTCGCCTTGCCGAATTCAAACTGGCTCTGGCGGGCCACGCGTTCAGTATAGGATTCCAGCACACCTATCCCGCCGTTAAACGTCAGGCCAATGAAAATCCCGCCGAAAATGCTGCCGAGTAACACGTTAATCTGCAGCAGGTAACCAAACAGCAAAAAGGCCGGGCCGGAAAGAATGAGCAGGCTGGTCAGAAACCAGAGCAGATTTTTGCGCAAACCGAGCTTGTCCTGAATAAATCCATAACAAATTTGCGCACACAGCGCGGAGACGGAAAGCACAGCATAGATAACGCCGGTGTCCCCCGCTTTTAAGCCCACTTCCTGATGAAGCCAGATCGAGAGCAACGAGCCGGAAGATGACCATGTGACAAAAAAGAAAAACAGTAATGCGCTTAGTAAAGGGTAGCTGTGAGAGTGATGCGTTTTCATCATGACATTCTCATGTTGGAGGAATGCCTGAATGGTAACGTTAACATTGATTCTTTCTCATGCTGTTTAGTTAAGATTTCAGATGTTAATCACGAAAGTTAACGTTAACATTAAGGGAATGAGATCGCGATCAAATATTCATCACTGAGGTAAGCATGACCTGAGCCGGGCATCAGCCTTCCTTTTACATCAGCGACTTAGTTGTATACCCTCTAACACAGAGCATTAACGGAGTAAGAAAATGGCTTCCCTGAAGGATGTCGCAAAGCTGGCTAACGTATCGCTGATGACGGTTTCCCGCGCGCTTAACAGCCCGGAACGCCTTAAACCGGAAACGCTGGCGCGCGTTCAGTTGGCTATCGAGCAGACCAGCTACGTTCCCGATCTGTCCGCCAAGAAAATACGCGGTGCGCATGCATCGCCTAAAACCATCGGCGTGCTGGCGCTTGATACGGTGACGACACCTTTCTCGGTGGAGATAACGCTGTCCATTGAAGAGACGGCCCGAATGCACGGCTGGAACAGCTTCGTGATGAATATGTTTACCGATGACAACCCGGATACCATTGTCGACCTTCTCCTCTCCCACCGGCCTGACGGGATTATCTACACCACAATGGGGTTACGTCAGGTTCCGCTTCCCGCCAAGCTGCTTACCCTTCCCTGCGTGCTGGCCAACTGCGAAAGCGTCGATGAAAAGGTCGCCAGCTATATCCCGGATGATGAGCAGGGGCAGTACTCCGCCGTCAGGAAGTTACTGGCGGAGGGCTACAGACGGCCTCTTTGCCTGCATTTACCCGCGGGCCATCTGGCCACAACCCGACGCCGCCAGGGGCTGGAACGCGCCTGCCGTGAAGCCGGGATCGACCCGGACAGTCTGGAACATGAGTATATGGCGCTCGGGGATGAGCATTATCGTGATATTCCGTCCGCATTGCTGGCGCGCATCCAGAATTGCATCCCCCAGTTTGACTCCGTTATCTGCGGTAACGATCGTATCGCGTTTATGGTGTACCAGACGCTGCTGGCGCAAGGGCTTCGCATCCCTGAAGATGTCGCGGTTCTCGGCTATGACAATATGGTGGGCATTGGCGAGCTATTTTTGCCTCCTCTTTCAACGGTTCAGTTGCCCCACTACGAAATTGGTCGCCTGAGCGCTCTGCACATTATTAACGGTGAACAACATCGGGAAACGACGCGCGTTGAAAGTCCTTTTTTAAAGCGTGATTCCATTGTGCATGCCGTGTGATCGCCGCTTTTCGCTGACGACGCAGAAATAAGGGGGTAAAAAGGCGGCTATCCTCTTTTTTATCTCCGCCAATGGCACGATTTGTCACACTCTTTTCCGTGCCTTTACACTCCAGACAAATACAACATAACACAATGTTTTTATTGGTTATAAAGTGCAATCCTCCTTTTAAAAAAGGGGATATTTCCTCGCCTGTGCCTTCTGTCACAAAACAGTAAACAAATTAACCATTGAGCCCCGTGGCAAAAGGCTCTATATTGGCGGCGTTTTTTTCAGGCCCCCATCTGTTTTTTAACTTTTTATTCAATCGTTGCTCATAGCGAAGCGGCGGTTGTAGGAGTGATATGATGACGGATAAAGTCCGTATTGACACCGTAGATGCCCACAAAAGCAACGAAACCTATCTGGCCCGTCAGGCCGAGTTTGAATCTAACGTCAGGAGTTATCCGCGCAAACTGCCTTTAGCCATCACTAAAGCAGAAGGCGTGTGGATCACCGATGCAGATAATAAAGAATACCTTGACTGTTTAGCAGGCGCAGGGACCCTTGCGCTTGGCCATAACCATCCTGATGTGCTGAAAAGCATCCAAAATGTCATTACCAGCGGCTTGCCGTTACATACTTTGGATCTGACTACGCCTCTGAAAGACGCGTTTTCTGAATACCTTCTCTCTCTGCTGCCAGGTCAGGGCAAAGAGTACTGCCTGCAGTTCACCGGTCCATCCGGTGCCGACGCCGTTGAAGCGGCGCTGAAGCTGGCGAAAAAAGTAACCGGTCGTAGCGGTATCATCAGCTTCTCTGGTGGTTACCACGGTATGACCCACGGCGCACTGTCCGTGACCGGCAACCTGTCACCGAAAGAAGCGGTTGACGGTATGATGCCAGAAGTGCAGTTCATGCCTTACCCGCACGAGTACCGTTGCCCGCTGGGTATCGGTGGTGAAGCGGGCGTGAAAGCGCTGACTTACTACTTCGACAACCTGATTAACGACGTCGAAAGCGGCGTGCGTAAACCTGCTGCGGTGATTCTGGAAGCCGTACAGGGTGAAGGCGGCGTGAACCCGGCTCCGGCTGAGTGGCTGCAGCGCATCCGTAAAGTGACTCAGGAACACGGCATTCTGCTGATCCTCGATGAAGTTCAGGCAGGCTTTGCCCGTACCGGTAAATTCTTCGCCTTCGAACACGCGGGCATCGAGCCAGACATCATCGTGATGTCTAAAGCAGTGGGTGGCGGTCTGCCGCTGGCCGTGCTCGGTATCAAAAAGCAGTTCGACGCATGGGCGCCAGGTCACCACACCGGTACCTTCCGCGGCAACCAGCTGGCGATGGCAACCGGTCTGACGACGCTGAAAATCCTGAAAGACCAGAACATCGCAGGCAAAGTGGCTACACAGGGCGAATGGCTGAAAGCTCAGCTGAAAGAGATGGCGAAACGTTATCCGGTCATCGGTCACGTGCGCGGTCTGGGCATGATGATCGGTATCGAGATCGTTAAGCCACACGAAGCCGCTGACCACATGGGCTGCTTCCCTGGCGACGGCGAGCTGTCTGCGCTGATCCAGAAGAAGTGCTTCGAAGCCGGTCTGATTCTGGAGCGTGGCGGCCGTAACGGTATCGTTCTGCGTCTGCTGCCTTCTCTGCTGATCAGCGACGAAGAGCTGAAAATCTTCCTGGATAAATTCGAGCAGGCACTGCTTGCTGCGGGCGTTCGCCCGGCGTAACCGGAGTAGTTGATTACGATGTCTGATTCAAACCCAATTTTGTTCTCCTCTGCGCAGAGCATTGAAGCTTACCAGCAGGCGATTGAACAAAGCACTCAGGCTGTGATGCAGTGGCTGAAACAGCCTGAGATGTACCAGGGCAAAACGGTCGCGGAGCTTCGCGACCGTATTAAGCTGGATTTCAACCCGAAAGGGCTGGGCAACGAAGCGGCGATTGAACGCGCCGTTGAGTTCTTCCTGAAAGACAGCTTGTCCGTCCATCACCCGCAGTGTGTGGCGCACCTGCACTGCCCAAGCCTGGTGGTAAGCCAGGCGGCGGAAGTGCTGATCAACGCCACTAACCAGAGTATGGACTCCTGGGATCAAAGCCCGTCCGCAACCATTATTGAGATCAAACTGATCGAATGGCTGCGTACCCGCGTGGGTTATCAGGCTGGCGACGCGGGTGTCTTCACCAGCGGCGGTACCCAGAGCAACCTGATGGGCCTGATGCTGGCACGTGACGCGTTCTTCGCGCGTCAGGGTCACTCCGTTCAGCAGGACGGCCTGGTGGGCGATCTGCGCAAGATCCGCGTACTGTGCTCCGAAAACGCGCACTTCTCCGTACAGAAAAACATGGCGCTGATGGGTCTGGGCTACCAGTCCGTGGTGCAGGTGAAAACGGATGAATTCTCCCGCATGGATCTGACCGATCTGGCGGCGAAAATCGAGCAGTGCAACGCGAACGGCGAACAGATTCTGGCGATTGTCGCAACGGCGGGTACCACCGATGCCGGTGCGATCGACCCACTGCGCGCGATCGCTGAACTGGCGGCGAAGCAGAACATCTGGGTACACGTTGATGCGGCCTGGGGCGGCGCGCTGCTGATGTCTGATCAGTATCGTCACTATCTGGACGGCATCGAGCTGGTGGATTCCGTAACGCTGGACTTCCACAAGCAGTTCTTCCAGACCATCAGCTGCGGCGCGTTCCTGCTGAAAGAAGCGCGTCATTATGAGCTGATGCGCTATCAGGCGGCATACCTGAACTCCGAGTTCGACGAAGAAGCGGGCGTGCCTAACCTGGTGTCCAAATCCCTGCAGACCACTCGTCGTTTCGACGCGCTGAAGCTGTGGATGAGTCTGGAAGCGCTGGGTCAGGAGCAATACGCGGCAATCATCGATCACGGCGTGACGCTGGCGCAGCAGGTTGCGGCCTACGTGAAGGAGCAGCCTGCTCTGGAACTGGTTATGCAGCCTCAGCTGGCAAGCGTGCTGTTCCGCTTCCGCGGACAGGTGCAGACGGACGACGCGGGCATCGCCCTGCTGAACCAGAAAATTGGTGATGCGCTGCTGGAATCCGGCCGTGCAAACGTTGGTGTGACCGAGCACAACGGCATCACCTGCCTGAAGCTGACCCTGCTGAACCCAACCGTGACGCTGGAGGATATCAAAATCCTGCTGTCGCTGGTTGAGCGCACCGCGCAGGAAGTTCTGGCTAAGTAATACAAAACCCCTCTTCCGTCGGGAGAGGGGTTATCTTTATACGCCTGCCCACCACATTCTGATTTTCAATCCCCAGTAGCTCGTCCAGCCCGTTGTGGCGCTGACAACGTTCCCCTTTGACACTATCACCAGCGTTGGCGTTACGCTCACCTGCCACTGCTGCGACAAGGCGCCGCTTACATCGTTAATCACCGGCATACTCAGGTTTTTCTTTTCAGCCCAGCGGGCAAGCTTTGCATTATCACCGGAGCGCATGGCAACGCTCACGACGTTACCGCCCTCTTTTGCCAGCTTATCGACCGCAGGAGTTGTATAGCGACAGATGCTGCACCAGGTTGCCCAGATGTAAATCAGCAACGGGCGCTCCTGGCTGAGCGCCGCGATATCGTGAATGTTACCGTCGATGCTCTGCATTGGCGTTGCGCTAAAGCTGGCGGGTAATGACGGCTTTCGGTATTGATCCACACCCCACATGACCGCCAGCGTAAGCAGAATGAGTATGATCCCTTCCCGCGCCCAGCGGCGCAGGCGACTCAATTTACGGTTATCCATTATGACCTCTCGATTTAACGGAGGTCATCTTAACGGGCTATTCGGCGTCATGCTGTAAAGAAGTGTCGCGTCGCTTTTATTCCGGGGTGTAGCCGCCGTAGTCGTAATGGCTGTACCCCGAGTGGTAATAGAACGCCGCGGATTTCACAATATCATTGAGAATCGCACCTTCAACCTGCACGCCCATCTGTAGCAGGCGCTTCCGGCAGTTCTCGATCTCTTTAACGCTGGTTTTACCGAAACGGGCCACCAGCAACGTGGTTGCCGCGACTCTGGCGACGAGTAGCGCATCCGTTACGGCCAGCACCGGTGGCGTGTCGACAATCACGATGTCGTACTCTTTGTCTATTCGCGTCATTACCGTCTGGAAACGCTCCTTCATAAGCAGCTCCACAGGATGCGAAGGTTGTGGTCCACAGGTCAACACGTCAAAGCCCCCTTTCTCGAAGCGTTGAATTGCATCCTGCCACTCTACGCTTCCCCCCAGCACGCTGGACAATCCATGGTGGTTGTTCAGTTTGAAAATATTGTGGACATATCCTTTGCGCATATCCGCATCAATGAACAGCACGCGCTGTCCGGCCTGAGCCGCAATCGATGCCAGTGAGGTACTCACCAGGGTCTTTCCGCAGTCCTGAGACGGACCTGAAATCACAACGACCCGATTTGCGGCATCCATCATGGTAAAATGCAGACTGGTGCGTAACCCCCGCACCGCCTCGACAAACATATCAGCCGGTCGGTCAACGGGCAGGAAGGGTATGTTTGACGTCCTGTGCTTCCAGTGGGAAGCACACAGCGTTCTCCTGCGCAAATGCGTTTTTTTCCATAGCCACACCGAACGCGGGAGCGTAGCCAGAAGAGGCATTCCCTGCGCTTCCAGCGGTTCAGACGAGGTGATGCCCCGTTTAAACGCAGAACGAACCAACACCGTTCCTGCTGAGAGCATCAATCCCACCAGCATACCGAGCATAATGATAATCACTTTGCGCGGTTTGACTGGGGCCGGCTGCGTTACTGCAGGGTCAATGATCCGCACGTTTCCAATGGCACTGGAGCGTGAGATATTCAGCTCCTGCTGGCGCGTCAACAGCTGCAGGTAGATGGTGCGCCCGGACTCAACGTCACGGCTTAAACGTAAAATTTCCTGCTGCGTAGAAGGCATGGCTGAGACGCGGTTATTCAGGCGCGTACGTTCCTGCTCCAGGGTCTGTTTTTTTTCCCGTAAGGCGCGGTAGGTAGGATGATCCTTTTTGAAAAGCTGAGAAACTTCTGCTTCGCGGAACGTCAGCTCGTTAAGCTGATTTTCCACGTTAACAACCTGATCAAGAACCGTCTTCGCCTCAAGGGATAAATCGACAGAATCGCGTTGCTCTCTGTAGGCGTTCAGCCGTGCTTCGGCTTGATCCAGTTCGCGGCTGATTTTAGGCAGTTGATCCTGTAAAAATGTCAGGCTACGGGTATCTTTAGCTTCCTGGCGCGCAATATTCTGGCTGAGATAATTTTCAGCAATGGTGTTAAGCACTGCGGCGATCTTGTCAGGCTCCTCTCCCGTCAGCGTTAAGGCAATCATTCCGCTCTGCTTCGCCGACTCCGAAACAATGAGCCGACGCTGAAGGGCGTTAATTGCCTCGAGCTTTGTGACGGTTTTGAGGGAAAACTGGGTCCCTGGTGCCGCGCTGAGGGAGGTGACAAGAAGCGTTACCCCGTCTTTAACCAGCATGTTCCCGACAACGCCATCAGCCTCCAGCGTTTTTCCTTCGAGGTGATACCGGCCCTGCTCCTTAACGGTCAGTAAAAGTTCCTGCGGCTTATCTTCCAGAGGAGGAATGGTTAGCGCGCCAATTGTCAATTCACCGGCTTTATGCCCTCGTTCCAGTAGCGGCCCAATGACGGGCAGTACGCGCCGTTTAACGCTGTACGTTAGCCCCAGCTTGTCAACGGTCTCTCCCAGAATCATCCGCGATTTGAGCAGCAAGAGTTCGGGTGCAACATCAGGTGAAAGATCGGTACCAAACTGGCTTAAGCTTTTGAGCAACGAGTTGTCCTGCTTCGCTTCTATCTGTACAAGGGCATCGGCCTGATAGATCGGTGTGATGCTATAGGCATAGATCCCGGCGCATACGGTGAACAGGAGCGTGATGCACGCTATCATTACCCGATGATCAAACATCTCAGCCAACAGCTGAATGAGATCAATTTCATTATCATGCGGTGTTGCCGCACCATATTTGTCTGATTTATGAGACGACATTACTGCTTCATTCCTTGTTGACGCAAACGACGAGCCCATTCCTGGCTGGCTTTTCCTAACTGCTCGAAAACATATTCGAAGGCTTCCCGGCTTTTGCGATACGGGTCGGGAATGTCCTTTGTTTCCAGCCACTGACCAAACAACAGCGATTTCCCCCGATTCTCCGGTGCCACAGAGGCAATAAAACGGAGATGCTCTGGCTCCATCACCAGAATCAAATCGGATTTTTGTAACAGATAACGCGTGACCTTACGCGCCACATGACCTTCCAGAGAAACCCCATGTCGTAAGGCGACGTCCTTTGCAGCCGCATCCGCCGGGCGTCCTGAGAGTCCGAAAATACCTGCCGAGGATACCTGCGTGTCGGGTAGCTGCTGGCGCAACAGCCGCTCACCAATCGGTGAACGGCAAATATTGCCGGTGCAAACCACGAGAATTGAATTGAACATTATTGCGGCCACGACCTGATGTAACGGACGGTTTCGGTCAGGTCATGTACGCCACTGATGGTGGGTACCAGCTGGGTGATCACACGATTCCAGCGTGAAAGCGGTGCCGTAGTGACATAGACAATGTCGTACGGTTCCAGCTGGAATTCAGTACTCAGCACCATGGCTGAGGCATCTTCCGCATTGAGTTGATAGATGTTAGCGATTTTGTCTTTCTCGCCTTTTAGTGAAACCGGGCGAATAACAAAAATCCCGGTTGCATCGGCCATATTCTGGTTCAGCCCGCCGGCATTCCCCAGGGCTTCGGCCAGCGTCATGCCGCTACGATCCATCTTAAGCGTGCTCTGCTTAACAACCTCACCCATCACAAACACTTTCAGCGCGTCGTTCCGGGGAACAAACAGGATATCGCCCGGATAAAGCAGCTTATTCTGGGTCAAATCGCCGTGTTGCATCAGGGCATAAAGTGAAAGCCGCGAATCCTGGCCATCATGCGTAAGCACGACGTTACGCCAGTCGGCATCCGCAGAGAGACCGCCCGCGGCGTTCACCGCATCCATTACCGTCAAAGGAATATTGGTTATTGGCTGCTGGCCCGATTTCTCAACCTCTCCGGTGATATAGGCTTTTTGAGAACGGAAGGAGGCGACGCTGACGTCTACCTGCGGACTCTCAATGAACTTATCCAGCCGCGCGGTGATCTCCTCACGTACCTGCGAAACCGTTTTGCCCGCCACTTTCAGCCTGCCGACGTAAGGATAGAAGAGCGTGCCATCAGCGTTAACCCAGTTACCCGCGTCGCTCGCGCTACGGTATTGCCCTGCGGGCGTCGTGAGTTCAGGGTGATCCCAGACGGTGACCGTCAGAATGTCCCCTGATCCAATGCGGTATTCCCAGTTTCTGAGTTGTTCATCCAGATTAGGATTTGCCTGAGATTTAGAAATGGGTGGACGCAGTTTTTCAATTAACCCAGGGCTTAAAGGAAAAATCTCCACGCGTTTTTCCAGCGGATCGTTAATTTCTTCATCGGGCGTGATTTTTTTCCCGGAAAGACTTAAGTTCTGGCCTGGTGAAAATACACATCCTGTTAGCTGGCTGAGCGTCAGAAAGGATAGTAAAAAAGCAGTTGTATTTTTCATTTATTTAAAATGTTGATTTATCGTTGCGCCGGGTATTTAACTCGTAAAAAAATGCAAGCAACACCTTGAAATATAATTATTTATTATCAGCCCACAACACTAAAAAGCACAAATCCGCTGTTCTTTAAAAAGTTAAAGACAGCGCACAATTGCGCAAGAAAACGAAGACCAATAACACTTTATGCGGCGCGATATTAAATGTTATCACTCGCGAAAGCATTCGCTTAACAGCGCAATTTGGACGCAAAAAGTTATTTTCAGAAAAGATTAATAAAACAATAAAAAAAATAAATATGCCACGCGTTCAACATTCACCAAAATGATGGCCATCACCGTAATCGACTACACAAAACCCTCCACTTTTGTTACATTTTTTATCAAACACATCATGCTTTGATACTTAAAATGGACTGTCTGCCTTGTGCTGTGTACCCGCAGACAAAAAGTATCTGTAACGATATCACTGGAGAAAAAATGGCTAAGCGTAAATTGCTGCTTCTGGGTGTACTACTGTCTCTGGCGGGATCCGCATTCTCTGCCCCGCAAACCGCCGCTGCGCCATCTGGCATCAAGGCCTATGAAGAACAAGAGTTCATCGCGGATTTCACGAAGTTCAAAATCGGCGATACGGCACCGGCGCAGTATCAAACGCCGGAGTACACCATTAAACAGTACCAGTTGCGTAACCTGCCGGCGCCGGATGCCGGAACCCATTGGACCTATATGGGTGAGAACTATGTGCTGATCGGCGATGCTGATGGCAAGATCTACAAAGCCTACAATGGAGATATTTTCTATCACCGCTAACGCAATTTTGATTCGTCCCTGGCAGGAAAGTGACCGACCTTTCCTGCGCACGCTCTACCTCCACGCCCGGCGTGAAGCCTGGCCATGGCTGGACAGTTCAGACTGGCGGCTTGAAGACTTTGACGCGGCTACCCGTGACGAAGTGATTTGGGTTGCTGTTCAGAACGGGCATCGCCTGGGTTTTGCCTCCGTCTGGACGAACGATAATTTCCTGCACAACCTGTTTGTCGATCCGCAGTATCAGAGCCTGGGCGTCGGACATGTGTTGCTTGAGCACGTACAGAAGACGTTTACCAGTACGGGTTCGCTTAAGTGTCTGGTGAAGAATGCGCGGGCGGTTGCATTTTACCAGCGCCACGGCTGGCACATCGAGGCGACGGGGAATTCTCCGGAAGGAGAATATTATTTGATGCACTATCGGCTGAGTTAACGTCAGGTGGCGCTACGCTTACCTGACCTACACGATCGTAGTTGGCCGGGTAAGGCGAAGCCGCCACCCGGCACTAAGGCGCAGAGGCGTTACACCGCGCGGAAGGCGATTTCACCCGGGATCACTTCACCCTGCCAGTAGAGCTGCGCCGCAACGCGCCCCGCCAGCTGGCGATACATCTCCGCGAATTCGCTGTCCGGACGGCTGACAACCGTCGGTTTCCCGCTGTCCAGATCTTCACGCAAGGAAATATGCAGCGGCATCTGCCCCAGCAGCTGGGTGTGATACTGTGCCGCCAGTTTTTCCGCCCCACCCGTACCGAAGATAGGTTCGTGGTGTCCGCAGTTACTGCAGATGTGCATGCTCATGTTCTCGACGATGCCGAGCACCGGCACTTCCACTTTCTCAAACATCACGATGCCTTTTTTGGCGTCGATCAGTGCGATATCCTGCGGCGTGGTGACCACGACGGCGCCCGTTACCGGAATGTTCTGCGCCAGCGTCAGCTGTATGTCACCGGTGCCCGGCGGCATGTCCAGCACCAGATAATCCAGATCCGGCCACATCGTTTCCTGCAGCATCTGCAGCAGCGCTTTGCTGGCCATTGGGCCGCGCCAGACCATAGCGTTGTCGTCGGTCACCAGGTAACCGATGGAGTTAGTCGCCAGACCGTGCGCCACGATCGGTGCCATATGCGTGCCGTCAGGTGAGGTTGGACGCTGATTTTCCGCACCCAGCATGTTTGGAATAGAAGGACCGTAGATATCGGCATCCAGAATACCGACCTTTGCCCCTTCCGCCGCCAGCGCGAGCGCGAGGTTTACGGCGGTAGATGATTTACCCACCCCACCCTTACCTGAACTCACGGCGATGATGTTTTTCACCCCATTGACGCCCGGCTGATTTTTCACACGCTTCAGCGTGGCGATGCTGTGGCTCAGCTTCCAGTCAATCGCTTTTGCACCGGTAATGCGCAGCAGCTCAGCGCTGGTCTGCTCTTTCAGAGCGTCAAAAGCGCTGGTCCAGACGAACGGCATCTGCAGCTCAATGTGCAATGTATCGTCCAGCCATGCGACGTGGTGTAACGCTTTCAGCGCAGTGAGGTTATGTTTCAGGGTTGGATGCTGAAAGTTAGCCAGCGTCCCGGCGACCATTGCTCGTAAGGCTTCCGGTGATTTGGCCTGGGATTGAGAACTCATCCCGACTCCTTTGTTCTTGTGAATAAGACCTTAGGCAAACAAGTTTACCTGAAAGGCCGCGGTTTGTGCTTACTTAATAATGCCCCTTTTGGTAATATCGAAAACCCTTTTCACAGTTAAAAGAAGTAATGCCTACTATGACTCAAGTCGCGAAAAAAATTCTGGTAACGTGCGCCCTGCCGTACGCCAACGGCTCAATCCACCTCGGCCACATGCTGGAGCATATCCAGGCTGATGTCTGGGTCCGTTACCAGCGAATGCGCGGCCACGAGGTTAACTTCATCTGCGCTGACGACGCCCACGGCACGCCTATCATGCTGAAAGCGCAGCAGCTGGGGATTTCCCCGGAGCAGATGATTGCCGAAATGAGTCAGGAGCATCAGACCGATTTTGCTGGCTTTGACATCAGCTATGACAACTATCACTCCACGCACAGCGACGAAAACCGCGAGCTGTCGGAGCTGATATACACCCGTCTGAAAGAGAACGGTTTTATCAAAAACCGCACTATCTCTCAGCTGTACGATCCGGAAAAAGGCATGTTCCTGCCGGACCGTTTCGTCAAAGGCACCTGTCCGAAATGTAAATCCCCGGACCAGTACGGCGATAACTGCGAAGTCTGCGGCGCGACCTACAGCCCGACCGAGCTTATCGAGCCGAAATCCGTGGTTTCCGGCGCCACGCCTGTGATGCGTGATTCCGAGCACTTCTTCTTCGACCTGCCGTCCTTCAGCGAAATGCTGCAGGCGTGGACCCGCAGCGGCGCGCTGCAGGAGCAGGTGGCGAACAAGATGCAGGAGTGGTTCGAATCCGGCCTGCAGCAGTGGGATATTTCCCGCGATGCGCCGTACTTCGGCTTCGAAATCCCGAACGCGCCGGGCAAATACTTCTACGTCTGGCTGGATGCGCCAATCGGCTACATGGGCTCGTTCAAGAACCTGTGCGACAAGCGGGGCGACACCGTCAGCTTCGACGAATACTGGAAGAAGGATTCCGACGCCGAACTGTACCACTTCATCGGTAAAGACATCGTCTACTTCCATAGCCTGTTCTGGCCGGCAATGCTGGAAGGCAGTAACTTCCGCAAGCCAACCAACCTGTTCGTACACGGCTACGTAACGGTGAACGGCGCGAAGATGTCCAAGTCTCGCGGGACGTTCATTAAGGCCAGCACCTGGCTGAACCATTTCGACGCGGACAGCCTGCGCTACTACTACACCGCGAAGCTCTCTTCCCGTATCGATGATATCGACCTGAACCTGGAAGATTTCGTGCAGCGCGTGAACGCGGATATCGTGAACAAGGTGGTGAACCTGGCGTCCCGTAACGCAGGGTTTATCGCCAAACGCTTTGACGGTGTGCTTTCTGCCGAACTGGCCGATCCTGAGTTGTATAAAACCTTCACCGATGCTGCCGCTGCGGTTGGCGAAGCCTGGGAAAGCCGTGAGTTCGGTAAAGCGATTCGTGAAATCATGGCGCTGGCCGATGTTGCCAACCGCTATGTGGACGAGCAGGCCCCGTGGGTTGTCGCGAAACAGGAAGGCCGTGACGCCGACCTTCAGGCAATCTGCACCATGGGTCTGAACATGTTCCGCGTGCTGATGACCTGGCTGAAGCCGGTTCTGCCGCAGCTGGCAGCCCGCGCTGAAGCGTTCCTGAATACTGAACTGACCTGGGACGCTATCCAGCAGCCGCTGCTCGGCCACAAGGTGAACACCTTTAAAGCGCTCTATAACCGCATCGAAATGAAGCAGGTTGAAGCCCTGGTCGAAGCCTCTAAAGAAGAAGTGAAAGCGGCGGCGGCACCGGTAACCGGCCCGCTGGCTGACGATCCGATTCAGGAAACCATCACCTTCGACGATTTCGCGAAAGTCGACCTGCGCGTGGCGCTGATTGAAAACGCGGAGTTCGTGGAAGGTTCTGACAAGCTGCTGCGCCTGACGCTGGATCTGGGCGGCGAGAAGCGTAACGTCTTCTCCGGCATCCGTTCAGCCTACCCGGACCCGCAGGTGCTGATCGGTCGTCAGACCGTAATGGTGGCGAACCTGGCGCCGCGCAAAATGCGCTTCGGCATCTCTGAGGGGATGGTGATGGCCGCAGGCCCTGGCGGGAAAGATATCTTCCTGTTAAGCCCTGACGAAGGCGCGAAGCCGGGCCAGCAGGTGAAATAACAAAAAAGCCGGAGATTCTCTCCGGCTTTTTTTATGGTTTCGGATGATGTACCCGGTGGGTCAGCCCGCGCAGGAAATTGCGCAGAAACTGGTCGCCGCACTCGCGGTAGTTTTTATGATCCGGCGCGCGCATCATGGCGGTCACTTCCGGTACGGATACGCGGTACTTTTGCTCCGTCATGATCGCCACAATATCGTCCGTTTTCAGCGAGAACGCGATACGCAGCTTTTTCAGCACCGTGTTGTTGTTCACGCGGCGCTCCAGCGCCAGCTCCGGCGCGGCCGGATCTTTGCCACGCTTATCGTAAATGAGGCCGTTCAGGAAACCCGACAGAATGATGTCCGGGCAGCGAACGAAGCCCTCTTCGTCTTCTTTGGTCATCCAGGTATCGAAACCTGCAGACGTGGATTCCATATCGGACAGCGCAAGAATGCGCACCATGTCGTTATTGTTTGCTTTCAGGGTGTAGCGCAGGCTACGAAGAATGTCGTTACTTAGCATAGAGCCTTCGAATGTCGATGATGCAATGGCGCGCAGTGTACCAGTTTTACAGGCCAATCGCCTCTTTCAAACTCTTCAGATAGCGACGGCTGACGGGGACGGTCTGCCCGGCACGCAGCACCAGCTCGGCCTGGCCGTTATCTTCCAGGCGGATCTCCTTCAGGTGCGCCATGTTCACCAGATACTGGCGGTGGCAGCGGAGCAGCGGCGTGCGGCTCTCCAGCGTGCGCAGAGTCAGTTCGGTGAACCCTTCGTTCCCTTCCGCACTGGTGACAAACACCCCGCTCAGGCGGCTACTGACAAACGCCACATCATCCATCTGCAGAAGATAAATCCGGCTGTGCCCGGTGCAGGGGATAAATTTCAGCGGCTGCTGGTTCTCCGGCAACAGCGTAACGTCCTGAACGGTTCGCTCCTGGCGTAAACGGCTGAGCGTTTTTTCCAGGCGCTTCTCTTCAATCGGCTTGAGTAAATAATCAAACGCGTGTTCCTCAAAAGCCTTAACGGCATACTCGTCGAACGCCGTCAGAAACACGATGTAGGGACGATGCTCCGGGTCGAGCATGCCGACCATCTCCAGCCCGCTGATGCGCGGCATCTGAATGTCCAGGAACAGCACGTCAGGGCGCAGTTTGTGCACCGCGCCGATGGCCTCAATGGCGTTGGCGCACTCTCCCACAATCTCAATATCTGGCTGCTCCTGCAGCAGAACGCGCAGGTTTTCCCGTGCCAGCGGCTCATCATCCACAATCAGCACTCTTAACATGCGTTTTCCTCCAGCGGCAGTCGAACGGTAATACGGGTAAATCGGTCGGGCTCACAGGCAACTGTAATGCCACAGTCATCGCCAAAGTGGGCGCGCAGACGTTTATCCACCAGGCTCATCCCTAAACCGCCGGAGGCGGAAGGCTGGTAAAGCCCGGCGTTATCTTCAATATCCAGCACCAGATGATGGTTAAAACGGCTGGCGGCGATGGTGACCTCCCCTGTCCCCAGAAGCTGCGAGGTACCGTGCTTGATGGCATTCTCCACAATAGGCTGCAGGGTAAAGGCCGGAAGATGCTGATGCGCAAGCTCATCCGGAACGGAGAGCGACACCTGCAGACGGGATTGAAACCGCGCCTGCTCAATCTGCAGATAGGCATTCACGTGCTCAATCTCGTCGGCGAGGGTCACGATCTCAGAGGGCCGCTTCAGGTTCTTGCGGAAAAAGGTCGACAGAAACTGCACCAGCTGCGCGGCCTGATCGCTGTCGCGGCGGATCACCGCTTTGAGCGTGTTGAGGGCATTGAACAGGAAATGCGGATTGACCTGGGCATGTAGCAGCTTAATTTCAGACTGCGTCAGCAGGGCTTTCTGCCGCTCATACTGCCCGGCGAGGATTTGCGCGGAAAGAAGCTGGGCTATCCCCTCCCCCAGCGTGCGGTTGATGGAGCTGAACAGACGGTTTTTCGCCTCATACAGCTTGATGGTGCCCATCACCCGCTGATTTTCCCCGCGCAGCGGAATGACCAGCGTGGAGCCCAGCTTGCACTGCGGGTGCAGCGAGCAGCGGTAAGGCACTTCGTTACCGTCGGCATACACCACCTCACCAGTTTCAATAGCGCGCAGCGTGTAGGTCGAAGAGATCGGTTTGCCAGGAAGATGATGATCGTCCCCGGTGCCGGTAAACGCCAGCAGCTTTTCGCGATCGGTAATGGCAACGGCGCCGATATCAAGCTCCTTGTAGAGCACCTGCGCGACCTTCATGCTGTTCTCTTCGTTAAACCCCTGACGCAGGATCCCTTCGGTCGAGGCGGCAACCTTCAGCGCCGTGGCGGAAAAGGCCGAGGTGTATTTTTCGAACATAGCGCGCTTGTCGAGCAGAATACGCATAAACAGCGCCGCGCCGACGGTGTTGGTCACCATCATCGGGGCGGCAATATTGCTGACCAGGTGCAGCGCATCCTCGAACGGACGCGCAATCAGCAGAATGATCGCCATCTGCGCCATTTCGGCCACAAAGGTAATGGCCCCGGCGGTAAGCGGGCTAAAGACTTTATCCGGGCGACCGCGCTTAATCATATAGCTGTGCACCAGGCCGCCGAGCAGCCCCTCGACGATCGTGGAGATCATGCAGCTGAGCGCTGTCATCCCACCCATGGAATAGCGATGAAGTCCGCCGGTCAGCCCCACAAGGCCACCGACGACCGGGCCGCCCAGCAGCCCGCCCATCACCGCGCCGATGGCGCGCGTATTGGCAATAGAGTCTTCAATATGGAGACCAAAATAGGTCCCCATGATGCAAAAAATAGAGAAGGTGACATAGCAGAGCAGCTTGTGCGGCAGGCGTACGGTAACCTGCATCAGCGGGATGAAAAGACGCGTTTTGCTCATCAGCCAGGCAATGACCAGAAACACGCACATCTGCTGAAGCAACAGCAGCACCAGGTTAAACTCGTACATACTCAAAACCGCACACGCTAAAAAACGCGTAACATACACGGATGCGGATGAACTTTCTTTGAAGCATCCCAAAAAAGCGTAAAATCGTGTCCGTTATCACACCTTTTTCTGCATATCGCGCATGCTTCGCATTATTTGTCTAAAAATTAACCACACCTTCCTGGTTCGGCAAAGTGGGTCTACAGTTAAGCTGGGGACGCGTAAGCCAGGGGGCAAATATGGCGCTTTACACAATCGGTGAAGTGGCACTCCTTTGTGATATCAATCCCGTTACCCTACGGGCGTGGCAGCGACGGTATGGATTGCTCAAACCGCAGAGAACGGACGGTGGTCATCGTCTTTTCAACGATGCCGATATCGACCGGATCCGCGAAATCAAAAGTTGGATCGACAACGGGGTGCAGGTCGGCAAAGTGAAGTCTCTGCTGAGCCACGACGACCCGGACACGCAACATCTCTGGCGTGAACAACAGGAAACCCTGCTGCGGCTCCTGCAGGCCGGTAACCTGCAGCGCCTGCGCGCCTGGATCAAAGAGCAGGGGCGCGATTATCCGGCGAAAACGCTTATCACCCATCTTTTCATTCCGCTCCGTCGACGCCTGCAGTGCCAGCAGTCTACCCTGCAGGCGCTGCTCAGTATGCTTGACGGGGTGCTGATTAACTATATTGCCGTCTGTCTTGCCTCGGCGAAGAACAAGGCCGGAAAAGATGCGCTGGTGGTCGGCTGGAACGTGCACGATACCACCCGTCTGTGGCTGGAAGCGTGGATCGCCACCCAAAAGGGCTGGCGCGTGGATGTCCTTGCGCACTCGCTGGGGCAGCTCAAACCCGAGTTTTTCGACGGCCAGACCCTGCTGGTCTGGTGCGGCGAAGTGCCGTCCGCCTCGCAGCAACAGCTGCTGACGGAATGGCGTGAGCACGGTTATCCGGTTTATTCCCTGGGTCCGGATGAGCCTTAACGGCATTTAATGGTTCATTAACAGCTGCGCTTCACCGTATAATTGTTCCGTTAACAACAGGAGCACATGATGAAGGCAACCAAACTCGCCATTATTACCCTTTTTGTCCTGATGGCCGTAAGCGGTATCGGCGGCGTGATGCTGGCCGGGTACTCGTTTATCGTTCGTGGCGGTGTCGGCTGAGGTACAGCGCCAGCCGCTCAAAAAGGCGATCGACGACGATGGCTGCCAGCGCGACCAGCACCGCCCCCTGCACAATATAAGCCGTATTAAACCCGCTTAAGCCGATGATGATCGGCGTTCCCAGCGTATTGGCACCTACCGTAGACGCAATGGTCGCCGTCCCTATGTTAATAATCACCGACGTGCGGATCCCGGCAATAATAACCGGTGCCGCAAGCGGCAGTTCTACCTTGCGAAGCCGCTGCCAGCGGCTCATCCCCATTCCTTCCGCCACGCTTAATACAGACGCAGGGACCGCCGAAACGCCCGCCAGCGTGCCCTGGAGAACGGGCAACACGCCGTATAAAATCAGCGCAATAATCGCGGGCTGCTGACCAAAACCCATCACCGGCACTGCTATCGCCAGCACCGCCACCGGCGGAAACGTCTGCCCAATGGCCGCAACCGTCTCCACCAGCGGACGAAACTCCCGGCCCGCAGGTCGCGTGACCGCAATGCCCGCCCCTACTCCCAGCACCACCGCGATGACGCTTGAGAGCGCCACCAGCCAGAGATGCGCCAGGGCGAGGTTGATAAAGCTCTCCTGCTGATAGACCGGCCGCGGCAGCCCGGGAAAAAGGGTGTTAAACAGCGCCGCGCTGTGGGGCATCAGAAACAGTAAGGCGACAAAGAGCGCTGCCAGCCAGAGGAGCGGATCACGCAGTGCCTTCACGCGTCACCTCCCCGGCCAGCAGATCGCGAAAATGCAGGCTTCCGCACGGCGCGCCCCGGGCATCCGCCACGGGCAGGACTTCACACCGGCGCGCGACAAACGCGGAGAGGGCGTCCCGCAGGCTCATCTGCTCCTGTAGCGGTTCGCCGCTCACCGCTGTCTCCTCGGGACGCATATAGTCACCAACCGTCCGCAGTGAGAGCAGCCTCACGCCCAGCTCGCTGCGGCCAAAAAACTCGCGCACAAAGTCGTTCTTCGGCCAGGTTAATAGCTCAAGCGGCGCGCCCTGCTGCACCACCTCGCCGTGGTCCATCAGCACCAGATGGTCGGCCAGGCGCAGGGCTTCATCAATATCGTGCGTCACGAGGACGATGGTTCGACCGAGAATGCGGTGAATGCGGGTCATCTCCGCCTGCAGCGCCCCGCGCGTAACCGGATCCAGCGCGCCGAAGGGTTCATCCATCAGCAGCACCTGCGGGTTGGCCGCCAGCGCGCGCGCCACGCCCACGCGCTGCTGCTGCCCACCGGAGAGCTGGTGCGGATAGCGATCGCGCAGCGCGGGCTCCAGCCCCAGCAGAGACATGAGTTCATCAACGCGGTCAGCGATTTTAGCCCGCGACCATTTCTCCAGCTGCAGCACGGTGGCGATGTTCTGCGCCACCGTCCAGTGCGGAAACAGGCCGATAGACTGAATGGCATAGCCCATCCGGCGGCGCAGCTCCAGCACCGGCAGGCTGCGGATCTCTTCTCCGGCAAAGCGGATCAGGCCGCTGTCGTGCTCAACCAGCCGGTTGATCATCTTCAGTGTGGTGGATTTTCCCGAACCCGATGTGCCAATCAGCACGGAAAACGCGCCCTCGGCAAAGTTCAGGTTCAGGTGGCTCGCCGCCGGGCGACCGGCAAAGGTTTTACTGACATCATGAAATTCAATCATTGGCTCTTCTCCTGAGCAGCGCGAGCCATAAGGCAAACAGCGCGTCGACGACAACCGCCAGCGCAATGGTGGGAACCACGCCCAATAACACCAGATCGAGGGCGCTGCTCAGCAGCCCCTGGAATACCAGCGCGCCAAAGCCGCCCGCACCAATCAGCGCGGCAATCACTGCCATGCCGACGGTCTGGACCGCCACCACCCGCAGGCTGCGCAGCAGCAGGGGCAGCGCCAGCGGAAGCTGAATCCTCCAGAAACACTGTCGCGCGCTCATGCCCATCGCATGGGCGCTTTCCAGCACATCCGGCGCGACCTGGCTTAATCCCGCGACCACGCCGCGCACCAGCGGCAGCAGCGCATACAGCACCAGCGCGATGAGCGCGGGCGTTAACCCCGTTCCGGCTATGCCGAGCGTTCCCAGCGCCGGGAATGACTTCACCAGTCCGGCCAGCGGGGCAATCAGCAGGCCAAACAGCGCAACGGAGGGAATAGTCTGGATGACATTGAGCACGGCAAAGACCCCACCCTGGCGTGAAGGATGACGATAACACCACATGCCGAGCGGTATCCCAAGCAGCAGAGCCGGGATCAGCGTGCCAAAAAGAATTGTCAGATGTTGCGCCAGGGCATCATCAAACACCTCCTGACGGTTGGCGTACTCTTTTAACAGCGAGAGATTATTTAGTTCCCCGCTGAACAGCAGGAACAATGGAATGCACCATATCTGCGCGTTGAGCACCCAGCGCCAGACGGCGCTGGAGATGAGTCGACGAATGGCATCGCTACTGGCCAGCAGACACAGCGCCAGCCACAGCCAGAGGCCGCTACCCACCGTGGTTCTCGCCAGCGGACTTTCCGCCGACGCCATATGCGTCGCCGCCTGCCCGGCGCCCCAGAACAGGACGATAAACAGCCCTTCAGCGAGGAGCAGCGTCAGCCACTGCGCCGTGCGCCCTTGCCAGAGCGACAGTGCAACCCACGCGCCCAGCGCCGCCGCCAGCCACCACGGCGTGAACGCCCACACTTCCCAGATATAGCGCCCTTCCCCCGACATCAGGCGGTTAGGCGCGACGTTCACAAACGGTAACGCGACCGCCGCGATGGCCACGCAGGCCAACAGCAGCAGTACGCGGTTATGACATTTTATTGGCACAGCCCTTTCCCGTTACTTCACAAGCCCTTGTTGTTTCAGGAAGTCGGCGGCCACTTTTTTGGCATCCAGTCCCTCGACGGCAATGCTGGCATTCAGCTGCTGCAGCGTTTTTTCATCCAGCTTTTCGAAGACCGGTTTGAGCCAGTCGGCAATCTCCGGATAGGCTTTCAGCACCGCCTCACGCACTACCGGGGTCGGAGCGTAAATTGGCTGTACGCCTTTAGGATCGGTCAGGGTTTGCAGGCCGAGCGCCGCTACCGGGCCGTCGGTGCCGTAGGCCATCGCCGCGTTAACGCCAGAGGTTTGCTGCGCCGCCGCTTTGATGGTTACCGCGGTATCCCCGCCCGCGAGCGAAAGCAGTTGCGCCTGGTCGAGCTTGAAGTCGTACGCTTTTTCGAACGCGGGTAGCGCGTCAGGACGCTCGATAAACTCCGCGGAGGCCGCAAGCTTAAAATCGCCCTTCTCTTTCAGATAGCGGCTGAGATCCGCAAGCGTAGTCAACTTACCTTTCTCCGCCACGTCCTTACGCACGGCGATAGTCCAGGTATTGTTGGCCGGGGCCGGGGTTAACCAGACCAGCTTGTTCTGCTCTGCGTCGAGTTTTTTGACTTTTTCATAGCCAGCTTTGGCATTTTTCCATGCCGGATCGTTTTCGTCTTTGAAGAAGAACGCGCCGTTGCCGGTGTATTCAGGGTAGATATCCAGCTCGCCGGAGGTAATCGCGCCGCGCACAACGGGCGTGGTGCCCAGCTGAACTTTATTGACGGTTTTCACGCCGTGGCTTTCCAGCACCTGGAGAATAATATTCCCGAGCAGCGCGCCCTCGGTATCGATCTTTGAGCCCACTTTTACCGGCTCCGCCGCCTGTAGCGGCAGGCTTAGCGCTGCGAGTAGCACCGCAGAAGCTACCATCCCCGTTTTAATCGTCATTCCGCTGTCCTCATTTTTTTATCGCCTTTTTCAGAGGCTTGAGAGAAAAGCGTAGCTTAAAACGGCGGATTTACCCGGCAAAATGCCTTTTTAGCATAAGGTAAGACGCATCCCCCGGAAGTCGGGGGATGCAAAGGGAAGGAAAGGTTACAGCAGCTCGAACTCGCCTTTATTCACGCGGGCGGAATCCACCCCGATAAAGACGTTAAACTTGCCCGGTTCCGCATCATATTTCATCTGCTGGTTCCAGAACTTCAGCGCGTCCACGTCAATCGGGAAGCTGATGGTTTTGGTTTCGCCAGGTTTAAGATCAACCTTTTCGAAACCGCGCAGCTGCTTCACAGGACGGCTCATCGACGCAGTCACATCCTGCACGTACATCTGAATCACCGTTGCCCCTTCGCGCTTGCCGGTGTTGGTCACCTCAACGCTGGCGGTAACTTTGCCGTCACGCTTCAGGGTCGGCGCCGACATTTTCACGTCAGAGACCTTAAAGGTGGTGTAGCTCAGGCCGTAACCAAACGGATAGAGCGGGCCGTTAGCTTCGTCGAAGTAACGAGACGTGTACTTGTTCGGCTTGTCGGCGTTGTACGGGCGACCGGTGTTCAGGTGGCTGTAGTAGACCGGGATCTGCCCGACGGAGCGCGGGAAGGACATAGGCAGCTTGCCAGACGGGTTGTAATCACCAAACAGCACGTCGGCGATGGCGTTACCGCCTTCGGTGCCGGCGAACCAGGTTTCCAGAATGGCGTCAGCCTGCTGGTCCTCTTTCACCAGCGCCAGCGGACGGCCGTTCATCAGCACCAGCACCAGCGGTTTGCCGGTGGCCTTAAGGGCGGCGATCAGATCGCGCTGGCTCTGCGGGATGGTGATGTCGGTGCGGCTGGAGGCTTCATGCGCCATACCCTGCGCTTCCCCCACGACCGCGACAACCACATCGGACTGCTTCGCGGCGTTGACCGCTTCCTCAATCATCTCCTTCGGCGTACGCGGGTCGACCTTAACCGCTTCCTCGTACTGGTTGAGGAACGTGACGATGTCTTTATCGTCGGTGACGTTCGCCCCTTTGGCGTACACCACTTTGGCGTTTTCACCGACGGCGCTCTTGATGCCGGTCAGGACGGTGACAGACTGATCGGCCACGCCCGCAGCAGACCAGCTGCCCATCACGTCGCGCTTGCTGTCAGCCAGCGGGCCGACCACAGCAATAGTGCCAGATTTTTTCAGCGGCAGCGTATCGAGGCGGTTCTTCAGCAGCACCAGACTTTCGCGCGCCACTTCACGCGCTTCTTTGCGGTGCAGGCGGCTTTCGGCGTTGGTATCAGCCGGGTCAGAATCTTTCGGGCCCAGATGGCTGTACGGATCGTTAAACAGCCCCATGTCGTATTTCACGTTCAGCACGTGGCGCGCGGCATCGTCCAGCTCCGCCATCGTTACCTTGCCGCTCTTCACCAGCCCCGGCAGGTATTTGCTGTAGTACTCATCGCTCATGCTCATGTTAATGCCGGACTTGAGCGCCACGCGCACCGCGTCTTCCGGGTCGGACGCCGTACCGTGTTTGATCAGCTCTTTAATCGCGCCGTGATCGGAAACGGTGATGCCCTTAAAGCCCCACTGGTCACGCAGGACGTCTTTCAGCAGCCAGGAATCGGAGGTCGCTGGCGTGCCGTTTAGCGAGTTCAGCGCCACCATCACCGCGCCGCTGCCCGCGTCCAGACCTGCCTTGTACGGCGGCATGTAGTCGTTAAACAGGCGCTGCGGGCTCATGTCGACAGTGTTGTACTCTTTACCGCCCTCGACGGCGCCGTAGGCCGCGAAGTGTTTGACGCTGGTCATCACCGAGTAGCGGTCCGCCGGGCTTTTGCCCTGCATCGCTTCCACCATGGTTTTGCCCATCGTGGCCGTTAAAAAGGTATCTTCACCGAAGCCTTCCGAGGCGCGGCCCCAGCGCGGATCGCGCGAGACGTCCACCATCGGTGCCCAGGTCATGTTCAGGCCGTCGTCCGCCGCTTCATAGGCAGATACGCGCCCGACGGTTTTCACCGCATCGAGGTTAAAGGAGGAGGCCAGGCCGAGGCTGATGGGGAAGACGGTACGCTGGCCGTGCACCACGTCATAGGCGAAGAACAGAGGGATTTTCAGGCGGCTGAGTTCCATCACCTGATCCTGCATTTTACGGATATCCTGACGGGTGACGGTGTTAAAAATCGCGCCCACCTGATTCTCTTTGATCATCTCGCGGATGGCCTCTTTCGGGTTATCCGGGCCGACGCTGATCAGACGCAGCTGGCCGATTTTTTCATCGACCGTCATCTTCTTAAGCAACTCCGTGACAAACGCGTCGCGGGCTTCAGGCGTGAGCGGGTGATTACCAAACAAATCCTCTGCCAGCGCAGGTTGCAGCGCCAGGCTGACGGCGACACCTACAGAACATAGCCATTTCATGTTGTTATTCTCTCTCATCAATAACCGTGGGAAGCACCCGGCCAGACCGTGCGAAAAGCGCAGTGTGCCACAAACCCTCTGAACGTTGCAGGGTTATTCTCTGATTTTTCTCGTGAATACTCGACCGTTGAACAGTTAATCGCGCTATGCTTTACAGCGAGAAATTTGCCCCACCACAAGGAGTGGAAGATGACTTCTGTTCGAACTGACGATAACAAGACTTTTATTAACGAACTGTCGCGCCTGGTTGGCTCCTCTCACCTGCTTACTGACCCGGCCAAAACCGCCCGCTACCGTAAGGGTTTCCGCTCCGGTCAGGGCGAGGCGCTGGCGGTGGTCTTCCCCGGCACGCTGCTGGAGCTGTGGCGCGTACTGAGCGCCTGCGTTGCCGCGGATAAGATTATTTTAATGCAGGCGGCCAACACCGGCCTGACCGAAGGCTCTACGCCGAACGGCAACGATTACGATCGCGATATCGTGATTATCAGTACCCTGCGCCTCGACAAGCTGCACCTGCTGGACAAAGGCGAGCAGGTGCTCGCGTTCCCCGGCACCACGCTCTACTCCCTCGAAAAAGCGCTTAAGCCGCTGGGACGCGAACCGCACTCGGTGATCGGCTCCTCCTGCATTGGCGCCTCGGTGGTGGGCGGGATCTGCAATAACTCCGGCGGTTCGCTGGTACAGCGCGGTCCGGCCTACACCGAAATGTCGCTGTTTGCCCGTATCGACGAAAACGGCAAGCTGACGCTGGTGAACCACCTGGGCATCGATCTGGGCGTAACGCCGGAACAGATCCTCAGCAAGCTCGACGACGACCGCGTGAGGGACGAAGACGTACAGCACGACGGTCGCCACGCGCACGATCACGATTACGTCACCCGCGTGCGCGATATCGAAGCCGACACCCCGGCGCGCTATAACGCCGACCCGGACCGCCTGTTTGAATCCTCCGGCTGCGCGGGCAAGCTGGCCGTTTTTGCCGTACGCCTTGATACCTTCCCGGCGGAGAAAAAGCAGCAGGTGTTTTACATCGGCACCAATCAGCCTGAGGTTCTGACGGAGATACGCCGTCATATTCTCGGTGAATTCACCCACCTTCCCGTGGCGGGCGAGTATATGCACCGTGACATTTACGACATCGCGGAGCGCTACGGGAAAGACACCTTCCTGATGATCGACAAGCTCGGCACTGACAAAATGCCGTTCTTCTTCACCATGAAGGGCCGCACCGACGCGATGCTGGAGAAGGTGTCGCTGTTCAAGCCCCACTTTACCGACCGCTTTATGCAGAAGCTGGGGAACGTTTTCCCTGCGCATCTGCCGGAGCGAATGAAAACCTGGCGTGATAAGTACGAACATCATCTGCTGCTAAAAATGGCCGGTGACGGGATTGCCGAAGCGCAGAGCTGGCTCACCGAGTTTTTCAAAACCGCCGAGGGGGATTTCTTCGCCTGTACGCCGGAAGAAGGCAGCAAAGCCTTCCTGCACCGCTTCGCCGCCGCGGGTGCCGCCATCCGTTACCAGGCGGTACATTCCGAAGAGGTGGAAGATATTCTGGCGCTGGATATCGCCCTGCGAAGAAACGACACCGAATGGTTCGAGCACCTGCCGCCGGAAATTGACAGCAAGCTGGTGCACAAGCTCTATTACGGCCACTTTATGTGCTACGTTTTCCATCAGGATTACATCGTCAAAAAAGGGGTCGATGCACACGAACTGAAGGAGCAGATGCTCGCCCTGCTGCGCGAGCGCGGCGCACAATATCCTGCGGAACACAACGTTGGGCATCTTTATAAAGCCCCTGACGCACTTAAGCAGTTTTATCGCGAGAATGACCCTACAAACAGTATGAACCCCGGTATAGGGAAAACAACGCGGAAGAAATACTGGCAAGAAAGTGCAGACGCGGAGCAGCACATAACGCAAGCGTCTGATTAAACCCTACAGCCAAATTTGAGAGATTGTTTCGCGCGCCGTAATCGTAATAGAGTAGCGTTCAGTCGCCGGAGAAACCTTTCTCCGGCATTCGATAACGAGGAGCGGGCACGTCATGTCGGCTGTTGATGTTTTATCCGAAACCGAACTGGAAGTGCGCGACGCCCTTCCCGATGATGTGCATGCCATCGCCGCCATTTACGCCTGGCATGTGCTTCACGGACGCGCGTCGTTCGAAGAAGTTCCTCCCACCATCGACGAAATGCGTCAGCGCATGAAAAGCGTGGCCGAGAACGGTTTACCGTGGCTTGTCGGGCTGTACCGCGGGATCGTGGTGGGCTACTGCTACGCCGCCCCTTATCGACCGCGACACGCCTATCGCTATACCCTGGAAGAGTCGATTTACGTGGACGCCAGCATGACCGGACGCGGTTTTGGCACCGCATTAATGAGCGCGCTAATCGCACGCTGCGAGCAAGGCCCGTGGCGGCAGATGATTGCTGTTGTGGGAGATGGCAATAATAATGCCGGATCGCTGCGGCTGCATAAAAAACACGGCTTCGAGATTGTCGGTCAGCTGCGCAGCGTGGGGTATAAGAAAGGCGACTGGCGGGATACGGTGATAATGCAGCGCCCGCTCAACGATGGGGACTGGACGCTGCCGGAATAAAAGCAGTGCGGTCTGGTGCCCTCACCCCGGCCCTCTCCCACAGGGAGAGGGAGAAAACATAAAAAACGGTAACATGCGTTACCGTTTTGCTTTTACCTAATCGTTCTGCGCCGTCGCCATCTGCTCCGCTTTCTGCTTTTTATACGTCAATGCCGCAGCCGGAACGGGCTGCACTTTCCCGGTCTCAATCCAGGTACGCAGGCGGCTCGCATCCGCAAAGTGGGTATATTTGCCGAAGGCATCCATCACCACCAGCGCCACCGGCTTACCGTTAAACACCGTGCGCATCACCAGACAGTGTCCTGCCGCGTTGGTAAAGCCTGTTTTCGTTAGCTGAATGTTCCAGTTATCCCGGTACACCAGATGGTTAGTATTGCGGAACGGCAACGTGTAGGCCGGGTTCGCAAAGGTCGCCATCTCTTCACGGGTGGTACTGAGCTGACCAATCAGCGGATATTGTTTGCTGGCAATCAGCAGTTTCGTCAGATCGCGGGCCGTGGAGACGTTGTTAATCGACAGCCCCGTCGGTTCAACAAAATGGGTATTGCTCATCCCCAGCGCTTTGGCTTTGGCGTTCATCGCGCGGATAAACGCGTCATAACCGCCAGGATAGTGGTGCGCCAGGCTCGCCGCCGCGCGGTTTTCGGATGACATCAGTGCCAGCAGCAGCATATTTTTACGGCTGATTTCGCTGTTCAGGCGCACGCGGGAGTAGATCCCTTTCATCTCCGGCGTGTGGCTGATATCCACTTTCAGCTTTTCGTCCAGCGGCAGATGTGCATCAAGCACCACCATCGCGGTCATTAATTTGGTTATTGAGGCAATAGGGCGCACCAGGTCCGGGTGGCTGGCGTAAATCACCTTATTGGTATTGAGATCGACAATCATCGCGCTGCCGGACGCAATTTGCGGCTGGGCAGCAGCGGCGGTCACCGCGGGCGTTTTGGCGACGGCTGGCACAGCAGCTGACGCGCCCAGCAGCAGCGCCAGGCTAAGTAAAGAGACTCGAAATTTCAGCATGGTGAGACTTCTGATAATTATTCACGCACGTAATGACGTACACCGCCTGTGTCGACGGATAAACACAGGCTGGCTTCGGCATCATAGCGGTCACCGTGCTTTGTCGCCAGCGGATAATCGTGAACAGATGCTGCATTGCTGGCATTTACGCCAGCAATGCAGTGAGCTTAGAAGAGACGGTATCCATAACCCCAAAGAATAACCGTCAGCGCCAGTAACGCCTCCAGCACCAGCACCCCGATGGCAAGCGTCGAGCCGGAGAAGCTCAGGCCCTCTTCTTTATTGATATTGAGGAAGGTAGGAACGCCCACATACAGCAGATATCCGGTATAAAAGAGGGCAATGGTACCGATCAGCGCGCACAGCCAGACCAGTGGATAGAGCGCAACAATACCGCTTAAGAACAGCGGGGTCGCGACGTATCCGGCGAAGATCATACAGTGTGCCAGCGATGGGCGTTGCGGATAGTTACGCGCCATCCAGTGAATGACGCGTCCCATAACCGCCACCCCGGCCAGCATCAGGCCATAAAAGAGAATGGCAAGATAGAGCCCGGTAAACCAGGAAAGCTGCACCACGGTGCCGTCACCGAAGTTCCAGCCAATTTGTGTTGTGCCAATAAACGCGCATATTACCGGCACCGCAGCCATGAGCAGCACATGGTGCGTGTAATGATGCGAGACCGTTTCGTTCTCACTTTTGATGACATGCATCTCACGATCGGGATGGGAGAAAAGTCCCCAGACATGGTTCATAGCGCCCCCTTGTTGTCGGCCCGTCAGCGATACCTTAAGTATAATGCAGGCTTTAGATTATTTTATGTACAGTGGGAAATTTCCGTTGATTGCCGCGCGGTTGATTCATGGGGTATATGATTAAACGAGACACGCAGAGGGAGATAATATTTACGTAATGGATATTAACGCGCTCATTGAACAATATGGATATGCCGCGCTGGTCATCGGCAGCGTGGCGGAAGGTGAAACCATCACGCTGCTAGGGGGCGTCGCCGCGCATCAGGGCTTACTGAAGTTCCCGCTGGTCGTCGCCGCGGTCGCGCTGGGCGGCATGATTGGCGATCAGCTGCTCTACTTCCTGGGGCTGCGCTTTGGCCCGACGCTGCTCAAGCGTTTCGCTAAACACAAAAAGAAAATCAACCGCGCGCAGCGCCTGATCCAGCGCCATCCTTACCTGTTCGTGATTGGCACCCGCTTTATGTACGGCTTCAGGGTTATCGGGCCGATACTGATTGGCGCCAGCCGCCTGCCGCCAAAAATTTTCCTGCCGCTGAATATTCTTGGCGCGATAGCCTGGTCGCTGATCTTCACGACGCTCGGTTATGCAGGCGGCGAGGTGATTGGCCCGTGGCTGCATAATCTAGACCAGCACCTGAAGCACTGGGCGTGGTTGATTCTGGTGGTTGTGGCGGTGATTGGGGTCAGGCTGTGGCTGAAGCATCGGGAAAAGGTGCGGGATGAGGAGTAGCCTGGTGCGGCCTGATGCCCTCACCCTAACCCTCTCCCACAGGGAGAGGGAACTATATACACCCTCTCCCCTTTGGGGAGAGGGCCGGGGTGAGGGGAAACCTGCTACCTCTCCGGCTTAAACTGCGGGTTAGCCAGCATAAAGCCCCCGTCGACGATAAAAGATTGACCCGTTGTGTAGCTGGCATCGCTGTCGCACAGCCACGCCACCAGGCTGGCAATCTCTTTGGTATGGCCCGGCCTTGCCAGCGGGATTTCCGGCATTGACCCTTCCTTCACTTCGCTGTCGTCCATATCGTTCATCGGCGTGGCAATGGCACCCGGTGCGACGGCGTTCACCAGAATCTTATGCTTAACCAGCTCCATCGCCATGGATTTGGTTAAGCCGCCGAGCGCATGTTTCGCGGCCGTATAGGCGCAGGCCTCCGGTAGCGGGGTGTGCTCGTGCACCGAGGTGATGTTTACAATCCGCCCCCCTTCCCCCTGCTTCACCATTTGCCGTGCCGCAATCTGTGAGCAGAGAAACGCGCCATCCACGTCGACGGTAAAAATATTCCGCCAGTCGTCAAACGCCATCTCAAGGAATGGCGCTTTGGTCATCGCTCCGGCATTGTTAACCAGAACGTCCAGCCGCCCGAAACGCGCAATCAGCGTTTCAATGGCTTCCGCGCCGTCCGGGAGCGTGCTTAAATCAAGATGAATAGCCTCTGCGCGCTGCCCACGCGCTTCAACTTCACGGCAGGTTTCCAGCGCCCCTTTTTCATCGGAATGCCAGGTGACGCCAATATCAAACCCGCGCTCTGCGAGCATCAGCGCCGTGGTTTTACCGATCCCGGAATCCGATGCGGTTACAATCGCTACTCTGGTCATACTCACCTCCTGAAAAACTGCAAAGAGGTAAGTATAGATAATGGCCTTTTTTAGCCCTGGTGATACCCACCGCCCAGCGCTGAAGTCAGCTGCAGCGTGGCGTCGAGATACTGGCCTTTCAGCATGACGCCTTCGAGACGTTCTTTCAGCGCCGGAATTTTGGCTTCGCTGACCCGCGAGCCCGCAATGATACCAGCGCTAAAACGCGCCTGCGCCAGCGCCACCACGCGCGCCGCGTCTTTTTCGACCTGCTGCTGGTGACGATTTTTTGCCGTCAGGGTTTCAACTTCACTGGCCGTACGCGCCACCTGATTGACCGCATCCACCACTGCTTTGTTGTAGTTCGCGACGGAAAGGTTATTCTGCGCCTGGGCGATATCCAGCCTGGCGTTCAGCCTGCCGCTGTCAAAAATCGGCAGCGTCAATCCGGCGGTCACCCCCATCTGCTGCGCTGAAGAGCGAAACAGATCGCTCAGATGGAGGGCATCCTGCTGTAAGAACGCCATCAGGTTCACGTCAGGATAGAAAGCCGCTCTGGCGGCATCCACCTCGCTCATGGAGGCTTCGATATACCAGTGCGCTTCTTGCAGATCCGGACGGCGAGCCAGCAGTTCATAACCGAGCGTCGACGGTAACGAGGCTTCTGCGGCAGGCAACGGGTGGCGCGTAAGGCGTGTTGCCGGGGCACCGGTCAGCGCCTCCAGACGCGCTTCAATAGCCTTCATCTTGCCCTTTACGTCCGCCAGCTGTTCATCAGTCTTGCTGGCGTGGATATCGGTTTCAACGCCCTCCACCGAGGAGGTAATCCCGTGCTGATACAGTTCCCGATCGGCGTCGATAATATTTTCCTGCTCCTGTTTAATCCGGGTAAGGACATCCCCTGCTTCGGCCTGGGTCTGCCACGCCCAGTAAAGGCGCGCAACGCTGGTTGAAAGGAGCTGGCGGGTCTGCTCCAGCTCCGCTTTTTGCGCATTCACTTTGCCAATACGCGCTGCGATCCGGTCGCGGTTTTTACCCCACAGATCGAGATCCCAGCCCGCCGTCAGGCCAAAGGTGCCGTTGGTATACCATGGGCCAGTTGTACCCGCCGCCGGGTCGGTCAGGGCAAACGGCCCCATCAGCCCCTCTGCCGACATTTTTTGCCGTTCAACATCCGCAGAAAAATCCATCTGTGGGCCATCGGCAGCAATAGCGGCTCTGGCCTGCGCTTCGGCAAGCGTAATGCGCTGCCGGGCAATTTGCATATCGGGAGCATCCGCTATGGCTTTGGCAATAAGCGAATTTAACTGCGGGTCGTTATATTCTTTCCACCACTCATTTTTCGGCCAGTCCGCATGACGAAGTTGGGTATTAACGGAAGCGGCTGTCGCTTGCGTTTTGATTGGCGACACCGTGGAATGTTCCGGTGCGCACGCAGCCAGCATAAAAATAAGGGGAGCACTCAGAGATAAAATAAGAAAACGTTTCATTACGCCATGCACTCAAAAAAATAAAGGCGCAACTTACGCTTGATGACGTTCCATTTTTTAGTAACGCGTGGCAATCCGCAAATTGTCATACACTTACATAATCGGCAAAATATTCACTGTGTGAATTATTTATATTTAAATATAAGTACCGGTTATTTTGACTGTATAACCCGCGCAATATCAGCCGACGTTTGCAGCGTACGGATCTCCTGAAATAATCCCAGCGCTTCGCTGTACTCTTTGCGTAAATAACTCAGCCACTGTTTAATTCGAGCGACGTGATACAAACCGGTGTCGCCCTGCTTTTCCAGACGGCTGTATTTTTGCAGCAGCGTGACGACGTCTGCCCACGGCATCCGCGGCTCGTTATATTTCACTACACGGCTGAGGTTCGGCACGTTCAGCGCACCGCGGCCAATCATCACCGCATCACAGCCGGTAGCGTTCAGGCATGCCTGCGCACTCTCGTAATCCCAGATTTCACCATTGGCGATCACCGGAATGGTGAGGCGCTTGCGGATCTCGCCGATCGCCTGCCAGTTAATGCGCTCGGCTTTGTAGCCATCGTCTTTGGTGCGGCCATGCACCACCAGCTCGGTGGCCCCGGCCTGCTGCACCGCATCGGCGATTTCAAACTGCCGCGCGTCGCTGTCCCACCCCAGACGCACCTTAACCGTCACCGGCAAATGCGAAGGCACAGCCTCACGCATCGCCTTCGCGCCGCGGTAAATCAGCTCAGGATCTTTCAGCAAGGTCGCCCCGCCGCCGCTGCCGTTGACCAGCTTCGACGGACAGCCGCAGTTGAGATCCACCCCGTAAGAGCCCAGCTCAACCGCGCGGGCAGCGTTTTCCGCCAGCCACTCAGGATACTGGCCGAGCAGCTGAATACGCACCAGCGTGCCGGAAGAGGTCCGGCTCTGGTTGTGCAGCTCGGGGCACAGGCGGTAGAAGGATTTTACCGGCAACAGCATATCGACCACGCGCAGAAACTCCGTCACGCAGAGATCGTAATCGTTCACCTCGGTCAGAAGCTCGCGCACGAGGGAGTCGAGCACGCCTTCCATTGGAGCCAGTAAAACACGCATAGCAGTACCTGTGAAAAAAGACGCGCTATAGTAGCCGCTCTCTATATCGCTGGGAAGCGCTTCTGTTCAGGTAGAAAGTCAGCCGGCGTTGCCCCGACAACGGCGCGAAACGCCGCCGCAAATGCCGCCTGCCCTGAAAACCCCAGCATCCAGGCCACCTGCTTAACCGGGTATCCGTTGGCGAGCAGGTCCAGCGAGGCACAAATCCTTGCGCGCTGTCGCCAGGCCCGGAAGCTAAAGCCTGTATCTTTGATAAACGCGCGTGAAAATGTGCGTTCAGACATCGCGGCCTGTTCCGCCAGACTTTCCATAGAAACATCCCAGAGATTGTTGGCAATGATGTCACAGGCAACGCGATGTAACCGCCCATCAACGGGCATCGGTAATTCGGCCGAAATCTGCTGCGCCTCGCTGAGGATGTCGAGCAGCAAAACGGCCATGCTGCGCTGACTGGCTGGCCGGTATTGCGCACTGAACAGCCCGGCAATCAGCTCTTTGAACAACGCTGTCGCCATAATCACGTGAACCTCTTCTTTCCGTGTAAAAGGCTCGCATTGCGATATCAGCGCGGGGCTAAACCAGACTGCGCGGAGCTCCGTGGTGGATAACACGCTGTAGGTGTGTTCCTGAAAGGGAGGGATCCACAACGCGCGCTGAGGCGGTATGACCCAACGCTTATTGCCAGTTTCGACCAGCATCACCCCTTTGATGGCAAACAAAAGTTGCCCCTGTGAATGCCGGTGAGGGGGATCCACTTCGCCACGCGTATAACTAATTGCCCCTCTGGACCATCCGATGGCATCGTCGTGAATTGGCGTTTTATCGATAACGGTTGGCATTTCACATTCCTCCCTTCCTCTTATGATGCTGCTTGTACACGTAACCGGAGAGAGACGCAATGCACATTCATTTTATCATTCATGAACATTTCGAAGCGCCAGGCGCCTATGAAATCTGGGGGAAAAATCGCGGCTGTAGCCTGAGCTACTCCAGAGTTTATCAGGGCGATCCGTTACCCGAAGACCTGGAGAGCACGGACTTGCTTATCATCATGGGAGGCCCGCAGTCACCCGCCACCACGCTTGAGGAGTGCCCCTGGTTTGATGCGCAGGCGGAAATGCGACTCATCGGCCGCGCAATAGGGGCGGGTAAAACGGTGATTGGCGTTTGTCTGGGCTCGCAGCTTATCGGTGAAGCGCTGGGCGCAGGGTTTTGCCAAAGCCCGGAAAAAGAGATCGGTAAATTTCCCGTCAGGCTCACAGATGCAGGCAAGGCGAACCCGCTGTTTGAGAATTTTGGCCACGAGCTGAGCGTCGGTCACTGGCATAACGACATGCCAGGGTTGACGCCACAGGCTAAGGTGCTCGCTTACAGCGAGGGCTGTCCCCGTCAGATCGTGCAATATGGCGAACGGGTTTACGGTTTTCAGTGCCATATGGAACTGACGGCGGAGGTCGTTGAGTTGCTGATTGAACATTCGCAGAACGATCTCCGCCGTGCGGATGAATTTCGTTTTGTCGAAACGGCGGAAAAACTACGCTCGCATGATTATCGCGAAATGAATCAGGTGCTGTTTTCTTTTCTCGATAAACTGACCGCCCTGCGCTGATGCATTCTCTGGCTCGTCACTTCGCCACCGCACTCCCTTTCCTCTAAACTGTAGCCTGCCCCTGTGCGGTGATACCGGACGTTCCATTCCGGAATGTCTGGTATGCTCAAATTTCATGATGTGATCCGTGGCACATTTTTAGGTTTAATTGTATGATGAATGCGTTTCAGCAAGGACTATCACC
Source organism: Enterobacter sp. 296B2 (assembly GCF_034106185.1). Lineage (NCBI taxonomy): Bacteria > Pseudomonadati > Pseudomonadota > Gammaproteobacteria > Enterobacterales > Enterobacteriaceae > Enterobacter > Enterobacter sp. 296B2. Next base: position 26,888 of record NZ_JAWNCA010000025.1, on the reverse strand, counting down.
ATGAGCAAATCATTGAACATTATCTGGCAATATCTGCGCGCATTCGTCCTGATTTACGCCTGCCTGTATGCCGGGATTTTCATCGCGTCGCTGCTGCCCATCACCATTCCCGGCAGCATTATCGGCATGCTAATCCTCTTTGTTTTGCTGGCGCTGCAAATCCTGCCCGCAAAATGGGTCAACCCCGGCTGCTTCGTCCTCATTCGCTATATGGCGCTGCTTTTCGTGCCAATCGGCGTCGGGGTTATGCAGTATTTTGATTTGCTCAAAGCCCAGTTCGGCCCGATTGTGGTCTCATGCGCGGTCAGTACGCTGGTGGTTTTCCTGGTGGTGAGCTGGAGTTCGCATCTGGTGCATGGCGAACGCAACGTGATCGGGGAGAAAACAAAAAAATGATGGCTAATATCTGGTGGTCGCTGCCGCTAACCCTGGCGGTGTTCTTCGCCGCGCGCAAGCTTGCCGCACGTTTCAAAATGCCGTTGCTGAACCCGCTGCTGGTGGCGATGGTGGTCATTATTCCGTTCCTGCTGCTCACCGACATTCCTTATGAACGCTACTTTGCCGGCAGCAAAATTTTAAACGACCTGCTGCAGCCTGCCGTTGTGGCGCTCGCCTTTCCTTTATATGAGCAGCTCCACCAGATCCGCGCCCGCTGGAAATCCATCATTACCATCTGTTTTGTGGGCAGCCTGGTGGCGATGATCACCGGCACGTCGGTAGCGCTGTTGATGGGGGCCTCGCCGCAGATTGCCGCCTCTATTCTGCCAAAATCGGTGACCACACCTATCGCGATGGCTGTCGGTGGCAGCCTCGGCGGGATCCCGGCCATCAGCGCGATGTGCGTCATTTTCGTCGGTATTCTCGGTGCGGTGTTTGGTCACACCCTGCTGAACGGGATGCGTATTCATACTAAAGCGGCACGGGGACTGTCGATGGGGACCGCCTCCCACGCCCTGGGCACTGCCCGCTGCGCGGAGCTGGATTATCAGGAAGGGGCGTTTAGCTCGCTGGCTTTGGTGATCTGCGGAATTATCACCTCCCTGCTGGCCCCGTTCATTTTCCCGCTGATTCTGGCGGTGATGGGCTAAAATTTGCGATGCGTCGCGCAAATTTCATTTTGATTTCATAAGTTGCATACATAATGAGAAGTGGATCACATATAAAGCCCTAACAGCTCCGTAAACTACCGATCCATTAACCTTTATGAGGCAAACGCCATGCACCCACGTTTTCAAGCTGCCTTCGCCCAGCTTGCAGAGAATTTGCAGTCAGCCCTTGCTCCCGTTCTGGCAGATGCACACTTCCCCGCCCTGCTGACCGCGGAGCAGGTCACGGTGCTGAAACAGGCAACGGGACTGGACGAAGACGCGCTGGCTTTCGCACTGCTTCCCCTGGCTGCCGCCTGCGCGCGGGCCGATCTCTCCCACTTTAACGTCGGGGCCATTGCGCGCGGCATCAGCGGTACCTGGTACTTCGGCGGCAATATGGAGTTCCTGGGCGCGACCATGCAGCAGACCGTTCACGCCGAGCAGAGCGCCATCAGCCACGCCTGGCTGCGCGGTGAGAAAGCCCTGAGCGCCATTACCGTTAACTACACCCCCTGCGGCCACTGCCGTCAGTTTATGAACGAGCTGAACAGCGGGCTGCAGCTGCGCATCAACCTGCCGGGACGCGCACCGCACACGCTGGGCGATTACCTGCCTGACGCCTTTGGCCCGAAAGATCTGGAGATCAAAACGTTGCTGATGGACGAGCAGGATCACGGTTTCGCCCTGTCCGGCGATGACCTGAACCAGGCGGCCATTCGCGCGGCGAACAAAAGCCACACGCCTTACAGCAAATCCCCGAGCGGCGTGGCGCTGCAGTGCCGCGACGGCCGTATCTTCACCGGCAGCTATGCGGAAAACGCCGCGTTTAACCCAACGCTGCCGCCACTACAGGGCGCGCTCAACCTGCTGAGCCTGAACGGCTACGATTATCCGGACATTCAGCGCGCCATTCTGGCCGAAAAAGCCGATGCGCCACTGATCCAGTGGGATGCCACCGCCGCGACGCTCAAGGCGTTAGGCTGCACGACGATCGACCGCGTCCTGCTGGCATAAACCTTCCGGCGGACAGAAATGTCCGCCACGTTGCTGAAAAACCCCTCAGTTGAGTCGCTGTTTCTTGCGCTAACCAGGCGGGTAAAGTAGCCTGAGTTAAATTTCATCCACGAACGAGCCATCTCCATGTTAAAGCGCGTTTTTTACAGCCTGTCTGTCCTGGTCGGCATACTGCTGTTTATCGTGCTGGGTCTCGACCGCTGGATGAGCTGGAAAACCGCCCCCTACATCTTTGACGATCTGCAGGACCTGCCCTATCGTCAGGTTGGCGTGGTGCTCGGCACCGCCAAGTATTACCGCACCGGGGTGATCAACCAGTACTACCGCTACCGCATTCAGGGCGCGCTGAACGCCTACAATAGCGGCAAGGTGAACTACCTGCTGCTAAGCGGCGATAACGCCCTGCAAAGCTATAATGAGCCGGTGACGATGCGGAAGGATTTGATTGCCGCTGGCGTCGATCCTGCAGATATCGTGCTCGACTACGCCGGATTCCGCACCCTGGACTCCATCGTGCGTACGCGCAAAGTCTTCGACACCAACGACTTCATCATCATCACTCAGCGCTTCCACTGCGAGCGCGCGCTGTTTATCGCGCTGCATATGGGCATTCAGGCGCAGTGTTACGCCGTGCCGTCGCCAAAAGATATGCTGAGCGTGCGCGTCCGCGAGTTCGGCGCGCGTTTTGGCGCTCTGGCAGACCTCTACATTTTCAAACGCGAACCGCGCTTCCTCGGCCCGCTGGTGCCGATCCCGGCGATGCATGAAGTACCGGAAGACGCGCAGGGTTACCCGGCCGTCACCCCGGAGCAACTGCTTGATATGCAGAAAAAAGAGAAAAAATAGCCTCGCCTTTATACTTTCTTTACGCCGGGCCTGACGCTTTTTATCCCCCCTTTACGCCGCCCCCTTTATGCTGAGTTCACTGCCGCTACGGCTTCATTGAAGAATGACTATGAACTCGATAATGAATGCGTTTTTCCTGAAAAGTCTCCGTCCCTATTTTAACTTTCCCGGTTTATCGCTTCCTGGCGCACTCAATTCCGGCCTTTGGCTTGATGAAAAAATTGACGCGCTGCAGCACAACGTTTCGGTCGAAGTCGCGGATTATCTCGAACGTTACCCGCAGACGAAACATATTGACGTTTACCTGAACGATATCAACGGCATTATGCGCGGCAAGCGGCTCCCGGTAGAGAGCATGCTGGCGCTGGAAAAAGGCTGTTACTTTCCCCTCTCCGTCTACTCTATGGATCAGAAAGGAAAAATCGCCGCCCCGCTTCATGATGAACCGGACCGACTCTGCCTCCCCGTCGCCGGTTCCCTGCGCCCCTGCCCGCAGGATCCGCAGCACAACGCGCAGATCCTGCTGACGATGCAAGACAGCGACGATAAACCCTGCCCGCTGGAGCCACGAGTCATCCTGCAGAACGTCCTGTCCCGCTTCCACCAGCACGGGCTCTATCCGGTGATTGCTCCGGAAATCGAATTCTATCTGACGGGTCAACGCGATCGGGATCCGCAAAATCAGGGGTGTTTTCATATGGATACCTCAACAACCCATGCGGCACTGTTTGACGAGCTGGAACAGCTGGCACACCTTCAGCGCATCCCGCTGTCCGGGATCGTGGCGGAAGCCCAATCCGGTCAGTACGAATTAAACCTGAAGCACAGCCATCGCGTCATTGAGGTCTGCGATAACGTGCTTGCCCTGCGCCGAATGACCCGTTACGTAGCCGAAAAGCACGGCCTGCAGGCCAACTTTATGGCTAAGCCTTTCAGCCAGCTGGCCGGCAGCGGTTTACACTTCCATTTCAGCCTGAATAACAGTCGCGGCGAAAACGTTTTTGCTTCTCCGGTGAACGCGCTTAACAGCATGATGCGTTTGTGCATCGCCGGGCAGCTGGCGCTGATGCCCGCCTCTATCGCCATCCTTGCGCCTGGAGTTAACGCGTTTCGTCGCCTGCGTAAAAACCTGACGGAACCCGTCTTTAACTCCTGGGGCTATAACACCCGCTCCGCCGCATTGCGTATTCCCTGTTCGGAGGACAGCAACCGCCGCATTGAGTACCGGCTGGCCGGGGCGGACGCCAATCCCTATCTGGTCGCCGCCACGATCCTGACCGGCATGCTGTACGGGCTGGAAAATATCGACGAGGACGATTTGCCTGAACCGCAGCATGATGAACCCACCCTGCCGCTGTTTCAGCAGGAAGCAATCGAGACATTTTCCCGCTGTCAGTACCTTACCGACAGCCTGGGTGACGCCTTTTGCGAACAGTGGGTGGCCTGTAAGCTTTCAGAGCTCGACTGGTTTGAGAGCGTTGTGACCCGCGAAGAGTCACATCTGGCGTAGGGCATAAAAAAGCCCGCTCGGTGAGCGGGCCGCGTAACGCGAGGAGCGATTACTTCTTGCGTGCGTACTTCAGTGAATCCAGCGCCACAGCGAAGATAATGATGGCGCCCTTGATGATGTACTGCCAGTACGGGTTCACGCCGATGTAGGTCAGGCCATAGTTGATGACGGTGAAAATGATCACACCGGTCACCACGCCAAGCACGGTACCCACGCCGCCGCTGAAGGAGACGCCGCCGACGACGCAGGCAGCAATTGCATCCAGCTCGTACATGAAGCCAAGGTTGTTGGTTGCGGAGCCGATGCGGCCCGCTTCCAGCATTCCACCGAAGGCGTAGAACACACCGGACAGCGCGTAAATCATCAGCAGGTTCAGGGCAACGTTTACGCCGGAGACTTTCGCCGCTTCCGGGTTACCGCCGATTGCGAAGATGTTTTTACCAAAACGCGTTTTGTTCCACAGGATCCAGACGAACGCCACCGCAATCAGCGCATAGAAGGTGATATACGACAGGCGGAAGCTGCCCAGCGCGATAAACCCTTGCGTAAAGGTCGAGAAGCCGCTGTCAAAGCCCGAAATCGGTGACGCACCCACAAAGTCGTAGTAGAGGGAGTTGATGCCGTAAACGATGATCATCGTACCCAGGGTGGTGATAAATGGTGTCACGTTCAGGTAAGCGATGATGATACCGTTGATCAGGCCAATCACCGCCCCGATGGCGCAGACGATCAGAATCACCACGAAAATCGGCATGGTCGCCATTTCCGGGAACACCTTGTTGGCGTTTTCCATCGACTGCAGCAGGGTTGCCGCAATAACCGCCGCCAGGCCGACCTGACGACCGGCAGACAGGTCCGTCCCCTGGGTGACGATAAGGCCCGCCACGCCCAGCGCGATGATGATACGCACGGAGGACTGGGTCAGAATGTTACTCAGGTTCAGCAGGCTTAAGAACGTAGGGTCCTGGAAAATAATAATGGCCAGCAGGACTAAAAGAACAACGTAAATACCGCCTTCTTTCAGGTAAGTGAGAAAACTTTTTTTATTTAACGCACTCATGAGGGGCCCCTGATCTTAAAGGTGCAAAGACGCAAGACGCAAAATTTCGTTTTGCGTTGTCGTTTTGGTGTCAACAATACCGGCAACGAGACCATTGCTCATAACCAGAATACGGTCCGTGATCCCTAACAGTTCCGGCATTTCGGAAGAAATAATAATGATCCCTTTATTCTTTTTCGCCAGCTCGGCAATCAGCTGATAAATTTCAAACTTCGCGCCGACGTCAATACCGCGGGTCGGTTCATCCAGCATCAGAATTTCAGGCTGGGTTAATAGCCAACGGCCGATAATGACTTTCTGCTGGTTACCGCCAGAAAGCGAACCAATTTGGGTACGGTGGCCCGGTGTTTTCACGCGCATGGAGTCAATTACCCATTGGGTATCGCTCTTCATGCGGGAGTTATCCAGCAGCCCGACTTTGTTTTTGTAATTACGGATATTAGAGATTAACGAGTTAAAGTTAATATCCAGATAAGCATAAATACCGGTCGAACGACGCTCTTCCGTCACCAGCGCAAAACCGTTATTAATGGCTTCGTTGGCATTGTGGTTGTTAATTTTCTTTCCGTGCAGCGTGATGGTGCCTTCGGCTTTCTCGCGGATGCCAAACAGGGTTTCCACAATGTCGGTACGCTTTGCCCCCACCAGGCCGGCAATGCCCAGAATTTCCCCTTTGTGCAGGTCGAAAGAAACATCACGAATGGACGGCTGACGCAGCGAGGTCAGATTGCGCACTTCCAGGATCACTTCGCCCGGCCTGTTCTCTTTGTCCGGGAAGCGCTGGTTCAGAGAGCGGCCGACCATCATAGCGATGATCTTGTCCATGTCCAGCCCTTCCAGCGGCTGCGTTGCAATCCACTGGCCGTCGCGCAGGATGGTAATTTCATCGCACAGCTGGAAGATCTCTTCCATTTTATGCGAGATGTACACAATGCCGCAGCCGCGATCTTTCAGCTTACGAATAATGGTAAAAAGGTGGTTAACCTCTTTTTCCGTTAAAGACGAGGTGGGTTCGTCCATGATGACGATTTTCGCGTCATAGGAGAACGCTTTGGCAATTTCGATCATCTGCATTTGAGAGACGGATAATGTCCCCACGCGGGCGCGCGGATCGATATCAATATCCAGCTCATCAAAAATTGCTTTGGTGTCGCGATACATTTTGTCCTGATCGACAAAGACACCTTTGGTTGGGTAACGACCCAACCACATGTTATCCATCACCGAGCGTTGCAGTACCAGGTTTAATTCCTGGTGAACCATTGAGATACCGTTTTCCAGTGCTTCTTTTGCTGAATGGAAATCGATCTCTTTCCCCTGAAAAAGAATGCTGCCAGAATCTTTTTGATAGATCCCAAAAAGACATTTTAATAATGTTGATTTACCCGCACCGTTCTCCCCCATTAATGCATGAATAGAGTGAGGCCGGACTTTTAAATTAACATTATCGAGTGCCTTAACACCGGGAAATGACTTGTTAATACCGTTCATTTCCAACAAGTATTCACCGGTTGACTGAGTAGTTGTGCTGACCATAATTATACCTTGTTGGCCTCGCATATCGCGTTATAAAAGGGCGCAACAGGTTGCGCCCAGTGAAGACAATGTAGATTGCTTATTTACCGATAAACTCAGCCAGGTTGGACTGGTCTACGCCCACGTAAGGCACGCGAACGATTTTGTTGTCAATTTTCCAGCTGGTGCCATCCGCCGCGCCTTTACCATCGGCGAGGTTTTTCGCCAGATCGAAGGTCGCTTTCGCCTGGTTGTTGGCATCGTTCAGAACGGTACCGGCCATCGCGCCAGATTTAACCAGCGCCAGCGCTTCTGGCAGAGCATCCACGCCAAATACCGGGATGGAGGATTTATTGTGGGCTTTGAGCGCTTCAATTGCACCCATTGCCATCGCATCGTTGTTGGCAATGACGACTTCGATTTTGTTCGCGTTCGGGCCGGACAGCCACGCGTCCATCTTATCTTTCGCCTGAGCGGTATCCCACATCGCGGTATCTAACGCCAGCTGCTGGGTTTTCAGGCCTTTGTCGTTCAGCTCTTTGATAACGTAAGTGGTACGGGCTTCAGCATCCGGGTGGCCAGGCTCACCTTTCAGCAGCACGAACTGAATCTGACCGTCTTTGTTCAGGTCCCAGTTCGGGTTCGCCGCCCAGTGTTTCGCGATCAGATCGCCCTGAATAATGCCGGACTCTTTGGAGTCAGTACCGACGTAATACGCTTTGTCATAGCTGTCCAGCGCCTTACGGGAAGGTTCTTTGTTAAAGAAGACGATTGGCACATTCTGGCCGCGCGCTTTCTCGATAACCGTGCCTGCTGCCGCCGGGTCAACCAGGTTGATCGCCAGAGCCTTAACGCCTTTTGCCAGCAGAACGTCGATCTGATCGTTCTGTTTGGACTGGTCGTTCTGGGAGTCATTCATCAGCAGCTGTACGTCTGGCGCTGCTTTCGCATCTTTCTCAATCGCTTTACGCACAACAGACATGAAGTTGTCGTCGTATTTATAGATGGTCACACCAATACGGGTATCCGCAGCGTGCGCTGCTGCACCAAAAAGCATGCTTGCCATTACAGCAGACAGGGTCAACACCTTCTTATTCATGGTATCTCCGGTTTTTTTTATGCAGGGTAGTTCTTGTGAATAACGATCGGCAGGCAGGTGTTAATAAAACGTTACTGACAGCCGACGTTCACTTATAAAATTTCTATCTTCCGTGGTCGGTAACGCTCCAGAAATGCGTTTTATTCGTTGTTTGCGGCACATTGGCTATAGTGAAAGTGAATAATCACCGTTACATAGCGTTTCAGCCCCTAAAACGCTGACATCATAGTCAGCGCCTTGTTAAGATACTGTGAATTTACTCACAGATTGAAAACGGTTACATCACCTGATGTAATCAGTTAGTGATCGGAACCACAATTTGCCGGGCCGCGACGGAATGACGACGTACCAGCGTCGGCATGAAGCAGTGCGTTGCCCCTGGATCCAGCAGCCCTGCCGCTCCCTGTAGCGCCAGCTCGGTCGCCAGTTTCGCCATAGAAGCAATGGGATAGCGCACCGTGGTGAGCTGCGGGTCGGTGTAACGGGCAATCGGAATATCATCGAAACCAATCAATGACAAATGCTGTGGCACCGCAATGCCGTTATCCTTCAGCGCAGTCAGCGCGCCCGCGGCCATGCTGTCGTTATAGGCAAACACCGCGGAAAGCTGCAGATTTCGGCCCAGCAATTCCACCATTGCCGCTTCACCGCCCTGCATGTCCGGCGTTCCGGTGCCGATCCAGCTTTCTGATGGCGTAATGCCGTGATCTTTCAGGGCGTTTTGCCACCCCTCACGCCGCAACGCGTCATCTTTAATTTGATGGCTGGACGCCAGATAGCCGATCCGCTGATGGCCGTTATTGATCAGCATTTTGGTGGCCATCATGGCGCCGCTGACGTTATCCAGCCCGACACAGCGATGGGCATAGCCCAGGACGATGCGGTTGATCAGCACCATACCCGGGATCTGCTCCATAAACCCGGCCAGCTCTTCATCGCTTAAGGCTTTTGAGTGAACAATCAGAGCGTTGCAGCGCTGGCGGATCAGCACTTCAATTGCATAACGCTCCTTTTCCGCCTCGTGATAGCTGTTGCCAATCAGCACATATTTCTGATGCTGCTGGGCGACCACATCGACCGCTTTTACCAGCGCACCGAAAAAGGCGTCCGAGACATCCATCACCACCACGCCGATGGTATCGCTGACCTGCGTTGCAAGCGCCTGGGCATTGGCATTTGGCCGGTATCCGAGCTGGGTCACGGCTTTCATTACAGTTTCACGGGTTTCAGGGCTGACCAGCGCGCTGTTGTTCAGCACGCGGGAGACGGTAGCCACAGAAACGCCCGCCAGACGGGCGACGTCACGAATGGTGATCATATTAACCACCCTTTATAGGATTGCAGCAACTCACAGACACCCCCTGTGTTTAGCAAGGTGGCTATTTTGGCAGCGAGAGAAAGGGGACTACGTGAAGAAGGTCACACTCATGAAAACGCTTACATCCGTTTTGTTAATGATTGTGATCCAGATCGTTATCTGGATGTATTATTCAATGATACCCCTGAAGCATGTGCGGTTAACTGACGCCACACCCACTCCAGCGGCCCCTGGCGGAAATAACGCAGCCAGATAACAGAAAACGCCAGGTTAACCACCCAGACCGGAATAACAAACGCCAGCAGCCCGAGGCGGTCGAATTTCATAAACAGGCCAAAGCGATAGAAAAGCGTGGTGCAGAGAAGCGTTTGCAGGAGGTAATTGCTTAACGCCATGCGGCCTACGCAGGCCACGGCGCTGACGATCCACAGACGAGAGAGCTGCGGCCAGAAACCATAGATCAGCGCCGCATAGCCGATGGTCTGGAACGGCGCGCTGAGCTCACGCGGCACCTGGAGCAGAAACGCGCACCAGCGGTAATCCCAGTGGAGGTGCCACTGCGCAATCACCGCCGGAAGATTAATCAGCACGCCGATCAGAACCAGCCCCGCCCCGGTGCGGCGGTAGTGACGCAGGCTAAACTCCCCTTTCAGCCAGCCGGTGCGCATCAGTGACGCCCCCATCAGCATCATGCCCGCCAGCTGCCAGCCGTATTGCGCCCCCAGGGCAAGCAGATTGTCGCCCAGCATATCCGCGCGGTTGCTTATCGCTTCCGTACCGCCTTTCAGCTTCCAGTACTGCTCGTACTGGAGGTTAGCGGCATCCGGGATCCAGGAACGGTTTGTCGCATCACCGGAGATCAGCCCCAGCAAAAACAGAACGCCGAGCCCCATGAGATAGAGCATCACGCCGGTGTTAAACAGGCTTTTCACACTGTGCGCATCGCGAATGAGCCGCCAGCAGATCAGCCCGACTAACCCATAAGCGAGAAGAATATCACCATCCCAGAAGAACAGGCCGTGGATAAACCCGAGGATGACCAGCAGCGTTAAGCGCGACTGGATCCAGCGTGTGCCGCGTTTGAGCAGAAGCTGCAGGCCCGCGCCGAACAGCAGCGCAAACAGCGTGAGGAATTTAACCTGGGCAAACAGATCGAGGAGCGCCCACGTCCAGGCATCGCTTCGGGTAATGTCGCCGTACCAGGCGGGATTGAGGTAAGCGGCCTTCGGCAGACCGAAGGCGCTGATGTTCAGCAGCAGGATACCCAGTATGGCGACGCCGCGGACAAAATCGAGCGTGACGTTTCGCTCCATGGTCCCTGCCCTGTTTGATTAGTTGTGGTGACGCACGGCGCGCAGGAACTCCTGGCGGGTGTTCTGGCTCGATTTAAACAGGCCGCCCAGCGAGGTGGTGGTAGTCGCACTGGTCGCATCACGCACGCCGCGTGCTTTCACGCAGTAATGAACCGCGTCAATGGAGACCGCCACGTTATTGGTACCCAGCAGCGTTTGCAGCGCGATCAGGATCTGCTGCGTCAGACGCTCCTGAACCTGCGGGCGCTGCGCGAAGAACTGCACAATGCGGTTGATCTTCGACAGGCCAATCACCGTGTCTTTCGGGATATACGCCACGGTCGCTTTGCCGTCGATGGTCACGAAATGGTGCTCACAGGTGCTGGTCAGGGTGATATCCCGTACCGTGACCATCTCGTCCACCTTCATCTTGTTTTCGATGACGGTAATTTTCGGGAAGTTGGCGTAATCCAGTCCGGAGAAAATTTCGTCAACGTACATTTTCGCGATACGCTTAGGCGTTTCCATCAGGCTGTCATCGCTCAGATCGAGATTCAGCAGTTGCATGATCTCGGTCATATGCCCGGAAATCAGTTTCTTACGGGTTTCATTGTCCATATCCTGAACCGGCGGACGCAGTGGCGTTTCAAGACCGCGCGCGAGCAGGGCTTCGTGGACCAGGGCAGCTTCTTTACTGAGTGATGACATTTTGTTCTCCTGCAGGTGTGGCGTCTTTTGCCCTCGTTGTGGCAAAAGTATGCGCTCATTGTGCGTGAGGCGACGCACATAATCCAGTATTCACGACGATAATTATTGCAATTGCTGTTGCCTTTCAGCGTGGCGATTCCAGACCAGGGCACCGGCGACAAACAGCGCAACGCCCGCCAGCCCCAGCGCAGGCTCCAGCCGGTGGGTTAGCCAGGTCGATACCGCCGAGGTCACCGGACCAATCAATTGCCCGATGGCATACCCGGTGGTGAGCAGCCCCGCCATATAGCGCGTGTGGTGCGGTGCCAGCTCGCGGCCGTATAAAAGTGAGAGCTGCACCGCGCAGAGGAACCCGCCTCCCACCAGCAGCCCGCCCGTCAGCAAGCCGCCAATGCCCGGCAGCAGCCAGGCCGCCAGCACGCCAGCTCCCTGTAACCACAGCACGATGGCCAGCCTGCGGTTAGCCGTTGAGGTGTGGCGCAAAAGAATGCTGAGCGCAATCCCCACCACGGCGGCGGCACCAAAAATTGGCCAGACAAACTGGGCAAACAGGCTGCCGGGAAAGCGCACTGCCGCCATTTGCGAAAGGAAGGTCGCCGGGAGGATATAGCCAAATCCCGCCAGGCTGTAGCTCCAGACCAGGCGCCTTAAATCCGTCGTCAGCACCAGCGGCTCTGGCGCGGTGCCGGGTCGATGAAGCTGCCCGGATCGCGGCAGATAGCGCGCCACCAGCGCAACCAGTACCAGCGCCAGCACGCCGTAGATTTGCCATGCCGCACCGGCCGAAAGGGATTTCGCCTGAATATAAACCGCGAGCAGGCCGCTCAGGGCGATACCTGCCCCGGGCCCGGCAAAGACAGCCGCACTGAGCCCCGGTTTACCCAGCTGTCCCAGCCGCTCGTTGGTCCAGGCAGCAATCAGCACCATTGACCAGCCGCTCATGCAGCCAATCACAAAGCGCAGCAGGCCGTGCACGACGGCGTTATCAGCCGCGGCGGAGAGCAGGGTCAACGCAACCGCGCCGGTGATGCCAAGCCAGAGTCGCGTTTCAACAAAGCGGTGCGCGCGCATGGCATCCCATGCGCCCACCAGATAGCCCAGATAATTCATCGCCGCCACCAGGCCCGCGCTGGTCAGCGTGAGTTGCCCGGCGGCAATCATCAGCGGCACCTGAGGGGTAAAGGCAAAGCGCCCTATCCCCATCGCCACCACCAGAACGACAAACCCACTAAGCGCAATACGCAGCGCCATGACCGCTCCAATTGTTAAAGAAAAGTAAATTTATGATGCAGCATCTCGCCGTTCCGCGAAAGTGAAAGTTGCTCACAGGTAAATGAAAACGCTGTATTATGGCTCTAATGAATAGCTATTCTCATTAAGGAGCCCTGCATGGAACTGCTCGAAGAGCACCGTTGTTTTGAAGGTCGACAGCAGCGCTGGCGGCACGACTCCACCACGCTGAACTGCACCATGACGTTCAGCATTTTCCTGCCGCCGACGGAAAATCCGCCGGTTCTGTTTTGGCTGTCAGGCCTGACCTGCAACGACGAAAACTTCACCACCAAAGCGGGCGCACAGCGTATTGCCGCCGAGCTGGGCATTGCGCTGGTAATGGCTGATACCAGCCCGCGCGGCGATGATGTGGCGGACGATGCCGGGTACGATTTAGGTAAAGGCGCCGGATTTTATCTCAACGCCACCGAACAGCCGTGGGCGAGCCATTACCGCATGTACGACTACATTCGCGACGAGCTGCCTGCGCTGATTAAGGCTGAATTTGCGGTAAGCGACCGCTGCGCCATCAGCGGACACTCCATGGGCGGACACGGGGCGCTCATCATGGCGCTGAAAAACCCGGGGAAATACGTCAGCGTCTCTGCGTTCGCGCCGATTGTGAACCCAACGCAGGTGCCGTGGGGACAAAAAGCTTTCACACACTATCTGGGTGAGGATGCCGAGAAATGGCAGGAATGGGACAGCTGCGCGCTGATGCTGGCAAGCGATTCGGCGATCGCGATCCCGATGCTTATCGATCAGGGCGATGCGGATCAGTTCCTCGCCGGACAGCTACAGCCTGCGGTGTTGGCTGAGGCGGCACGCCAGAAGGACTGGCCGCTGACGCTGCGCATTCAGCCGGGATACGATCACAGCTATTACTTTATGGCGTCCTTTATCGAGGATCATCTCCGCTTCCATGCGGAGCATTTGTTTGAGTAAGTGCGCGTCATTGCCGGGTGGCGGCTTCGCCTTACCCGGCCTACGTTCGCTTTTACCCTCGTCGCATCAGAACTTATAATCCACGCCCACAAAGTAGCGACGGCCATCTTCCGTGTAGCTGTAATCGTCACGGCTCAGGTCTTTATCCAGCAGGTTCTGCACGCCCGCGCGCAGCTTCACGCTTTTCGTCGCCTGCCACGCCGCGCCGGTGTTCCAGATGACATAGCCACCCGGCGTTGGTGCACTGCTGGTCAGCGCGCGCTTCTCGCCGGTGTAATTGCCCTGAACATAGAACGACCAGTCCTGCGTCGCCTTCCAGTCAACGGTCCCGTTAGCCGTATGGAACGGCAGCTCGGACAGTGGTTTGTTGCCGCCGTTGCTGATATCGCGACCGTCGTTATAGGTGTAGTTCAGCGTCACTTTCCAGTCTTCCGCCAGCGGGAACTTCACTTCGGTCTCCACACCACGGATGCGCGCCTTGTTGACGTTGTAATAGCGGAAAATCGGTTCGCCGTCCGCGTTCAGACCAACGTAGTTAGGGTAGCTCTGCGCCTGTTTTGCATTCGCCGTACGGCTGATGCTGATGCGGTCATCCACGTTATTCTGGAAGGTGGTGACGCTGGCCTGCACGCCCTCTAACCAGCCCTCTTCCCCGCTGTAGTACAGACCGAACTCGAAGCTCTCGCTGGTTTCCGGCTTCAGATCCGGGTTACCGACAATCTCGCAGGCGCCGCGGCACGAGCCGGTGACCCAGTCCGGGCTCAGCTGCAGCAGCGACGGCGCTTTAAACGCTGTTGCCCAGCCCCCTTTCACCGTCACGGTATCCGTCGCGTTATAGACCAGATAGGCTCGCGGACTCCAGTGATCGCCGTAGGTATCATGGTCATCCATACGGATGCCGGTGGTCAGCGCCAGCGGCTCAAAGATACGCCATTCGTCTTCGAGGAACAGCGCATACTGGCTTGTTGACGTACTGCTGCTGGAGCCCCCCGTCAGGTTGACCGGATCTTTCAGCTTATCGTGACGCCATTCGCCGCCAAAGGTCAGCAGCTGATTAATGTCGCCCAGCGGCAGCACGTATTTCCCGTCTACCGCGTTGCTCTCGGAACTGATGGGATTGCTGTTGCCCGGGTTTTTGTTATCCACCTTCTCACCGTAAACTTTCAGCTCGCTGTTGCCGACGCCCCAGCGGCCGTTATGGCTGAGAGAGTAGTTCTGACGCTCAAGGCGGTTTTTGTCGAGGGAGTCTGAATCGCGATCCTGGCGGTCAAAGCCGTAGCCCGCAGTGAAGTCGTGGTTTTCTGTTGGAGTCCAGGCGAATTCCACGTTGGCATCACGGCTGGTGAAGCCCTCAATGCGCGGCGTTTCACCGCTCGCCGTGGTGGAGGATTTCTGCTGCCCGTCTTTCTCACGCTTCGCGAGGCTACCGTAGGCTTTCAGGCCCAGCAGGCCGTCCACCAGCGGACCGCTGGTATAAAACTGACCGTTATACGTGTCGCCACGATCGCGGTGTTCCTGAAGGGTAGAATCCGCGCTCAGGGTGCCCGTCCACTTCTGGCCGATTTTTTTGGTGATAATGTTCACCACGCCGCCGAGAGCATCAGAGCCGTAGAGAGAAGACATCGGTCCGCGCACCACTTCAATGCGTTCGATGGCATCAACCGGCACCCAGTTAAGGTCGAAATCGTTATGGCGGAAGACCGCGTTGCGCGAGTTGACGCGCTTGCCGTCGATCAGGATGAGCGTATAGCTGCTGTCCAGACCGCGAATACTTACCCCTTTACGGTTGTCCCCTTCGCTCGTGAGCTGTACGCCCGGCACATCCCGTAACACATCTTTCAGGTTCTGAACGGGTTTGCGCTGCAAATCTTCCTGGGTAATCACGCTGATACTTGCCGGTGCGTCTTTCAGGTTTTGCTCGGTCGCGGAAGCCGTTACAACCATTGTGTCGCCAGATTCCGCTGCGATGACAGGCAGTGCCAGGGACATTGCGGACGCGCATAGTCCTCCCCTGACGACGGGATTCAACCTAAACATTCCATATCTCCATGAGGTAAATACAACTCAATCAAAAATCATTGCTCACAGTGCCTTGTTGTCCGCCCACATCTGCGGTGGGTCGATAGCACGCTTATTTTTTGATAACGATAAAGCAAACGATAATTATTATCAATTAAATTGTTAAAAATTATATCTGCCGTTCATACTGTGGAGATAAAAAAGCCCGCTCAAGTGAGCGGGCTGAAAGAGAGGAAGCGCGGTTATTGTTTAAATCGTTCCGGGAAATCCATTTCACTGTAGCGAACGAAGCGGGTTCCTTTCGTCAGTTTGTAGCCGAACCAAATGACCAGGAACAGCGGAATACCAATATAGGTGGCCGTGACGGCACCCCAGTCAATGGTGTCCGCAAGGAAAGCTTCATAGTTCTGTCCCAGGGTAATAATCAGGCACAGAATGAAGGCAAAAATCGGCCCCAGCGGGAAGAAGCCAGAACGGTACGGGAGGTTATTCAGGTCGTGACCCTGCATAACGTAGCCGCGGCGGAAACGGTAGTGGCTGATGGCAATGCCCAGCCAGGCGATAAAGCCCGTCATGCCGGAGGTATTAAGCAGCCACAGGTACACGGTCTGGTTGCCGAACATAGAGGTCAGGAAGCAGAGGCCCGCAATGACCGTGGTGGCATACAGCGCGTTACGCGGGACGCCACCGCGGGACAGTTTCGAGAAAATACGCGGCGCTTTACCGTCGCAGGCCAGGGTGTAAAGCATACGGGTGGACGCGTACATACCGGAATTACCCGCCGACAGCACCGCCGTCAGGATTACCGCGTTCATTACCGCCGCCGCAGAAAGCAGGCCAGCGTGCTGGAAGACCAGGGTGAAAGGGCTGACGCTGATGTCTTTGACGTCATTACGCAGCAGGCTTGGATCGGTATACGGAATGATCAGGCTGATAATCAAAATAGCGAACACGTAGAACAGCAGAATACGCCAGAACACCTGACGCACCGCGCGCGGAATGTTCTTCTCCGGGTTTTCGGATTCACCGGCCGCGATACCAATCAGCTCCGTTCCCTGGAAGGAGAAGCCGACAATCATCGCCACGCCAATCATCGCCGAGAAGCCCCCGGCAAACGGCGCATCGCCTATCGTCCAGTTGCTCCAGCCCGCAGGTTCAGCCCCTTTGAAAATCCCCACGATCATCGCCACACCGACGACGATAAAGATGATGACGGTTGCCACTTTGATCAAAGAGAACCAGTATTCCGCTTCGCCGAAACCGCGCACGGAGATGTAGTTCAGCAGGAAGATAACGGCCAGGAACAGGGCGCTCCAGATCCAGCCCGGCGTGTCCGGGAACCACCAGGTCATTACCAGCTGTGCGGCAACGAGGTCAACGGCGATAGTAACGGCCCAGTTGTACCAGTAGTTCCAGCCCAGCGCGAAGCCGAAGCCTTCCTCAACGTATTTTTGTCCGTAGGTCGAAAACGAACCTGACACCGGCATGTACGCTGCCAGTTCGCCCAGACTGGTCATCAGGAAATAGACCATCAGGCCAATCAGGATATAAGAGAATAATGCCCCACCCGGGCCGGCTGCCGAAATCGTTGCGCCAGAGGCAACGAAAAGACCTGTACCGATGGAGCCGCCAATGGCGATCATCGTCAGGTGACGCGCCTTGAGTTCACGACGTAGCGTGGGCGCTTCTGTGGTTTTAGTTTCTGAAACCATGTGAAAATGCTGTCCATTTAATAAATGAGGCGCGATTGTAGCAGACGATCTCCGTTCCTTCCGGCAGAAATACCCTGTTATAAGAGAGCTTCATGACGCGTCCAGGATTATAAGTAACGCATTATTTTTCCCTCTCCCATTTGGGGTGAGGGGCGCTTTTACATCTCGCAGTAGCGCAGAAAACGCTGCAGCGAGCTGGAAAGGTGTTTCTGACGATGGTGGATGCACCATAGCGTGCGCACCAGTTTCGGGAGCGGAATGGGAATTTCCACCAGCGACCCCGTCTCAAGCTGTTCGGCAATGACGCGCCGGGAAAGACAACTGATGCCCAGGCCATGACGCACCGCGTGCTTGATGGCCTCAGAGTTCCCCAGCTCCATTCCCAGCTGGAAATGCGGCAGATGCGACAGCAGCAGGTAGTCGACAATCTCACGCGTACCGGAGCCCTGCTCGCGGAGGATCCACTGCGCCTGCGCCAGCCGCTCCAGCGTCACCTCGCCCTGCAATAACGACGAGGCCGGAGACGCAAAGACCACCAGCTCGTCTTCCAGCCAGGGCTCGGCAATGATATCGACGTTATGGCAAGGGCCTTCGATAAGACCGATATCCACGCGGAAATCGATCACCGCGTTGATCACGTCCTGGCTGTTGCCCACGCTCATCTCCAGCGGCAGAGTCGGGAAATCCCGACGGTAGCGCGCTATCACTTCCGGCAGGATATAGTTTCCGATGGTGCTGCTGGCAAACACGCGGATCGCGCCGTTGTCTTCGCGGAACAGCTGTTCGATTTCGATAGCCTGCTCCAGCAGCGCCAGCGCGCGCGGGTAAAGCAGGCGGCCATGTTCGTTGACCACCAGACGCTTCCCTACCCTGTCGAACAGCTGAACGCCCAGCTGCCCTTCAAGATCGGTCAACGCCGCGCTGACCGCAGACTGCGAGAGCGCCAGCATTTGTGACGCCTGGGTCGTCGAGCCGCTTTTTAGCACCTCGGCAAACACTTCCAGCTGACGCAATGTAATGTGCATGTTTGCTTACCACTTATATAGATTAATTATAAGTATATAATCAATTTTATTTTTAAGCCAGAGCGCCGTAACCTTTAGCCAGACAAAGGAGAAGGTTATGTCAGAAATCACCTTGCAACATCATCGTACAGTGTGGCACTTCGTGCCGGGTCTCGCGCTCAGCGCAGCAGTGACCGCCGTAGCATTATGGGGCGGTAGCATCCCGGCTATCGCAGGCGCAGGTTTTAGCGCGTTGACGCTGGCCATTTTGCTGGGCATGGTCGTGGGTAATACCGTTTACCCGCATATCTGGAAATCCTGCGACGGCGGCGTGATCTTTGCCAAACAGCACCTGCTGCGCCTCGGGATCATTCTTTACGGCTTCCGCCTCACCTTTTCGCAAATTGCGGACGTGGGTGTGAGCGGAATTGCCATCGACGTCCTGACCCTGACCAGCACCTTTTTACTGGCGTGCTTTATCGGTCAGAAGATCTTCGGCCTGGACAAGCAAACCAGCTGGCTGATCGGCGCAGGCAGCAGCATCTGCGGTGCGGCGGCAGTGCTCGCGACGGAGCCGGTCGTAAAAGCCGAAGCCAGTAAAGTAACGGTCGCCGTCGCGACGGTGGTTATCTTCGGTACGCTGGCGATCTTCCTTTACCCCGCGATGTATCCGCTGGTGGCGCACTGGTTTAGCCCGGAAACCTACGGCATCTATATCGGTTCGACCATGCACGAAGTAGCGCAGGTGGTGGCGGCAGGTCATGCCATCAATCCGGAAGCGGAAAATGCGGCGGTGATTGCCAAAATGCTGCGCGTGATGATGCTGGCGCCGTTCCTGATTTTCCTGGCCGCGCGAGTTAAACAGCTAGCCCCGGCTGGCGGCAGCGAGAAAAGCAAAATCACCATTCCGTGGTTTGCGATCCTGTTCATCGTGGTTGCCATCTTTAATTCCTTCCACCTGCTGCCGAAAGCGGTGGTGGAGATGCTGGTGACGCTGGATACGGTGCTGCTGGCGATGGCGATGGCGGCGCTAGGGGTGACCACCCACGTCAGCGCGCTGAAAAAAGCTGGTGCGAAGCCGCTGCTGATGGCGCTGGTGCTCTTCATCTGGCTGATTGTGGGCGGCGGTGCGATTAACCTCGCCGTACACAGCCTGATGGCATAAACCATCTCGTCCTTCTCCTGTTAACCCGCTATCATAAGCGTTTCGGGTTAGCAGGAGTCTTTTTATGAAATATGTTGGAGCGCACGTCAGCGCTGCCGGTGGCCTTGCGAATGCCGCCATTCGCGCCGCCGAAATCGAGGCGACCGCTTTCGCCCTGTTCACCAAAAACCAGCGCCAGTGGCGCGCCGCGCCGCTCACCGCCGACGTGATTGACGACTTCAAAGCCGCCTGTGAGAAATACTGCTACGGGCCGGGCCAGATCCTTCCCCACGACAGCTATTTGATTAACCTCGGGCATCCGGTTCAGGAAGCGCTGGAAAAATCCCGAGAGGCGTTTCTCGATGAAGTGCAGCGCTGCGAACAGCTCGGGCTGACGCTGCTGAACTTCCATCCGGGTAGTCATCTGATGCAAATAGATGAAGACGCCTGTCTGGCGCGCATTGCCGAATCCATCAACATGACGCTGGATAAAACCAAAGGCGTGACGGCAGTGATTGAAAACACCGCCGGTCAGGGCAGCAACCTCGGCTTCAGGTTTGAGCATCTCGCGGCGATTATTGACGGCGTGGAAGATAAATCCCGCGTGGGCGTGTGCATTGATACCTGCCACGCGTTTGCGGCCGGGTACGACCTGCGCACCACCGAGGCGACGAAAAACACGTTTGATGAGTTTGAGCGAATAGTCGGCTTTAAGTACCTGCGCGGGATGCACCTGAACGATGCGAAAAGCGCGTTCGGCAGCCGCGTTGACCGTCACCACAGCCTGGGTGAAGGCAATATCGGCCACGATGCGTTTCGCTTTATCATGCAGGACGCTCGCTTCGACGGTATTCCGATGGTGCTGGAAACCATCAATCCGGATATCTGGGCGGAAGAGATTGCCTGGCTGAAGGCGCAGCAAAACGCTGAACAGGCGGCATAAAAAAAGCCGGGTTGCGTTAGCACCCGGCTTTTTTATTGCTTACCGCTTAAGCTGCTTTTGCCACAACTTCCGCTTCCGGACGTTTCAGCACTGCGTAAGACAGACCCGCCACCAGCGTACCGGCAATAATCGCCAGCAGATAACCCAGGACCGGGGTGATGGCGCCAGGGATCAGCAGGACGAACAGACCGCCGTGCGGAGCCATCAGCTTCGCGCCAATCGCCATGGAGATGGCACCCGTTACCGCGCCGCCGACGATACAGCACGGCAGAACACGCATCGGGTCACGCGCCGCGAACGGAATCGCGCCTTCGGTAATGAAGCACAGGCCCAGCACCAGCGCCGCTTTGCCACCTTCCTGCTGCGCTTTGTCGAACTTACGACGGGCAATAATCGTCGCCAGGCCGAGCGCCAGCGGTGGCACCATACCAGCCGCCATGATCGCCGCCATCGGCGCGTAGGTCTGGGTACTCAGCAGGCCAACGCCAAACGCGTACGCCGCTTTGTTCACCGGACCACCCATGTCGGTACACATCATGCCGCCGAGGATCGCGCCCAGCAGAACCGCGTTCGCCGTACCCATGGTTTGCAGCCAGTGGGTCAGACCCGCAAGGATGCCCGCAACCGGCTTACCAATCAGGTAAATCATCGCCAGACCGACCACCAGGCTGGAGATCAGCGGAATGATCAGAATTGGCTTCAGCGCTTCCATACTCTGCGGCAGCTTCAGCTTCGAGCTAATCAGCTTCGCAACGTAACCGGCGAGGAAACCGGCGATGATACCGCCGATAAAGCCAGAGCCGGTGCTCACCGCCAGCATACCGCCGATAAGACCCGGGGTCAGACCCGGACGGTCAGCAATAGAGAAGGCGATAAAGCCTGCCAGCACCGGCACCATCAGCGCGAACGCGGAGCCGCCGCCAATCTGCATTAACGCTGCCGCCAGCGTGCCCTGCTCTTTAAACGCTTCAATACCGAAGGCGAAGGAGAGCGCAATACACAGGCCGCCAGCCACCACCATCGGCAGCATGTAGGAGACGCCGGTCAGCAGGTGACGGTATGCGCCCGCAGACTCTTTTTTCCCTTCGGTCGGGGTTTTGGCTGCGCCAGTGGCCTGATACGGTTTGGCTTCTGCCAGTGCCTTATCAAATTCCTGCGCGGTCTTTTTCAGCGCCAGGCCGGTAGAGGTGCGGTACATCGGCTTGCCGGCAAACTTCGCCAAATCCACTTCAATATCTGCCGCCACAATCACCAGATCGGCCTCAGCGACCTCTTCCGGCGTAATGGCATTGCCCGCACCCACGGAGCCACGAGTTTCAACCTTCACCCACCAGCCGCGTTTTTTCGCTTCGGTTTCAATGGCTTCAGCCGCCATAAAGGTGTGCGCCACGCCCGTCGGGCAGGCCGTGACCGCAACAACGCGTTTCGGCCCCGATGCCGTAGCCGGAGCCGCCGCGACCGGCGCGCTGTAGACGGTCGCGTGACCTTTCGCTTCGCTCAGGAACAGTTCCGGGTGTGCCACCGCGCGATTAATATCGCCCAGCCACACTTTTTTGCCGTTCAGGGCGCTGTCAGCGGGGATTTTATCGCCCAGGACAATCGCCAGCTCTGCATCGCCTGGGTTATCAATGATGTCCAGGTGTGCTTTTTGTGCCGCCGCTCCCAGCAGGGTCTTCGCCATGTAGGCGCGAGCCTGTCCGAGACCGGAGTCAATGATCAGCAGCGTTTTCATTATTCCTCTCCTGCTGTTAGTTAAAAGGTTTTAAGTCAACGCGCGCCATCATCGCGGCTAACTGGGTACGATCGGTAATACCGACATTGCTCTGGCTCACGGCCAGGGCTGCAACGGCGGTGGCAAGACGTAACGTATGTTCACTGGATTCACGCATCAGCAGGCCGTAAATCAGGCCGCCAACCATGGAATCCCCTGCGCCAACGGTGCTCACAACTTCCATTGACGGCGGTTTAGCAATCCATTCACCTGAAGCGTTAACCCACAACGCCCCTTCTGCACCCAGCGAGATCACCACGTGAGCAATACCCTGCTCGCGCAGCGCATGGGCAGCCTCAATCACATCTTTTAATTCCGGCAGCTTACGGCCTGCCCAGATCTCCAGTTCGCGGCGATTTGGCTTCACCAGCCACGGAGAGGCTTTCAGACCCGCAACCAGCGCGTCGCGGCTGCTGTCGAAGATAATGCACGGGCACTGGCTGCGCAGGCGCGTCATCCAGTCGGTAAACGCTTCCGGGCTGACGCCGGACGGCAGGCTTCCGCTGACGCACACCATGTCGAACTGACCAAGCCAGGTCAGGGAGTCGTTAACAAAGCGCTCCCAGTCAGCTGGCGTCACTTCGAAGCCAGAGAAGTTCAGATCGGTCACTTCACCGTCTTTCTCCGTCAGCTTAACGTTGATGCGGGTACGGCCCTGCACAACCTGGAAACGGTTGGCAATACCCAGCTCGCTGAACAGCTGCTGGAAACCATCCTGGTTATCTTTACCGAGGAATCCGCCCACGGTGACATCGATACCGAGATCCTTGAGCACTTTCGCGACGTTAATCCCTTTGCCCGCAGCATGCAGGCCAGTGGTACGCACGAGGTTGACTTCGCCGCGCTCAATTTCCGGGCAAAACCCCACCAGGTCATAAGCCGGGTTCAGCGTAATAGTCGCAACACGTCTGCTCATTATGCGCCCTCCCCCAGACCCGCCGCGATGGCGTCGCCAATCGCTTTCAGCGCCTGTTCAGCATCTGCACCCTGCGCGGTGAAGCGCAGACGATGGCCTTTCTTCACGCCCAGCGCGACGACTTTCATCAGGCTACGGCCGTTGGCCGGTTTGCCCGAACCATCCAGGTTGGTCACGGTAATCTCGCTTTCAAATTGTTTAATGGTGTTGACCAGCATGGTGCCCGGACGGGCATGCAGGCCGTGTTCGTTACGCACTACGAACTCGGCGTTCAGCACATCATCGGTGAGTGCGTCGTCACTGGTCAGCAGGGCCAGCAAGGTCGCGGCATCGGCGTTCAGCAGTTTTTCAGCTTTATTGTTGAGCAGCAGATCGCCCAGACGCTTCAGAACGGAAACCGGCTGCTCATCGT
Source organism: Enterobacter sp. 296B2 (assembly GCF_034106185.1). Lineage (NCBI taxonomy): Bacteria > Pseudomonadati > Pseudomonadota > Gammaproteobacteria > Enterobacterales > Enterobacteriaceae > Enterobacter > Enterobacter sp. 296B2. The sequence goes on along the minus strand of NZ_JAWNCA010000025.1, from coordinate 3,300 downwards.
TCATCGCCACGGTCACCAGCATGGCTGCTGTCTCACCCTCAACGTCGAACGCGGTGGCCGCGCGGCTCACTGCAATCGCGCTGCGCAGGTTGCCCTCAGCGCTGTCGTTCAGCCAGATGCCCTGGCCAAGATTCAGCGGTTTATCGTTAATCACGCGCGTCACAAAGGCGGCATCAGCGGCACCCGCTTCTTTCAGGCGACCCGCGTTCAGCGCCTGCAGCGTGACCAGGTCGGAGGCCACAACATCCAGCGTCAGCGTGTCGTTATCGAGTTTCAGCGCTTCGCTCTGTTTTTCGCCCATCAGCAACGCACGCAGCTCTTCAGCAGTCGTTGCAGACTTCAGCTGTTCCGCCACGGAGTCATCGCTCAGGACATGCGTCAGCTGACGCAGCAGGCCTAAGTGTTCGTCGCTACTGGCCGCGATACCGATAGCCACATAAGCCACCTGGCCGTCGCCCCAGAGCACGCCCTGCGGGAACTGATAAACCTTCACGCCGGTTTTCAGCACCTGGTCGCGGGTGTCGGTTGTGCCGTGCGGAATGGCAATGCCATTGCCGAGGAAGGTGGAGGTCTGCTGCTCGCGCGCCAGCATACCGTTTACGTAGCCGTCCGCGACGTTACCCGCCTGCACAAGGGCAGCGGCAACCTGACGAATGGCCTCTTCTTTATCCCCGGCCTGAGCGCCCGGGTGAATATCCTGAACAGATAACTGGAACATGGTTCTCCTCTCCTGCTGAAAGTGAATCGTTTCAGCTTACATGAGAAAAAATGCGCTAGCCTGCTCCGTTTGTTAAAACAAGATAGCGCTGAAACGTTTCAAAAAGTCTTGCGCTTTCTGCAATGGCTTGCAAGAAAAGTCGTCTTTGCGATATCAGAATTTAGAGATACTGCACATTTCTTCTGCGCTCAGCTGAATTTTGCTGAAGTTCAGCAAACCAGTTTCAGCTAAGTTCAGCCAGGTGGGGCGTAAGTTGAAATGCCATTTTGATTTTTCGTGGCGTAATTGACTTCACCCACTGTTTATTTTTTAGCTGACGGCGTAAACTCCGCCCCTCTCTGCTACTCGCTAATTATAAAACATGGATAACACCCCTGCGGCCACCGCGCCGAAGCCCTTTGATTTGACATCAACGGCGTTCCTGATTGTTGCCTTCTTCACGGGCATCGCCGGTGCGTTGCAAACCCCGACGCTGAGCTTATTCCTGACTAACGAAGTTCACGCCCGTCCGGCGATGGTTGGCTTCTTTTTTACCGGAAGCGCCATCATTGGCATTCTCGTCAGCCAGTTTCTGGCCGGTCGTTCCGACCGCAAGGGCGATCGTAAAAGCCTGATCGTTTTCTGCTGTCTGCTGGGGGTGTTGGCCTGCGTCCTGTTTGCCTGGAACCGTAACTATTTCGTTCTGCTGTTCATCGGGGTTTTTCTGAGCAGCTTTGGCTCAACCGCCAACCCGCAGCTATTTGCCCTCGCCCGCGAGCATGCCGACCATACCGGGCGGGAAGCGGTAATGTTCAGCTCGATATTGCGCGCTCAGGTGTCGCTGGCATGGGTGATTGGCCCGCCGCTGGCCTACGCGCTGGCGATGGGGTTTGGCTTTACGGTGATGTACCTGAGCGCAGCGGTCGCGTTTGTGGCGTGCGGCGCGCTGGTGTGGTTCTTTCTGCCGTCAATGCGCAAAGAGCCCAAAGTGGCAACGGGCGTGCTGGAAGCACCGCGTCGTAACCGCCGCGATGCCCTGCTCCTGTTTGTTATCTGCACGCTGATGTGGGGCACCAACAGCCTTTATATCATCAACATGCCGCTGTTTATTATTGATGAGCTGCACCTCCCGGAGAAGCTGGCCGGCATTATGATGGGCACCGCCGCGGGCCTTGAGATCCCGACCATGCTGATTGCAGGCTATTATGCGAAGCGTTTCGGAAAGCGTTTTTTAATGCGCGTCGCGGCCGTCGCCGGGCTGCTGTTCTACGTTGGTATGCTGACGGTGCATACGCCGGGACTCCTCCTGGCCTTACAGCTGCTGAACGCCATTTATATCGGCATCCTGGCGGGGATTGGCATGCTCTACTTCCAGGATCTGATGCCGGGCCAGGCAGGTGCCGCCACCACCCTTTATACTAATACCACCCGCGTGGGCTGGATTATCGCGGGCTCAATGGCCGGAATCGTTGCCGAGATCTGGAACTATCACACGGTATTCTGGATTGCACTGCTGATGTGTACGCTGACGATTGGCTGTCTGGTGAGGATCAAAGACGTTTAAGGCGCAGTGAGCGCCTCCAGTTCAAGCAGCCAGGTCATCGCCTGCGCGCGCGTGCTGCCGCACATTTCGGCCGATGGCTGAAGCCCGGAACAGACTTTCGGGCGCAAGGGCGAACCAAAGATCATACACAGGTTGGATTCAGAGAGCTGAACGCAGCGGGTATTGGCGGGCTTGCCTAATGAACCATTATTCATAGTTTATGATTAACATTGCTGCAGTTCATATCTGGTTTAATTAATCTATTCTATGCCACGCTAAGTTGATCGTATTATATGTTTCCCAGCCTTTATTCGGCTGTAACTTACTAATTTATCGAAATATATAAAGTCAACCTAATCGAACATCAACACCGTTTGAATCTTAAATTCCAAAACAACATAAACTTCATAAACCATGTACCACATTCTTAGTATTTTCAGCATACACAGGAAAAACAGTTTGATTGGAAGCAACAATTTAAGAACTAAAAAAAATAACAAAAACAACAAGAATCATCTAATCATTTGACAAACGAATAGAAAGCACAAATAAAATACAAACATTCACACAATGCCGCACGCCACGAAAAAAAATATAAAATTGGAATTGGTTAATTCATTTTTTAAGACTATCAATGAAGGTGGCAAAAACAATCGCCACCTTCTAAGGCATCACTTGTAGATGTCAGCGTTAATAGTCTTATGCTCTTCTTTTCCTTCCTTCGAAGTAATAACGTAGTACTTTCCTCCCTTTTCATCAACCTTTTGCGAAAGATCATCGTCAGACATTGTAAAACCATCTTCAGTCACTGATAACGTTCCAATTTTGGTATATTTACTTGCATTTTCCGCATCAATTTCCTCAGCAGCAAATACAGTAGTATTAAACATTACCATAAAACAGCAGAAATATTTTGCGAGTTTCATTCGATTACTCCAAGTATTGTAGTAGTAGGTAATAATTTCATAGAAGAAAAATCGGTACTTTAAACTTTACGCGTAACGGGTTAGAGCAAACTATTTTTTAATCGACAGAAAATAACACTTGCACAGTATTAGAT
>NZ_JAWNCA010000024.1:0-79742 GCF_034106185.1 Enterobacter sp. 296B2 | reverse complement strand
TTTCCTCTTTCAGAGTCAACCCGTTATTTCAGGATTTTTTCTCTTCAACCGACCGGGTTGTCTGTGAAGTGATTCACATCCGCCGTGTCGATGGAGGCGCATTATAGGGAGCTGCCGAGGAATGACAAGGGGAAATATACATTTTTATTTCGACCGCTCACCTTTTCGCCAGAAAGGCTATTTTTGATGCTTTTTTATCTCATTCGGCAGCTCAGCCAGGCTATTAATCACCCAATCCGCTGCATTTTCCGCTTCTGGCGTCACTGGCTTACCGGTGCGAACTAATATTTTGGTCCCTACACCCGCTGCTGCTGCTGCCTGCATATCTTCCAGTTTATCGCCCACCATATAAGAAGCAGACATATCAATGTGCAGGAACTCCTGCGCAGAGATGAACATCCCCGGATGCGGTTTACGGCAGTCACAGGTCTGGCGATACTCTTCTACCGTACCCTGCGGGTGATGCGGACAATAGTAGATGCCGTCGAGATCCACGCCGCGATCGGCCAGCGACCAGTCCATCCATTCGGTCAGCGTCTCGAACTGTGCTTCAGTGAATTTACCGCGCGCAATACCAGACTGATTGGTGACCACCACCAGCGCATAGCCCATCTCTTTCAGCTGGCGCATTGCCTCTATAACGCCGTCGATAAATTCGAACTCATCAATCTCATGCACATAACCGTGATCCACATTAATAGTGCCATCACGATCGAGAAAAATTGCGGGTACTGATTTTGCCACCGGTTTGCTCCTGAAAAAGGCCTGTTGAGCTAGTATCTCATGAATCGCAGCGCAATAAAGTGCTCATCGTACAGAGTTGGATTGATTTAGACGTCTGGATGCCTTAACATCCGTTTTGTTTACGGTCATCACCCGTATCTGGCAGAAGAAAATGCCACGGCTAACTTACATACGATAAAAATAATCTAATGATTAAACTTTCCAATATCACCAAAGTGTTCCAGCAGGGGAACCGAACCATTCAGGCGCTGAACAACGTCAGCCTGCATGTTCCTGCTGGTCAAATTTATGGCGTCATTGGCGCATCGGGTGCAGGTAAAAGCACGCTGATCCGTTGTGTTAACCTGCTTGAGCGCCCAACCCAGGGCAGCGTAGAAGTTGGCGGTCAGGAACTTACCGCCCTTTCAGAAAAAGAACTCACCAAAGCGCGTCGTCAGATCGGCATGATCTTCCAGCACTTTAACCTGCTGGCGTCCCGCACCGTGTTCGGCAACGTCGCCTTGCCGCTGGAGCTGGATAACACGCCGAAAGAAGAAGTGAAGCGTCGCGTTACCGAACTGCTCGACCTCGTGGGTCTGGGCGATAAGCATGATAGCTACCCAGCAAATCTTTCCGGTGGGCAGAAGCAGCGTGTCGCCATTGCCCGCGCGCTGGCCAGCAACCCAAAAGTACTGCTGTGCGACGAAGCCACCAGCGCGCTGGATCCGGCCACCACGCGTTCTATTCTGGAACTGCTGAAAGACATTAACCGTCGCCTGGGCCTGACGATCCTCCTTATTACCCACGAGATGGACGTGGTGAAACGCATCTGCGACTGCGTGGCGGTCATCAGCAACGGCGAGCTGATCGAGCAGGATACGGTAAGCGAAGTGTTCTCCCATCCGAAGACGCCGCTGGCGCAGCAGTTCATTCAGTCCACGCTGCATCTGGATATTCCGGAAGATTATCTGGAGCGTTTGAAAACCGAATCCACAGCAGACAGCGTCCCGATGCTGCGCATGGAGTTTACCGGTCAGTCCGTTGACGCTCCCCTTCTTTCCGAAACTGCGCGTCGCTTTAACGTGAACAACAACATTATTAGCGCGCAGATGGATTACGCCGGTGGCGTGAAGTTCGGCATCATGCTGACGGAAATGCACGGCACCCATGAAGAAACCCAGGCAGCAATCGCCTGGCTGCAAGAACACCACGTAAAAGTAGAGGTACTGGGTTATGTCTGAGCCGATGATGTGGCTGCTGGTTCGCGGCGTTTGGGAAACGCTGGCAATGACCTTCGTATCGGGTTTCTTTGGTTTTGTAATTGGCCTGCCGGTGGGCGTACTGCTGTACGTGACGCGTCCAGGTCAAATCATTGAGAACGCGAAACTTTACCGTACGCTCTCTGCGCTGGTGAACATCTTCCGTTCTATCCCGTTCATTATTCTGCTGGTGTGGATGATTCCATTTACCCGCGTGATCGTCGGAACCTCTATCGGTCTGCAGGCGGCTATCGTTCCGCTGACCGTAGGCGCAGCGCCGTTTATCGCCCGTATGGTGGAAAACGCCCTGCTGGAGATCCCAACCGGTTTAATCGAAGCTTCCCGCGCGATGGGTGCCACGCCGATGCAGATCGTCCGCAAGGTTCTGCTGCCTGAAGCACTGCCGGGCCTGGTGAACGCGGCAACCATCACGCTCATCACGCTGGTCGGTTATTCCGCAATGGGCGGTGCAGTGGGCGCTGGCGGTTTAGGACAGATTGGATACCAGTACGGCTATATTGGATATAACGCTACCGTGATGAATACCGTTCTGGTATTGCTGGTTGTTCTGGTTTACTTAATCCAGTTCTCCGGCGATCGCATCGTCCGGACCGTTACTCACAAATAACGTTACACACAACACAAACTCGACGAGTTAAGGATAAAACATGGCGTTTAAATTAAAGACCCTTGCAGCAGTAGGCGCGCTGATTGGCTCTCTGGCACTGGTGGGTTGCGGTCAGGACGAAAAAGATCCAAACCACATTAAGGTGGGCGTTATCGTGGGTGCCGAACAGCAGGTTGCTGAAGTTGCTCAGAAAGTGGCGAAAGAAAAATATGGTCTGGACGTTGAGCTGGTGACCTTCAATGATTACGTTCTGCCGAACGAAGCGCTGAGCAAGGGCGATATCGACGCCAACGCCTTCCAGCATAAGCCATACCTGGATCAGCAGATCAAAGATCGCGGTTATAAACTGGTGGGTGTGGGTAACACCTTCGTTTACCCGATTGCCGGTTACTCTAAGAAAATTAAATCGCTGGACGAACTGCAGCCGGGCTCTCAGGTTGCCGTACCTAACGATCCAACCAACCTCGGTCGTTCCCTGCTGCTGCTGCAGAAAGTGGGCCTGATCAAACTGAAAGACGGTGTTGGCCTGCTGCCAACCGTTCTGGACGTCACTGAGAACCCGAAAAATCTGAAAATTGTTGAACTGGAAGCACCGCAGCTGCCGCGTTCTTTGGACGATGCACAGATTGCCCTGGCCGTTATCAACACCACTTACGCCAGCCAGATTGGCCTGACGCCAGCAAAAGACGGTATCTTCGTTGAAGATAAAGACTCCCCGTACGTTAACCTGATCGTGACTCGCGAAGATAACAAAGACGCGGAAAACGTGAAGAAGTTCGTTCAGGCCTATCAGTCTGATGAAGTTTACCAGGAAGCCAACAAAGTGTTTAACGGCGGCGCTGTTAAAGGCTGGTAATCTCACCTCAGTGTAATATCATCAGGACGGGCTTATGCCCGTCTTGTCATTTGTGCAGTCACCTGATTCAATATCTGACGTTTTGATTATCCATTGAGGAATTATTATGCGTGCTTTACCGATCTGTCTTTTAGCACTCATGCTGAGCGGCTGTTCTATGCTAAGCAGATCTCCTGTTGAACCTGTTCAAAGCACGGCAACCCCGCCAAAAACTGAGCCTGCGAAACCGAAAGTGGTTCGCCCTGCGCCGGTTCGCATTATCACCAAAGCTGACGAACTGGTCGGCAAACCGTTCCGTGAACTGGGTGAAGTGAGCGGTGAATCCTGTCAGGCAACCAATCAGGACTCTCCACCGAATATCCCGACAGCGCGCAAACGTATGCAGATTAACGCTGCAAAAATGAAAGCTAACGCGGTGCTGCTGCACAGCTGCGAAGTCACCAGCGGCACGCCGGGCTGCTACCGTCAGGCGGTTTGCATCGGTTCTGCGCTGAACATCACGGCGAAATGAGTGCATTTCATTTTGAGCAGATAGGCGTTATCCACTCTCCGTATAAAGAGAAGTTCGCCGTACCCCGTCAGCCTGGTCTGGTCACCAGCGGCAGCGGCGAGCTTCATCTTCAGGCGCCTTATAACCAGGCCGATGCAGTACGCGGGCTTGAGGCGTTCAGCCACTTATGGGTGGTATTTGTCTTTCACCAGACAATGGAAGGCGGCTGGCGTCCCACCGTGCGTCCCCCGCGTCTGGGCGGAAATGCGAGAATGGGCGTGTTTGCGACTCGCTCGACCTTCCGTCCAAATCCGATCGGGATGTCGCTGGTTGAACTGAAGGGCATACGTTGCCAGAAGGAACAGGTCATACTTGAGCTGGGCAGCCTGGACCTGGTCGACGGCACGCCGGTTATCGACATCAAACCCTATTTGCCCTTCGCCGAAGCCCTCCCGGACGCGCGTGCAAGCTATGCTCAGGACGCACCGCAGGCGGATATGCCTGTTTATTTTACGCCTGAGATTACCGCGCAGCTTAGTCAACTGGAGAAACCCTATCCTCGCTTACGGGATTTCATCACTGAAGTTCTGGCACAGGACCCCCGTCCGGCCTACCGTAAAGAAGAGGAAGCAGGAAAAACGTACGCCGTCTGGCTGCTGGATTTTAACGTGCGCTGGCGCGTCACCGGGGCAGGTTTCGAAGTGTTTGCCCTTGAACCCAGGTAATTTTGTTCTCCTCTCTTTTGGCATCTTTGCCACACTGGTAAACTAAACCACTTTTTTTGTGTCAGGCTGGTGTTTCAGCCTGTTCCAATCGTCGAAATGGAACCGTAACAACATGCGTACTAGCCAATATCTGCTCTCCACTCTGAAGGAGACGCCTGCCGACGCCGAAGTGATCAGCCATCAGCTGATGCTGCGCGCCGGGATGATCCGCAAGCTGGCCTCCGGGTTATACACCTGGCTGCCGACCGGCGTGCGCGTCCTGAAAAAAGTCGAAAACATCGTGCGTGAAGAGATGAACAACGCCGGTGCTATCGAGGTGTCCATGCCCGTGGTTCAGCCCGCTGACCTGTGGCAGGAGAGCGGCCGTTGGGAGCAATATGGCCCAGAACTGCTGCGCTTCGTCGATCGCGGCGAGCGTCCGTTCGTTCTCGGCCCAACGCATGAAGAAGTGATCACCGACCTGATTCGTAATGAGCTGAGCTCTTACAAACAGCTGCCGCTGAACTTCTTCCAGATCCAGACCAAGTTCCGTGACGAAGTGCGCCCACGTTTCGGCGTGATGCGCTCTCGTGAATTCCTGATGAAAGATGCCTACTCTTTCCATACTTCACAGGAATCGCTGCAAGAGACCTACGACAAAATGTATGAGGCTTACAGCAAAATTTTCTCTCGCATGGGTCTGGATTTCCGTGCTGTGCAGGCTGATACCGGCTCCATCGGCGGCAGCGCGTCCCATGAGTTCCAGGTACTGGCACAGAGCGGTGAAGACGATGTGATCTTCTCTGACTCTTCAGACTACGCGGCGAACATCGAATTTGCAGAAGCGCTGGCACCAAAAGAACCACGCGGCGCGGCAACGCAAGAGATGACGCTGGTTGATACGCCAAACGCGAAAACCATCGCCGAGCTGGTTGAGCAGTTCAGTCTGCCGATCGAAAAAACCGTGAAGACGCTGCTGGTGAAATCCACCGAAGGCAGCGCTTACCCGCTGGTTGCCCTGCTGGTGCGTGGCGATCATGAACTGAACGAAGTAAAAGCCGAGAAGCTGCCCCAGGTAGCCAGCCCGCTGACGTTCGCAACGGAAGCGGAAATCCGTGCCGTAGTGAATGCCGGCCCAGGCTCTCTCGGTCCGGTGAATATGCCGATTCCTGTCGTTATTGACCGCACGGTTGCAGCAATGAGCGACTTCTCTGCAGGTGCTAACATCGACGGTAAACATTACTTCGGCATCAACTGGGATCGCGACGTGGCGACGCCAGAAGTGGCTGACATCCGTAACGTGGTTGCAGGCGATCCAAGCCCGGACGGCCAGGGTACGCTGATGATCAAGCGCGGCATCGAAGTTGGCCACATCTTCCAGCTGGGCGATAAATACTCTCGCGCGCTGAACGCCGCCGTTCAGGGTGAAGATGGCCGTAACCAGATCCTGACCATGGGCTGCTACGGTATCGGGGTGACGCGCGTGGTGGCTGCGGCCATCGAGCAGAACTACGACGAACGCGGCATCGTCTGGCCGGACAATATTGCGCCGTTCCAGGTGGCTATTCTGCCAATGAACATGCACAAATCTTACCGCGTGCAGGAGCTGGCCGAGAAGCTGTACGCCGAGCTGCGCGCTCAGGGTATTGAAGTGCTGATGGATGACCGCAAAGAGCGTCCGGGCGTGATGTTTGCCGATATGGAACTGATCGGTATCCCGCACACCGTCGTCATTGGCGACCGTAACCTCGACAGCGATGAGATTGAATACAAATACCGTCGCAGCGGCGAAAAACAGATGATCAAGACCGGCGACATTCTTGATTACCTGGTGAAAGCCATCAAAGGCTAAACAAAAAACCCCGCTCAGGCGGGGTTTTTTAATGGCTCAACGTCAGCTTATTTGCTGCTACAGTCTTTGCCCGCAATAAATTTCGCGTCTTTATCTGCCACCAGCGTTTTCACCATCTCCCCGCTATCCGGGTTTGGCTCCAGCGTAAAGTGACCATCAACCGTCAACAATATCGGCTTGCTGTCATTGCCGCGCGCCACGGCGTAATCACGTTCAAGCTGTGCATTGTTTGCCACGCTGACTTTCTTACCGGTAGCGCAGTCGGTAAAGATCGCCGCATCCGCCATATAGAAATACATCCCCCGCATCGCCATCGGCGTGGCAGGCAGCGCCGCTTTCACCGGTGTCAGCGTGTAGTTGAACTGGGATTCAATCGGATTGCCTTCCCGGTCGAGCATTTCCATGTTCTCGCCTTTAGGGCGGAACCAGGTTTTGTCACCGGAAGTATCCGTCAGCACCAGCTTCTCAGCCGTACGCGCCCATGTCCCGTAAGTCGCAAATGAAGAGGGTTCTTTTGCGCCCTGATAGCGCTGGTTCATCACCCAGGTACCGTCTTTTTGCAGGAACAGTGACGTTTCAATGCCTTCGCAATCCGCGCAAGGCAATACGCCCCGCCAGCTCTGCTGCATTGGCTTTAACTCTTCATTCTGCGCTGGCTGCAAAACCTGCGTTTCAGAACGGTTGTTACACCCGAAAAGCGCAAACAGCGTACTCACTGCCAGCGCTGAAAATAATGCTTTTTTCACAATGAATTCCTTATGAAAATTGTGTTCCCTTTCGTCACTCCATCGGGCGACGAACTTTACCGCGTAGTGCTTTCACTGTGGATTTTTGAGCTTTCGAGGACAGCCGACGCTCTTTCGATGCGCGGGTTGGCCGCGTTGCCCGGCGGCTTTTTTGTACTGCCGTTAACTCTTTGATGACCGCCACCAGCCTGGCTACCGCCGCTTCCCGGTTTAATTCCTGGCTGCGGTACTCCTGGGCTTTAATCACGATCACACCTTCGCTGGTGATCAGGTGATGGCTGGCAGCGAGCAGACTTTCCTTATAATACTCTGGCAGGCTTGATGCCCGAATGTCAAAACGCAAATGGATAGCCGTTGAAGCCTTATTGACGTGCTGTCCACCCGCACCCTGAGCACGGATGGCGGTGATCTCCAGCTCGTTATCAGGGATGCTGACGTTTCGGGACAAAACGATCATGGCGCAGGCTGCCAGGCCGTCAGATGAATTTCCAGATTATTCTGAGAATCAGAAAGCCAGATGGCGCCGTCCTGAATCGTTGCCTGCAACGCCATCGTTCGGCTGGCGAACTCGCTCAGCTGCGCCAGCTGTTCATCATCCAGATACCAGACGGCGAGATTTTTAAACTGCGCGCATTTATTCTTATTTTGTTGCCACCAGATTTCCGCCGCGCGCTGGTTATAGGCGAATAAGGCCACTTCCGCGGACTGAGTACACGCCTTTTTAATCCTGCGCTCGTCCGGCAGACCGAGTTCAATCCATAAATCGATCCCAAGATGATCGTTGCGCAGCCAGGCTTCAGGCTCGTCTTCCGCGCTTAAGCCGCGGGTAAACTGCAGCCGCTCGTTGGCGTATTTAATCCACGCCAGCAGGCGCAGCATCATGCGCTCCTGAGTTTCGGAGGGGTGGCGTGCCAGAGTAAGCGACGCGTCCAGAAACTGGTTGCGATCAAGATCGGCCACGTTGACCACTGCTTTATAAATTGTCGCTTTCAGCGCCATGAGAGAACTCCATTCGAATCAGCCGCACATTGTAGCGAAAACAGAGGCAAAAGGCTGTTACGGAGTAATAAATACACCACTATCAAGGCGCTGATATTGCTTAAATGAGTATGGTATAGTCACCTTGCTAAACCGAGTTTATCTTCGTAGGCTTAATGATATCTCACAGTAAGTCAGTGCGCTGGCGGGAGGGGATGTGAATAATTATTGTGAGTTAATTCGCAAACGGTATGCGGAAATCGCCAGCGGAGATCTGGGGTATGTCCCGGACGCGTTGGGCTGTGTATTGAAAGTGCTTAATGAAGTGGCCTCTGATGAGAGCCTTTCAGAGTCGGTCAGGGAAAAAGCAGCGTATGCTGCGGCGAATTTACTGGTGAGCGATTATGTCGATGAATGATACTTATCAACCCATCAATTGTGATGACTATGACAACCTCGAACTCGCCTGCCAGCATCATTTAATACTGACGCTGGAGCTAAAAGATGGCGAAGTGTTGAAGGCGAAGGCCAGCGATCTGGTTTCACGCAAGAATGTGGAATACCTGGTCGTGGAAGACGCCGGTGCGACGCGTGAGCTGCGTCTGGACAAAATAGCCAGCTTCAGCCACCCGCAAATCGGCACCGTCGTGGTGAGCGAATCCTGATGACACTAACGGGCAGCCGGGCTGCCCGTTACGCTTTCCGCCACTCGAAGCATGCCCCTTCTTCTGTCCACCCCGCTTCCGTGATGAACACCCCTGCAGCAGCAATCAGCGTTTCACCGTAGAACAGCAGCGGCGTGGTGTCGCGCAGCCACGGCGGCACGTTGCATTCCTGCCATATCTTTTTCAGTTTCCGTCCCCCGTTGCGTCCGACGATATGCAGCAAGCCGCCAGCCTTAAAGCGCACGCTGACCGGTTCACCGGGGTTTGGCAGACGCACATGACCCGTCGGCATCAGAGAGACACTCCCCGCATCCTGGGGCAATATTAACGGAGCCTCCGGTGACGGCCAGTGGAGCACCACATTGGTCAGCGGGGGGAAGGATTTTACCCACCAGAGTTTTCCTTTATAGCGTCTGACCTCGAAGCCATTCAGGTGTACGCAAGGGGACGCATCTTCCCGCGCCTGTGCGACTTCGTCCCAGATGCGGCTCAGCATTGCCCGCGACGGCATCACAGCATGATGAGAGGCGAGCCAGCGGCGTAACAGCGCGGCCCGACGCACCGGGCTTGCCGCCTCCAGCGGCGCGATCGCCAGCGCACCGTCTTCAGAGATCAGATCAGCCAGCTCTTCGCTGAGTAACTCATCCAGCAGGCTTTCCTGTTCGGCGCACAGCATGGCGCTTCTTGCTGTCGCGTCGGCAAAATGCGGCCAGCGCTCGCTTAAAAGCGGGAGGACGCGCAGACGCAGGAAGTTACGATCGTAGCTGTCGTCCTGGTTGCTCTCATCTTCGATCCAGCTCAGCCGATGTTCCCGCGCCCAGGATTCCAGCGATGCGCGGGTCTCGCCAAGCAGCGGACGCAATAATTGCGTCCCGGCAAACTCAGAAAGCGCCGGCATGGCGGAAAGCCCAGCGGGTCCGCTGCCCCGCTTAAGCGCCAGCAAAAAAGTTTCGCACTGATCGTCCAGATGCTGCGCCGTGACCAGCGCTTCTCCAGTACGTAATGCCCCGGCAAACGCGGCGTAGCGAACTTTACGCGCCTGCGCCTCAATACCCAGTCCTTCATCCGCAAGCGTGACGCGCTCAACGACGAGCGGGATAGCCCACGCCTCACACAAGGCTTCACAGTGCGCCACCCACTCCTCCGCGTGTGGGCTTAACCCGTGATGGATGTGTATAGCCCGAAGCTGAACGTCAGGGTCCCGGTCGCGCCAGAGCCTAAGGCGATGCAGCAACACGGTGGAATCCAGGCCACCGCTAAACCCCACCAGCAGCTGGCGGTACGGTGAAACGGCTTGTGCGATAGCGGGTAAGGTCATAGGAAATTACACATAAAAAATGCCCGAACTGAGCGGGCATTATCACACAGGACAAACATTACTGCTGGTAAAGCTCCAGCGGCAGGCCATCCGGGTCGTTAAAAAAGGTAAAGCGCTTGTCGGTAAACGGATCGACACGAATCGCCTCGCACGTCACGCCGTGCGCTTCCAGATGTTTTACTGCGCTATCAAGGTCATCAACGCTGAAGGCCAGATGACGCAGGCCGCAGGCTTCCGGGCGGGACGGACGCGAAGGCGGAAAAGGAAAAGAGAACAGCTCAATCACATACTGCCCGTTTAACGCGAGATCGCCCTTCCAGGAGTCGCGCTCCTCGCGGTAGGCTTCGCTCATGAGCGTAAAGCCAAGAATGTCGCAGTAGAAGGCCTTACTTTTCGCATAATCGGTGGCAATGATCGCAATATGGTGAACCGCTTTTAAACCCAGCATAGCTTCTCCTTTTTATGATGCCTGAACGTTACAACCGAAAACCCACACCTGGCAAGCGGTCACATTTATTTTAGGACTCTCACCCAGTACACGCCGTTTTCATCGCGTTTCGCGCCGTGGATATCCGTTTCAAAGCCCGGATAGTGGCGTCCTACCGAACAGAGCATCAGCAGGAAATCGAGCACTGCCCGGCTCTCCTCGGTGATCATCTCACCCGGCATCAGCAGCGGCACGCCTGGTGGATACGGCAGGATCATGTTGGCCGATATCCGCCCGACCAGGTTTTCCAGCTCAATGGTTTCGATTTCACCTTTCACCTGCCGTTGCCAGGCCTTGTGAGGCGTCAGTTTCATATCAGGCAGGACATCAAACGCCTGGAGCATCAGGCGCGGCAGATCGTGCTGGCGGATCAGCCTGTGGATCCCCTGGGCCAGATCCTGAATGCGCATCGTGCGGTAGAAGTCAGGATCTTCCGCGTAGAGATCCGGCAGCATGTTCTTCACCCGCAGGTTGAGATCGTAGGCGCGCTTAAACTCCATCAGCCCGCGCAGCAGCCCCATTGCCCGGGTTTTATCGATCCCGATACTGAACAGGAACAGCAAGTTGTAGGGGCCGGTCTTCTCCACCACCACGCCGCGCTCGTCAAGGAACTTCGCCACCAGCGCGGCGGGGATCCCTTCATCGCCCATCACGCCCTGCTCGTCCATCCCCGGCGTCAGGATCGTTACCTTAACCGGATCGAGGAACATGTGGTCCGCATCGGCATCCCGGAAGCCGTGCCAGCTCTCTCCCGGCGCGACGGCCCAGCACTCCGCCTCGTCGATCGCTTCCGGCTGCCAGATATCGAAGAACCAGCCGTCGGCCTCATCCTTCAGCCGCTGGACCTCTTTACGGAAATGCAGCGCCCGTTCCACCGAGCGGTTAATCAGGCGTTTACCCGGATTACCGCGCAGCATCGCCGCGGCCGTTTCAATAGACGCCACCAGCGGATAGCTCGGTGAGGTGGTGGTGTGCATCATAAAGGCTTCGTTAAACGTATCCTCGTCGTACTCGCCTTTGATGTGAATAAGAGACGCCTGCGAAAATGCGGCCAGCATTTTGTGCGTCGACTGCGTTTCGAAAAACACTTTGCCCGGCACGCGCTCGCCGCTCATCCCACTTTTACCCGAATAAATCGGGTGGAAATTGGTGTACGGCACCCACGCGGAATCGAAGTGAATCGACGGTACGTCCAGCGTCTGCTTGATCCAGTTCGTATTGTAGAGCAGACCATCATAGGTGGAGTTGGTAATCACCGCATGGACAGGCCAGCTTGCGTCGGGTATCGCCGCAACCTTACTTTCGATGGCTTGATGCGTGAACTCCCGGCGCGGAATGCCGCCGAGGATACCGAGCGCGTTACGCGTGGGTGACAGCCAGATCGGGACGACGTCGCTCATCATCAGCAGGTGCGCCAGCGATTTATGGCAGTTACGGTCAATCAGCAACGTGCTTCCGGTTGGCGCGGCGTACATTCCGACGATTTTGTTCGAGGTCGAGGTGCCGTTGGTCACCATATAGCTCTGCTCGGCGCCAAAGGTGCGGGCGATATACTCTTCAGCTTCAAGATGCGGGCCGGTGTGATCCAGAAGAGAGCCTAACTCGGTCACTGAAATCGACACGTCTGCTTTCAGGGTGTTGCCGCCGAAGAAATCGTAGAACAGGCACCCCACCGGGCTTTTTTGATAGGCCGTTCCGGCCATGTGTCCCGGCGTACAGAAGGTGTATTTCCCCTCTTTCACATAGGTGAATAGCGCGCGCGTGAACGGCGGTGTGATGTTATCAAGATATTCGCCAGTGTATTGCTGAATGCGGGTCGCAATATCTTCCGCCACGCCGAGCGAGTATTCAAAGAACCACAGCGCCATGCGCATATCGTGAGCGCTGACGTCCATGGTGGAGTGAGTGTTGATAAAGGCGTAGAGCGGAAGATATTCATTCAGCCTGTTGATCTCGCTGCACAGCTCCATGTCGTATTCGTCCCAGTCGAATATCACGCCACAGATGCGCGGATTATGTTCGATGAATTTCAGCAGATCGGCGCTGTTCTGCGGCCAGATTAGCTGATATCCGCGTGCTTTAAGGGCTTGCTCCAGCTCCTTGATGGGCTCGTCTTTATAAAAGACGCCGTGTGGCCCCATGATGGCAATGATGTTCATGGTTTACCTCCTTGAAAAACATCAGATAAGCATAGTTAAGGTAAACGGCAGGTATAAAAAAAGCCGCAACATCGTGCGGCTTTTCAGATAATTGTGAAGCTTATGCGTAACCGTAGGTCATCAGACGCTGGTAACGACGGTTGAGCAGATCTTCTTTGCTCAGGACGTCCAGATCGGCCAGGTCGGCCAGCAGCTGTGCTTTCAGGGAAGCAGCCATCACTTCCGGCTTACGATGCGCGCCGCCCAGAGGTTCCGGGATAACGGTGTCGATCAGCTTCAGCTCTTTCAGACGTGGCGCAATGATGCCCATCGCTTCAGCGGCCAGCGGCGCTTTGTCGGCGCTTTTCCACAGAATGGACGCACAGCCTTCCGGAGAGATAACGGAATAGGTGCTGTACTGCAGCATATTCACTTTATCACCCACGCCAATCGCCAGCGCACCGCCGGAACCACCCTCACCGATAACGGTGCAGATGACCGGAACCTTCAGGCGAGACATCTCCCGCAGGTTACGTGCGATGGCTTCAGACTGGCCACGCTCTTCCGCGCCCACGCCAGGGTATGCACCCGGAGTATCGATGAAGGTGATGATAGGCATATTGAAACGCTCGGCCATCTCCATCAGTCGCAGGGCTTTACGGTAGCCTTCTGGTGCTGGCATACCGAAGTTACGACGGATTTTCTCTTTGGTTTCACGGCCTTTCTGATGACCAATGATCATCACCGGGCGTCCGTCCAGACGCGCGATACCGCCGACGATAGCTTTGTCGTCAGCGTATGCGCGATCGCCTGCCAGTTCGTCAAATTCGTCAAACGCCAGGCGGACATAATCCAGGGTGTACGGACGCTGTGGGTGACGCGCCAGCTGGGCGATCTGCCATGCGCCGAGATCGGCAAAGATTTTGCGCGTCAGTTCTACGCTTTTTTCGCGCAGACGATGCACTTCTTCGTCGATGTTAATATCCAGTTTTTCATCCTGACGGCTTACCGCTGTCAGAGAATCGATTTTCGCTTCCAGCTCAGCAATCGGCTGTTCGAAATCAAGGAAATTCAGACTCATAGTATTCCTGTATTAGTCAAACTCCAGTTCCACCTGCTCCGAACCAATGAGGCCACGCAAATCGTTCAGTAAACGATCGCTCGGAGAGACACGCCACGTTGCGCCAAAGCGCAACCGCGCACGTGCATCCGCCCTCTGATAGTAGAGATGTACTGGAATGGTCCCCGAGCGGTGGGGTTCCAGAGACTGACGGAGTCGGTTTAAAAGCTGGTCATCAATTTGCCTGTCCGTCAGCGAGATAGCAAGCCCGCGAGCATATTTTTCCCGGGCTTCGTCAATGTCCATCACTTCGCGGGCGGTCATTTTAAGCCCCCCACTGAAGTCATCAAAGCTGACCTGTCCGCTGACGATAAGTATGCGGTCTTTTTCCAGCAATTGCTGGTATTTATCCAGCGCGTCGGTGAACAGCATCACCTCCAGACGCCCGGAACGGTCATCTAACGTACAGATGCCGATACGATTGCCGCGCTTGGTGACCATAACCCTTGCAGCAATCACGAGCCCCGCAGCCGTGGTGATTTTACCACGATCTGTCGGATGCATGTCTTTTAGCCTGTTGCCTCCGACATAGCGCTCAATTTCTTTGATGTATTGGTTGATCGGGTGTCCCGTCAGGTACAAACCTAACGTTTCACGTTCACCATCCAGCACCACCTGTTCTGGCCAGGGCTGACAGTTGGAGTAAGACTGCTCAATCTGCTCTGGCTCTTCCGCCAGTACGCCAAACATATCCGCCTGGCCAATGGCTTCCGCTTTCGCGTGCTGATCGGCTGCTTTCAGCGCATCGCCGAGAGAGTTCATCAGCGCGGCGCGGTGCGGCCCCAGCCTGTCGAACGCGCCGGACATGATCAGCTTTTCCAGCACGCGGCGGTTCAGTTTTTTGGTATCGGTACGGGCGCAGAGATCGAATAGCTCGCGGAAGTAGCCGCCGTTGTTACGCGCTTCGATGATCGCCTCGATCGGCCCCTCACCCACGCCTTTGATCGCGCCGATCCCGTAGACGATCTCTCCGTCATCGTTGACGTGGAAATGGTAAAGCCCGGAGTTAATATCCGGCGGCAGGATCTTCAGACCCATACGCCAGCACTCATCCACGAGGCCAACCACCTTCTCGGTGTTGTCCATATCGGCGGTCATCACCGCCGCCATAAACTCAGCGGGATAGTGCGCTTTCAGCCACAGCGTCTGGTACGAAACCAAAGCATAGGCAGCGGAGTGGGATTTGTTAAACCCGTACCCGGCGAATTTCTCCACCAGGTCGAAGATTTTCATCGCCAGTTCGCCGTCAACGCCGTTTTTCTTCGCACCGTCTTCAAAAATAGAGCGCTGCTTGGCCATCTCTTCCGGTTTTTTCTTACCCATAGCACGACGCAGCATGTCCGCGCCGCCGAGGGTATAGCCGGAAAGCACCTGGGCAATCTGCATGACCTGTTCCTGATACAGGATGATGCCGTAGGTTGGCTCCAGTACCGGCTTCAGGCTTTCGTGCTGCCACTGCACGTCCGGGTAGGAAATCTCTTCGCGTCCGTGCTTACGGTCGATGAAGTTATCTACCATCCCTGACTGCAGCGGGCCCGGACGGAACAGGGCCACCAGTGCGATCATATCTTCGAAGCAGTCGGGCTGCAGGCGTTTAATCAGGTCTTTCATGCCGCGGGATTCAAGCTGGAAGACGGCTGTCGTCTCCGAGCGCTGCAGCATGTCGAAGCTTTTCTTGTCATCCAGCGGGATGGCCGCGATATCCAGCGGCGGCTCGCCGTTCTTCTCGCGGCGGGCGTTGATCATCTCCAGCGCCCAGTTAATGATGGTCAGCGTGCGCAGGCCGAGGAAGTCGAACTTCACCAGCCCGGCGTATTCCACGTCGTTCTTATCGAACTGGGTGACCGGGTGCTGGCCCGCTTCGTCGCAGTAGAGCGGCGCAAAGTCGGTGATTTTGGTCGGGGCGATAACCACGCCCCCCGCGTGCTTACCGGCGTTACGCGTCACGCCTTCAAGCTTACGCGCCATGTCGATCAGCGCTTTGACTTCTTCGTCAGCTTCGTAGATTTCCGGCAGCTGCGGCTCGGCTTCAAACGCTTTTGCCAGCGTCATGCCCGGATCGGGCGGTACCAGCTTAGAAATACGATCGACAAAACCGTACGGGTGACCCAGCACGCGGCCCACGTCGCGGATAACCGCTTTCGCTGCCATGGTGCCGAAGGTAATGATCTGCGAAACCGCGTCACGGCCGTACATATCGGCTACGTGCTCGATAACCTGGTCGCGTTTTTCCATGCAGAAGTCGACGTCAAAGTCGGGCATGGAAACACGTTCCGGGTTGAGGAAGCGTTCGAACAGCAGGTCAAATTCCAGCGGATCGAGGTCGGTGATTTTCAGCGCATACGCCACCAGCGAGCCCGCCCCCGAGCCACGGCCCGGACCAACCGGAACGCCGTTATCCTTCGACCACTGGATAAACTCCATTACGATCAGGAAGTAGCCAGGGAAGCCCATCTGGTTAATCACCTGAAGTTCAATATCCAGGCGTTCGTCATACTCCGGACGACGTTTTTTACGCTCTTCTTCATCCGGGAACAGGAATTCGAGACGCTCTTCCAGACCTTCTTTCGATTTCATGACCAGGAAATCTTCCGTGGTCATGTCCCCCGTCGGGAACTGCGGCAGGAAATATTCGCCGAGGCGCACGGTCACGTTACAGCGCTTGGCAATCTCCACGCTGTTTTCCAGCGCTTCCGGAATGTCGGAGAAGAGCTCGCACATCTCCTCTTCGCTGCGCATGTACTGCTGCGATGAGTAGTTGCGTGGACGTTTCGGATCGTCGAGGGTGAAGCCATCGTGGATAGCAACGCGAATTTCGTGCGCGTCAAAATCACCGGACTCCAGGAAACGCACGTCATTCGTCGCCACAACGGGCAAGCCGCGCTCTTCTGCCAGCGCGACAGCAGCGTGCAGATAGTTCTCTTCATCCTGCCGACCGGTTCGAATCAGTTCCAGATAGTAACGATTCGGGAAGTACTCTTCATAGAACGAGACGCATTGATCCACCAGCGCGCTGTTACCGCGCAGCAGTGATTTACCGACATCGCCCATGCGGCCACCGGAGATCAACAGCAGCCCTTCGTTCAGTTCAGCCAGCCATTCCCTGTCAATCCACGGGCCCAGTGCGCCGTAACCGCGCTGATAGGCTTTTGAGATAAGCAGGGTAAGGTTTTGGTAGCCCGTATTGTTCATGGCTAACACGGAGATTTGCGTCAGCTCATCGCCGATGAGATCGCTCTGCACATGAAAATCCGCACCGACGATAGGCTTCATTCCCGCGCCATGCGCCGTTCCGTAGAACTTCACCAGGCCACACAGGTTGGTAAAATCGGTGATCGCCAGCGCGGGCATGCCCAGAGAGGCCGCCTTTTTTACCAGCGGCCCGGTCTTCGCCAGCCCATCGATCATGGAATAGTCGCTATGCACCCGCAGGTGTACGAAACGTGGTTCAGCCATCTTCAGATTCCGCGTTACTTAATTGCTTGCGTATTGATTCAGGACACCAGTCCCAGCGCGCGCTTCACCGGGCCAAAACTGCGCCGATGATGTTCGGTTGCGCCATGTTCAGCCAGCTTTTCCAGATGGAAAGCCGTTGGATACCCCTTATGCTGGCCGAAACCATACTGAGGATAAGTAAGGTCCAGCGCGGCCATTTCGGCATCGCGCGTCACTTTGGCAATAATAGAAGCTGCACTGATCTCTGCGACGCGACTGTCGCCTTTAACGACGGCCATAGAAGGCATAGGCAGCGCCGGGCAACGGTTACCGTCGATCAGCACATATTCAGGCACAACCTTCAGGCCAGCAACAGCTCGCTGCATTGCCAGCATCGTGGCGTGGAGAATATTCAGATCGTCAATCTCATTCGGCTCTGCGCGCCCAACGCTCCAGGCCAGCGCCTTCTCTTTAATTTCATCGAACAGTGCCAGGCGGCGCTTCTCACTCAGTTTTTTTGAGTCATTCAGACCAATAATCGGGCGCGTTGGATCGAGGATCACCGCCGCGGTCACCACGGCCCCCACCAGCGGGCCGCGTCCGACCTCATCCACTCCGGCAACGAGGTGCGTGTGGGGATAAATAAATTCCATCATTTTGCTAACTCCAGCACTGCATCAGCCGCTTGCTCATCAGCATTACAGCGGATCAGCTGGTGCAGTTCACGGAAGGTATCGTGCATCTGGTGGCTGGTCTTGCCGTTGGCCAGCAGCGGCAGCAGGGCATCCGCCAGCGCCTGCGGCTGGCACTCATCCTGCAGCAGCTCTTTTACCAGCTCGCGCCCGGCAAGCAGATTTGGCAGGGAGACATAATCCGTTTTCACCAGACGTTTTGCCAGCCAGAAGGTAAACGGCTTCATACGATAACCGACCACCATCGGGCATTTCGCCAGCATACACTCCAGCGCCGCCGTACCAGAGGCCAGCAGAGCGGCATCGCTCGCGTACATGGCTTCCCGTCCTTTTCCGTCGAGAAGACGGACGTGAAGACCGGGGGCGACTTCGGCTTTGATGCGCTCAAACTGCTCGCGGCGTTTGGCATTCACCAGCGGCACAACCACTTCAAGATCGGGATAGGTCTGGCGAAGAATCTGCGCGGTCTTCAGGAAATCAGCGCTCAGCATCTCTACCTCTGCGCCACGGCTGCCCGGCAGCAGCGCCAGACAGTGCACATCGTGCGGGATGCCCAGCGCGTCGCGCGCCGCGTTTTTATCCGGATCCAACGGCATCGCATCCGCCATGGTATGACCGATAAAACGGCACGGAACATTAAATCTGTCGTAAAACGCTTTTTCGAAAGGCAGGAAAGCCAGCACCAGGTTGGTGGACCGTCCGATTTTGAAAACGCGTTTCTGTCGCCACGCCCACACGGACGGACTGACATAGTGAATGGTTTTGATGCCCTGCTTTTTCAGATTACCTTCGAGGGTAATGTTGAAATCGGGTGCATCGATACCGACGAACACATCGGGTTTGAGTTCGGTAAAGCGGCGGGTGAGATCGGCACGAATATGCAGCAAGCGTCGCAGGCGCCCCAGCACCTCAACGATGCCCATAACGGCCAGCTCTTCCATTTCATACCAGGCTTCACAGCCTTCGGCCTGCATCAGCGGGCCCGCTACGCCCACAAAGCGAGCATTGGGTACACGCGCCTTAAGCGCACGGATGAGACCTGCACCAAGAATATCGCCGGAGGTTTCTCCGGCGACCAGGGCTATCGTAAGCGGACGACTGTCGACCATTAACGAATCAGGCCCCTTGTTGAACGGTCAAAGAACTCCATGAACGCGTTCACTTCAGGATGCTTGTTCGCCAGTTCGGCAATTTCCGGCTTCGCCTCTTCCAGTGTTTTACCACTACGGTACAGCAATTTGTACGCGTTGCGGATGGCGGTAATCGCTTCGCGGCTAAAACCACGACGCTTGAGGCCTTCGATGTTCACGCCAAACGGCGTGGCATGGTTGCCCTGCGCAATCACATACGGTGGGACGTCCTGCGCCACACCGGAGCATCCGCCGACCATCACGTGTGCACCAATGATGCAGAACTGATGGACTGCGGTCATGCCGCCAATAATTGCGAAGTCATCAACCGAAACGTGTCCTGCCAGCGTTGCGTTGTTGGCAAGAATACAGCGGTCACCCACGGTACAGTCGTGCGCGATATGCGCATTAACCATAAACAGGTTGTCGCTGCCCACCTTCGTCAACCCACCACCCTGCACGGTTCCACGATGAATGGTGACGCTTTCGCGAATGCGGTTACGATCGCCAATTTCCAGACGGGTCGACTCACCAGCATATTTCAGATCCTGGTTAACTTCGCCGATGGAAGCGAACTGATAGATCTCGTTATTGCAGCCAATGGTCGTGTGACCATTCACGACAACGTGAGATTTCAGTACTGTACCCTCACCAATTTCGACATGGGGTCCAACAATACAGAACGGGCCAATGTGGACATTAGCACCAATGATGGCACCGGTTTCCACAATAGCGGTAGGATGAATAAAGGCGGATTTATCAATCACGTATCAGGACTCCCGGCTACGAGCACACATCATCGTCGCTTCGCAAACAACTTTGCCGTCAACCAGCGCTACGCCTTTGAAGCGAGTCAGGCCACGACGCGTTTTTTCAAAAGTGACTTCCATGATCATCTGATCGCCAGGCACGACAGGACGCTTGAAGCGCGCTTCATCAATACCTGCGAAGTAATACAGTTCACCCGGCTCCAGCTTACCGACGCTTTTAAACGCCAGAATACCGGTAGCCTGAGCCATCGCTTCCAGAATCAACACACCCGGGAAGATAGGCTTACCCGGGAAGTGTCCCTGGAAGAACGGTTCGTTCACGGAAACATTTTTCACTGCGCGCAGAAAACGACCTTCTTCAAAATCCAGCACGCGGTCTACCAGCAGAAACGGGTAGCGGTGCGGCAGAAGTTCTAAAATCTCTTCAATATGCAGAGTATGAGTGTCAGTAGTCAAAATACTCTTCCTGTCAAAATGTACTGATAACAATAATAACACGGCCTGCCGGTTTATTAGAAAGCCGACAGGCCGGGAAAGATAGCGTTAAACGGGTGACGTTTAGTCTTGTTGATCGATCTTACGCTCAAGAGACTTGAGTCGCTTGCTCATATCATCAATGTTCATCACCAGAGCTGCTGTTTTACGCCATACCTTGTTGGGTTGCAGCGGAATACCGGAGGAATAGACGCCAGGTTCAGTGATAGGACGCATTACCATGCCCATACCCGTCACCGTCACCTTGTCGCATATTTCCATATGGCCATTAATCACGCTCGCGCCGCCAATCATGCAGTAACGACCAATTTTCAGGCTGCCCGCCATGATGACGCCCCCCGCAACCGCGGTATTGTCGCCAATCACAACGTTATGCGCAATCTGGCACTGGTTATCGATGATAACACCATTACCAATGATCGTGTCGTCGAGTGCACCACGGTCGATCGTTGTACAGGCCCCGATCTCCACGCGATCGCCAATAATAACGCGACCAAGCTGCGGGATCTTAACCCAGTTACCGCGATCGTTCGCGTAGCCAAAGCCATCAGAACCAATCACGGTACTGGACTGGACGAGGCAATTTTCGCCGATTTCAACTTCATGATAAACGGACACATTGGCCCATAAACGGGTTCCAGCGCCGATTTTCGTATTTTTCCCAACAAAGCATCCAGGGCCAATGACGACGTTATCGCCCAGCTCAACGCCAGATTCAATAACCGCATTCGCGCCAACGGCCACGTTGTTACCCAGCTTAGCCGTCGGATCAATCGCTGCGCTGGCAGCAATGTTCTGCGCCGGCTGCGGCGTGGTATCAAGAATTTGAGCCATGCGTGCATACGTCAGGTAGGGATTTTTCACTACCAGCGCGCTTCCAGTGGCAAAGGGAAGATCGTCCTGCGTCAGAACAACAGCTGACGCCTGGCATTGAGCCAGTTGTTCACGGTACTTAGGGCTTACCATGAAGGTAATCGTGCCAGCTTTAGCAGATTGCATGGACGCAACAGCGGTGATGACGATATCGCCATCACCGTGTAATTCTGCATCCAACTGCTGAGCTAAATCAGCCAGTCGAATTGAAGGCATTACTTATTTAACCTGTTTCAGAACATCAGCGGTGATGTCTTTAACATCGCTGCTGTTGAAAGCAACGGCGTTCGCATCAACAACCAGATCGATGCTCTGATCGGCAGCAACTGCTTTAACAGCAGTCTGAATGCGAGTCACCAGCTTGCCACGCTCTTCGTTAGAACGACGCTGACGATCCTGCTCGAAAGCCTGCGCTTTCTGGGAGAAGGTCTGGCGCTGAGCCATAACGTCTTTTTCCAGTTTGCTGCGATCGCTTGCTTTCATGGTAGAACCATCACGCTGCAGACGCTGCATTTTGGACTGAAGATCGCCTTCCATACGCTGCAGTTCGCTCGCACGGCCTTTGAATTCGTTTTCCAGCGTCGCAGAAACACCCGTTTTCTGTGCAACCTGCTGAAACAAATTACCCATGTTGACGATTGCGATTTTGTCTGCTGCCTGAGCAGAAGTTGCCATCGCTAAACCGAGACCTGCAGCTAATAACCACTTTTTCACAATTAACTCCTTACCATCCCATTGGCACCAGAAGGTACCGTTCTTTGCGTGGCAAGGCGACCGTTTGACCGATCGCCGGTTGTCAGCGCTACACTGCCAACGCATTCCGTTGC
The DNA here is from genome assembly GCF_034106185.1 of Enterobacter sp. 296B2. Classification (NCBI taxonomy): domain Bacteria; kingdom Pseudomonadati; phylum Pseudomonadota; class Gammaproteobacteria; order Enterobacterales; family Enterobacteriaceae; genus Enterobacter; species Enterobacter sp. 296B2. The sequence continues at coordinate 57,556 of NZ_JAWNCA010000024.1, read as the reverse complement.
AGCGGATTATTACCAGGTTTTACCAATGTTAAACTGGAATTGCTCCGCTTTGTCTCCATCGTATTTCTTAAACGGCTGGGCGTAGGAGAAGACCAACGGCCCCAGCGGTGACATCCATTGTAATGCGATACCGGCAGACATGCGAATATTGCTCGGATCGCTGTAGTCTGGAACGCCAGCCAGACGCATCTGCTCAGTATTCTGCCAGTTGGTATCCCACACCGTACCCGCATCCCAGAAGAAGGATGTACGTACGGAGTTCGCGTATTTATCACTGATAAATGGCGTTGGGGTGATGAACTCCAGGCTGGCCACGGCCATGGCGTTACCGCCTACCGCATCATCAGAGCTACATACTTGTTTTGGATCACGGCTTGCGCAGTTATCTTCATCATTACCGCCGTAATAAACCGCTTTCGGACCAATGTTGTTGGACTGGAAGCCACGCACGGTACTTGAACCACCCGCGTAGAAGTTCTCATAGAACGGCAACTCTTTACTGCCGATACCGTCACCATAGCCCCAACGGGTACGACCCAGAACCACCCACTTGTGATCGTCATCAATTGGGAAGTAGGACGCGGTATCCAGCGTCACCTTGTAGAATTCGTTATCGGAACCAGGAATGGTCACCTTACCGTTCAGGTTGACGCGAGAGCCTTCCGTTGGGAAGTAACCGCGGTCAAGACGGTTGTAAGTCCAGCCGTAGTTGAAGGTGAAGTCATCTGCAGCAAAACCGTTGTCATCGCTGGACGTGCTTGCAGACTGGCCGATAGAGTCCAGATAACGCCACATCGCCACCTGCGGCTGCATGTTGGACAGGTCGTTATGCACGTAACCTAAGCCCGCGCGCAGGGTGTTGTATTCGTTAACCGGGAAGCCAAGCGTTCCGTCCACACCGTAACTTTTATTGGTGTAGGAAGACAGATCTGCATCATCCGCTTTAAAGTCGTTATAGAAGATACGACCGCCCAGGCTTACACCGTCAACGGTGAAGTATGGGTTAGTAACGGAGAACTCAGAGTAGGTCTGGTAGTCGTTTTTGGTACCGTTAATACCAACAGAGTAACCCGTACCCAGCCAGTTATCCTGCTGGACGCCCACCTGGAAACTCACGCCGCTTTCCGTGCCGTAGCCCACGCCGAAGTTAAAGCTACCGGTGTTACGCTCTTTCACTTTATAAACGACATCAACCTGATCCGGGCTCCCCGGTACACGCTGGGTTTCAGTGTCTACAGTTTCAAAATAGCCCAGACGGTTCAGACGCTCTTTACCCTGGTCGACCAGGTCGCTGCCCAGCCACGCACCTTCCATCTGGCGCATTTCGCGGCGCAAAACGGAGTCTTTGGAGGTGTCGTTACCGACGAAGCGGATCTTACGCACGTAGAAACGGTTGCCCGCATCAACGTTAACGTGCAGCTTAACGGTTTTATCCGCGTCGTTGATTTCCGGTTGAGTCTGTACGCGCGGATAGGCGTAACCATAGCGGCCGAGCAGCTTCTTAATGCTGTCTTCCATTTTGGTGACTTTGGAGCCGCTATACAGATCGCCTGGCTGAATTTTGGTCAGCGATTCGATCTCAGCAGAATGCCCCGCCAGGTTACCACTCACTTCAACACCAGAAAGCTTGTACTGATCGCCTTCAGTGATGTTAACCGTAATGTAGATACCTTTCTTGTCCGGAGTCAGACTGACCTGAGTCGAGTCGATGTTGAAGCGGGCATAACCGCGATCCAGATAGTAGCTGCGCAGGGTTTCAAGGTCGCCCGCCAGTTTCTGCTTCTGGTATTTACGATCGCCAACTACGTTCCACCACGGCACTTCATCGCGCAGCTGGAAGGTCGAGATCAGTTCGTCGGTGCTGAACGCGTGGTTACCCACAATGTTGATCTGCTGGATCTTCGCAGAAACACCTTCCTGGAAGACCAGTTTCAGGTCAACACGGTTACGTGGGAGCGGAGTGACAACCGCTTTCACGCTGGCGCTGTATTTACCGACGCTGTAGTAGAAGTCTTCCAGACCTTTTTCAATGTCTGAAAGGGTTGTGCGGTCCAGAGATTCACCCACACGAACACCCGATGCTTCAAGGTTTTGCTTGAGCATGTCATCTTTCACCGACTTGTTACCGGAGAAAGTGATACTGGCGATCGTTGGACGTTCTTTTACCTGTACCAGCAGCGTATCACCATCGCGCAGGACGCGGACGTCCTCAAAGTTGCCGGTGGCAAACAGAGCACGGATGGTGTTACTGATATCATCATCATTAACCGTATCGCCGGGGCGCACAGGCATACTGAGGAGGGCCGCACCAACGGCGACACGCTGAAGGCCTTCGAAATGAATGTCTTTCACTACGAACCCGTCAGCACCGTATACGGTGGCGCTGCTAAACAGCAGCGACGCTATGAGCAACTTTTTCATCGCCATCGTTATTATGCGTTCTTCCTAACTAACTCTCTTACAACCGAGAGAAATCATTGAAAAGTGCAAGCCCCATTAACAGCACCAGCAAAATCGAGCCAATGCGATAACTAAAGTCTTGAACTCGCTCGGATACCGGTCCGCCTTTTAGCTTTTCAATCGCTAAAAACAGCAGATGACCCCCGTCTAAAACGGGAAGCGGGAACAGGTTGATAATCCCAAGGTTCACGCTAATAAGCGCGAGGAACATGAGATAGTAAATCACCCCGAACTCCGCTGACATCCCAGCCCCCTGAGCAATCGAGATTGGCCCACTGAGGTTGTTCAGTTTCACATCACCGGTTATCAATTTCCCCAACATGTTGACCGTCAGCTTCATCAGTTGCCATGTTTTATCCGTGGCTTCAAGAATGGCGCTGAACGGCCCATACTGGCGTATTGTCTTGTACTCATCTGGCAGCGGGATCACTTTTGGCACAACGCCTGCAAACCCTTCTGCCTTTTTGCCGACCGACTTCGTATCCGGGATCAGCGTCAGCGAAAGCGGACTACCTTGCCTTTCAACTTCCAGCGCGAGGGACGTCCCCGGATTATCGCGCACCAGAGTAACAAAGGTCATCCACTCTGTTAATGGTTGACCATCGACTTTAACGATCCTGTCGCCAGCTTGCAAACCTGCTTTACTCGCCGCCGAATTTGCCTGTACTTCGGCTAACACCGGCTCAATCTGCGGGCCGCGGGGACGAATGCCCAGCGCAGCGACGGGATCCTCTTTGTCTGGCTCGAAACGCCAGTGGCGTAAATCCAGTACTTTGTCCTGACGCGCGTCTGACCCAAACGGCGATACGCTGATGGTTGTCTGCGGATCGCCAATTTTGGCTACCAGCTGCAGTCGCACGGCATCCCAATCAGGGGTTTCGATGCCATCAATCGCTTTAAGTTCCATCCCGGACGTAATTTGCGCACTCGCCGCGATGGAGTCAGGGGCAATCTCCCCCACTACCGGACGCACGCCAGGGACGCCGATGATAAACACCAGCCAGTAAGCGAAAATCGCAAAGATGAAGTTGGCTACCGGTCCGGCAGCAATGATGGCGGCGCGTTGTCCAACGGTTTTGTTGTTAAACGCACTGTGCCGCAGTTCAGGAGCGACAGGCTCAACGCGTTCGTCGAGCATTTTGACGTAGCCGCCAAGCGGGATAAGGGCGATGACAAATTCCGTGCCGTGACGGTCGGTGCGCGTCCAGAGTGATTTGCCAAAACCAATGGAGAATCGCTCTACCCGCACACCACAACGGCGAGCAACCCAGAAATGGCCAAATTCATGCACGGTAATCAGTACACCCAGTGCAACAATGAACGCCGCCAGATTCCAGAGAATGCTCAGCATAAAACCTTCCGTTAAATCGTCCCGAATACCAGTAAAAGCAGGCAAGCAAATACTGGAACAGCCGCTGTCAGGCTGTCAATGCGATCCAGTATACCGCCATGCCCTGGAATAAGATGTCCGCTGTCCTTAATCCCTGCTTCACGCTTAAACATACTTTCGGTTAAATCACCGAGCACTGAGGCAAGTGCAGCAAAAATCGAGCACACCAGCAGTATTGACGGTGCTACGGCCAGATCTGCCCAGACGCCATAGCCCCAGGAGATGATCGCTGCCGTAAACAAGCCGCCGATGAAGCCTTGCCAGGTTTTACCCGGAGAAACTTTTGGTGCCAGCTTATGTTTGCCAAACAGTTTACCAAACATATAGGCCCCGGAGTCAGCCCCCCAGACGAGAATCATCACATAAAGCAGCCAGATCGCACCACTGTAATGGTTTTCGTCATAGTGCCAGGCTCGCAGCGCGACCATGCCCCAGAAAAACGGAACAATGGTGAGCAAACCAAAAATCAGTCGCAGCACTTTTGAATGACGCCATAATGCCGCGGAGCCTGGATAAAAAAGAACCAGCAACAGCGCGGCAACCCACCAGGCCAACGATATCCACAAGGAGCCGGCAACCAGCGGTTGATGAATATCATGGTGATATTCAGGCAACGTAAACAGCATTATGGCCAGGATAAAGCCACAGAGTACCGCAAGCCATACTCGCTGGCTGCGCGAGGTAAAGCCGCTAAACTGTCCCCATTCCCACGCGGCGAGCATGCACACTACCAGCGTAACAATGGCGAATCCCACCGGGGGCAGTAAAAACAGCGCCGCAATGACAATGGGTATTAAAACAAAAGCGGAAATCAGGCGATACTTCAGCAAAAGCTACCCCCATCAGGCTTTGTCGCCACCTGGCTCGGTGCCGCCGAAACGACGCTCTCGATTGGCAAAGGCATGCAGCGCACCTTCAAAGTCTTGTTCATCAAAATCGGGCCAAAGAACATCCGTAAAGTAAAGTTCAGCATAGGCAATTTGCCATATCAAAAAGTTACTTATGCGATGTTCCCCCCCTGTCCTAATTACCAAATCCACAGGTGCCAGTTCATTCATGCAGATTTGCTTGCTCAGCGCCTCTTCATCAATCTGGTCGGGTCTCAACAGCCCTTCCTGAACCTGTTCGGCCAGATGCCGAACGCCCTGGATAATATCCCAGCGTCCACCGTAATTCGCCGCAACGTTGAGCGTCAGACCAGTATTATTTTCAGTCAGCGCTTCTGCTTTACGAATCCGCTCCTGCAAACGTGAGTTAAAACGACTGGTATCGCCAATGATGCGCAGGCGAACGTTGTGGCGGTGCAGGCTTTTTACTTCGCTGTCTAGCGCCCACACAAACAATTCCATCAACGCAGTCACTTCCTGCGGAGGTCGATTCCAGTTTTCACTGCTAAAAGCATAGAGCGTTAACGCATCAATGCCGTTATTAGCGGCAAAAGAAACGGCACGGCGAACAGATTTCGCTCCCGCTTTATGCCCAAAGGCTCGTATTTTCCCTTGTCTTTTCGCCCAGCGCCCGTTGCCATCCATGATGATTGCTACATGACGGCAGCCATGAGCTGGCAAGTTTTCGCTTATTGGTTGATTCGCAGACAACATAACGCGTTTTTTGTCCCTGAAAAGGATTTAACGGTACTCAGGAATACTTAAGCCTGTACATAAAAAAGCCGTGTCAAACCACGGCTTACCTGACCACATAAAGTCAAATTCCTGCGATCAGGTGGCGCAGACTATATCACTGAAGCCCAACGCTAACAAATAGCACGACCACTAGTGCTTGCTTTATCACCAGCTTGCAAGACGTGTCACCTGTTTACGCGCAATATCACGAGCAGCTGTATCCACCGCCAGCACCTCTTCCACGCTTTGTGGCTCGCGCAAATCCATCATCTCCAGTACCGATAAATTTAACGTCGCGATATCGGTAAAACGGATCTGCTGATTCAGAAATGCGTCAACGGTAATTTCATTGGCTGCATTCAGTGCCGTCGTCGCCGCCTGCCCCTGGTCAAAGGCATTCATTGCAAGCTTCAGACAAGGATAACGATCGTAGTCTGGTTCACTGAACGTCAGGGAACTGAGCTTACAGAAATCAAGCGGCTTCACGCCGGATTTCACCCGGTTTGGCCACGCCATTGAATGGGCAATAGGCGTACGCATATCCGGCTCGCCGAGCTGTGCCAGCACGCTGCCATCCTGATAGCGCACCATCGAGTGAATCACCGACTGCGGGTGGATCAGTACTTCCATCTGCTTCGCTGACGCATTAAACAGCCAGCGCGCTTCAATGTATTCCAGACCTTTGTTCATCATGGTGGCTGAGTCAACGGAGATTTTACGCCCCATTGACCAGTTCGGATGACGGCATGCCTGGTCCGGCGTCATTGCGCGCAGTTCAGACAGTGGCGTTTCACGGAACGGGCCACCAGACCCGGTAAGCAGAATCGACACGACGCCATTCTGCTCCAGGTCAGCGTACCCCAGGTTCTGTTGAAAAGGTTGCGGTAAACTCTGAAAAATGGCGTTGTGCTCGCTGTCAACCGGCAAAAGGCGCGCCCCACGCTGTTTTACCGCGTCCATAAACAGGCGGCCACAGGTAACAAGCGACTCTTTATTGGCGAGCAAAACGTCTTTACCGGCATCGATCGCAGCAAGTGTCGGCAGCAGCCCGGCCGCTCCGACGATGGCCGCCATAACCTGGTCAACTTCATCCAGCTCAGCCATCTCGCAGGCCGCCTGCTGGCCGCTCAGCACCTCGGTTCGGCTGCCCTTCTCCCGCAGCTGGGCTTTCAGCAGACGCGCGCTCTCTTCGTCATCCATCACCGCGTAGCGGGGCATAAACTCCAGGCACTGCTCGACCATACGCTGCACATTCTTACCGGCCACCAGCGCTGTCACGGTGTAAAGTTCAGGATTATGGCGGACGACGTCGAGAGTACTGCAACCGATGGAGCCGGTTGAGCCGAGGAGTGTTAAATGCTTCATGAGATGCCCGAAAAAAGTTAGACCAGATAAAAGCAAAACGCCGCCAGCAAGACCCGAAGTCCCTCTGAACGGCGTTTATCAGTGTACGACAGAAATCAGAACTGCATCAGTTCCGCTTCTTTTTCTGCCAGCGCCGCATCAATTTTCTTGATGGCAGCGTCGGTCATTTTCTGAATGTCGTCCTGAGAACGACGATCGTCATCTTCGCTGATCTCTTTTTCTTTCAGCAGTGCTTTCACTTTATCGTTCGCATCACGGCGCACGTTACGCACGGAAACACGACCCTGCTCAGCTTCACCGCGAACCACTTTGATCAGGTCTTTACGACGTTCTTCCGTCAGCGGAGGCAGCGGAACGCGGATGTCAGCGCCTGCAGAGCTTGGGTTCAGACCCAGGTCAGAGGCCATGATCGCTTTCTCAACGGCCGGGCTCATAGAGCGATCGAAGACGTTGATTTTCAGCGTACGGGTATCTTCAACCGTCACGCTCGCCAGCTGGCGCAGAGGCGTTGGCGTACCGTAGTATTCTACGATGATGCCATCCAGCAGGCTTGGGGAAGCACGGCCAGTACGGATTTTGCTGATTTGGTTTTTGAACGCTTCTACGCATTTGTCCATGCGTACTTCAGCATCTTTTCTGATGTCGTTAATCACGTTACGAATCCTTGAAAACTTGTCTCAGGCAGACTATCCGCCAGCACAGCGCTACAGGTGTGCTAAGTATAGTCGCGTTTAATTCATGACAACGCCAAAGGCGCGTCCAGGTAAGATACCACTACAAAGTAAAGCGGAATCTTACCTGTATTTATCGTCAACGGAAATTATTCCGTGATCAAAGTGCCTTCTTTTTCGCCCATGACCACGCGACGCAGTGCGCCAGGTTTGTTCATGTTGAAGACGCGGATCGGCAATTTGTGGTCGCGAGCCAGCGTGAAGGCGGCAAGATCCATCACTTTCAGCTCTTTATCCAGCACTTCGCTGTAGCTCAGCTGATCGTACATGGTGGCAGAAGGATCTTTTGCCGGGTCGGCAGTAAACACGCCATCGACTTTGGTCGCTTTCAGTACCACATCAGCTTCGATCTCGATACCGCGCAGGCAGGCAGCGGAATCGGTCGTAAAGAACGGGTTACCCGTACCGGCGGAGAGGATCACCACGCGGTTGTTGCGCAGCAGGCTGATGGCCTCTGCCCAGCTGTAATTATCGCATACGCCATTCAGTGGAATCGCGGACATCAGGCGGGCGTTCACATAAGCGCGATGCAGGGCGTCACGCATTGCCAGGCCATTCATCACGGTTGCCAGCATACCCATGTGGTCGCCCACAACGCGGTTCATCCCCGCTTTCGCCAGACCAGCACCACGGAAAAGGTTGCCACCGCCAATGACCACGCCAACCTGGATACCCAGTTCGACCAGTTCTTTGATTTCCTGTGCCATGCGATCAAGGATGCTTGCGTCAATACCGAAGCCTTCCGATCCCTGCAGCGCTTCGCCACTCAGCTTAAGCAGAATGCGTTTGTACACGGGTTTTGCATTGGTAGCCATGTTTCTTTCCTGAGACTGTCAACGATTAAGATGGGAGTTAATTCTGGCGACATAATATGCCGCAAATCAGTACAGCGATACTGGAGCCTGTCTGATTTCCTGTGACGGGTGACAAAAAGAAGCCGCCCTCAGGCGGCTCCTTTTCAATCATTAAGACTGCTTGGACATTGCAGCAACTTCTGCTGCGAAGTCAGTCTCAACTTTCTCGATGCCTTCGCCCACTTCGAAGCGGATGAAGCCAGTTACGTCAGCGTTGTGCTCTTTCAGCAGCTGAGCAACAGACTTGCTTGGATCCATAACGAAAGGCTGGCCAGTCAGAGAAACTTCGCCGGTGAATTTCTTCATGCGGCCTTCAACCATTTTCTCTGCGATTTCTTTTGGCTTACCAGACTGCATCGCGATGTCCAGCTGAACCTGGTACTCTTTCTCTACCACTTCAGCAGACACGTCTTCTGGCTTAACGAATTCTGGTTTGCTTGCAGCGATGTGCATAGCCAGCTGTTTAACCAGCTCTTCGTCAGCGCCTTTAGCCGCAACCAGAACACCGATACGTGCGCCGTGCTGGTAAGAACCCAGTACTTCGCCTTCCAGGGAAGATACGCGACGGATGTTGATGTTCTCACCGATTTTAGCAACCAGCGCAACACGTTCTTCTTCGAACTGTGCTTTCAGAACTTCAACGTCAGTGATTTTGCCAGCAACAGCTGCGTCCAGAACTTTGTTCGCAAATGCCTGGAAACCGCCATCTTTAGCAACGAAGTCAGTCTGGCAGTTAACTTCCAGAATGATGCCGTAGGTGCCGTCGATTTTAGTGATGATCACGCCGTCAGCAGCAACGTTGCCTGCTTTCTTAGCTGCTTTGATCGCACCGGATTTACGCATGTTTTCGATTGCCAGCTCGATGTCGCCGTTCGCTTCAGTCAGCGCTTTTTTGCAATCCATCATGCCTGCGCCAGTACGCTCGCGCAGCTCTTTTACCAGGGATGCGGTAATTTCAGCCATTCTTAAATCCTCGGGAGATGTGAACTGCCCGGCCGGAGGCCAAACAGTGTAAATTGAAAAAAGGGGCCGATAATGGGCCCCTATTCATACACGGTACTAATAAGGGGTAAAACCTTATTATTCAGCTTCTACGAAGCTTTCTTCCGCCTGAGAAGCCAGATCCTGGGAACGGCCTTCACGAACGGTAGCAGCTACAGCGCTCAGGTACAGGCTAACAGCACGGATTGCGTCGTCGTTACCCGGGATAACGAAGTCAACACCGTCCGGATCGGAGTTGGTATCAACGATAGCGAATACCGGGATACCCAGGTTGTTAGCTTCTTTGATAGCGATGTGCTCGTGGTCTGCATCGATTACGAACAGCGCGTCTGGCAGGCCGCCCATATCTTTGATACCGCCCAGGCTGTTTTCCAGCTTGTCCAGTTCACGAGTGCGCATCAGCGCTTCTTTCTTAGTCAGCTTGTCGAAAGTACCGTCCTGAGACTGGGTTTCCAGATCTTTCAGGCGCTTGATGGACTGACGAACAGTTTTCCAGTTGGTCAGCATGCCGCCCAACCAGCGATGGTTCACGAAGAACTGGTCGCAGCTGTTAGCAGCATCTTTCACAGCTTCGCTTGCAGCGCGCTTAGTACCAACGAACAGAATCTTACCTTTACGGGAAGAGATCTTGTTCAGCTCAGCCAGGGCTTCGTTGAACATTGGTACAGTTTTCTCAAGGTTGATGATGTGAACTTTGTTACGCGCGCCGAAGATGAAAGGCTTCATTTTCGGGTTCCAGTAACGGGTCTGGTGACCGAAGTGAACACCAGCCTTGAGCATGTCGCGCATGGAAACAGTTGCCATGTTTTAAAACCTCTATATTGAAAGTTGGGGTTATGCCTCCACGTATCCCATATTACCGACCCCGAAGGGCACCCCGGAATATGTGCCGATACGTGTGTGTTGTTACACAAAGTGAGATTTGTCGCTTCCGTCCAGCCTGTGTATCTGAGATGGATCGGAAGTCCGGCGCGCTTTATACCACAAAACACGACCAGAAACCAACAGTTGTTGGCGGAGTGTGCTGTTAATGATTCTCAATTTGGCACGGAGCGTGCCTGACTGATACCATTGACGACACTTAGACTAGTATTGTCGAAAAAATCGACACCGATGGACAGATTACATGGCTATCTCTATTAAGACACCTGAAGAAATTGAAAAGATGCGCGTCGCCGGTCGTCTGGCCGCGGAAGTGCTGGAAATGATCGAGCCGTTCGTGAAGCCGGGCGTCAGCACCGGCGAACTGGATCGCATCTGTAATGACTATATCGTTAACGAGCAGCACGCGGTTTCCGCCTGTCTCGGCTACCACGGTTTCCCGAAATCCGTCTGCATCTCTATTAATGAAGTGGTTTGCCACGGTATTCCTGACGACGAAAAACTGCTGAAAGATGGCGACATCGTCAACATCGACGTGACCGTCATTAAAGACGAGTACCACGGTGACACCTCAAAAATGTTCATCGTTGGCAAACCAACGATTCTGGGCGAGCGTCTGTGCAAAGTGACGCAAGAGAGCCTTTACCTGGCGTTGAAAATGGTTAAACCGGGTATTCGCCTGCGCACCCTCGGTGCCGCAATTCAGAAATTTGTGGAAGCGGAAGGTTTCTCCGTGGTGCGCGAGTACTGCGGTCACGGCATTGGCCGCGTCTTCCATGAAGAACCGCAGGTTCTGCACTATGATGCCGATGACGGCGGCGTGGTACTGCAAAAAGGGATGACCTTCACCATCGAACCGATGGTCAACGCCGGTGACTACCGCATTCGCACCATGAAAGACGGCTGGACGGTGAAAACCAAAGACAGAAGCTTGTCTGCCCAGTACGAGCATACTATTGTGGTAACGGACAACGGCTGCGAAATTATGACGTTGCGCAAGGATGACACCATCCCGGCGATACTGACGAACATTGAGTGATAAGAAGCCGGCAAATGCCGGCTTTTTTAATGGCGATAGCTTTTTCTTATGGGTGGCGCACGATGAGTAATCTATTACCCGAACAGTATGCTAACACAGCACTTCCCACCCTCCCCGACCAGCCCGATAACCCGGGCGTCTGGCCGCCGCACGAGCTGACCTGCGCGCACATAAAAGCCCATATGGACGTTTTCCATCGCTGGCTGGGCAGCGCGTTCGACGCGGGCGTATCTGCCGAGCAGCTCATTGAAGCGCGCACCGAATTTATCGACCAGCTGCTGCAGCGTTTGTGGATCGATTACGGATTTGGGCAAATCAGTGATGTTGCGCTGGTTGCCGTCGGGGGCTATGGCCGCGGAGAGCTTCATCCGCTCTCCGATATCGATCTCCTGATCTTAAGCCGCAAAAAGTTGCCGGACGAACAGGCGCAAAAAATTGGCGAACTGCTGACCCTGCTCTGGGACGTCAAGCTTGAAGTGGGCCACAGCGTGCGCACCCTGGAAGAGTGCCTGCTGGAGGGGTTATCTGACCTGACCGTCGCCACCAACCTGATTGAAACCCGTCTGCTGATTGGCGACGTCGCGCTGTTCCTGGAGCTGCAAAAGCATATTTTCAGCGACGGCTTCTGGCCATCTGAGAAATTCTTCGCCGCTAAGGTCGAGGAGCAAAACCAGCGCCACCAGCGCTACCACGGCACCAGCTATAATCTTGAACCCGATATTAAAAGCAGCCCCGGCGGCCTGCGCGACATCCACACGTTACAGTGGGTCGCCCGTCGCCACTTTGGCGCCACCTCAATGGACGAGATGGTCGGCTTTGGCTTCCTGACCGAGGCCGAACGTAACGAGCTAAACGAGTGTCTGCACCTGCTGTGGCGCATCCGTTTTGCCCTGCATCTGGAAGTTACCCGCTACGATAACCGCCTGCTGTTCGACCGCCAGCTCAGCGTGGCACAGCGGCTGAATTATCAGGGCGAAGGTAACGAGCCGGTTGAGCAGATGATGAAGGATTTCTTCCGCGTCACCCGCCGGGTCACCGAGCTGAACCAGATGCTGTTGCAGCTGTTTGATGAAGCAATCCTCGCCCTGACGGCGGACGAAAAGCCGCGCCCGATTGATGACGAATTCCAGCTGCGCGGCACATTGATCGATCTGCGCGACGAAACGCTGTTTATCCGCGAGCCGGAAGCAATCCTGCGGATGTTCTACACCATGGTGCGCAACAGCACCATCACCGGGATCTACTCCACCACCCTGCGCCATCTGCGCCACGCGCGCCGTCATCTGACGCAGCCGCTGTGCTATATCCCGGAAGCGCGGTCGCTGTTCCTGAGCATGCTCCGCCACCCGGGCGCCGTCAGCCGCGGTCTGCTACCGATGCACCGCCACAGCGTGCTGTGGGCCTATATGCCGCAGTGGTCGCACATCGTCGGGCAGATGCAGTTTGATCTGTTCCACGCCTATACGGTGGATGAACATACGATCCGCGTCATGCTCAAGCTGGAAAGCTTTGCGAAAGAAGAGACGCGGCCCCGCCACCCGCTGTGCGTGGAGCTGTGGCCGCGCCTGACCCACCCTGAACTGATCCTGATTGCCGCCCTGTTCCACGACATCGCCAAGGGCCGCGGCGGCGATCACTCGGTGCTGGGCGCGCAGGACGTGCTGAAATTTGCCGAACTGCACGGTCTCAACTCGCGTGAAACGCAGCTGGTCGCCTGGCTGGTGCGCCATCACCTGCTGATGTCGGTTACCGCCCAGCGTCGTGATATTCAGGATCCGGAAGTGATCAAGCAGTTCGCCGAAGAAGTCCAGACGGAAAATCGCCTGCGCTACCTGGTCTGCCTGACGGTGGCCGATATTTGCGCCACCAACGAAACCCTGTGGAACAGCTGGAAGCAGAGCCTGCTGCGCGAACTGTACTTCGCCACCGAAAAACAGCTGCGTCGCGGGATGCAAAACACCCCGGACATGCGCGAGCGCGTGCGTCATCACCAGCTGCAGGCGCTGGCGCTGCTGCGGATGGATAACATTGATGAAGAAGCGCTGCATCAGATTTGGGCCCGCTGCCGTGCCAACTATTTTGTGCGCCATAGCCCAAACCAGCTTGCCTGGCACGCGCGGCACCTGCTGAAGCATGATCTGTCTCAGCCGATGATCCTGCTGAGCCCGCAGGCCACGCGCGGCGGAACGGAGATATTCATCTGGAGCCCGGACCGGCCTTATCTGTTTGCTGCCGTCTGCGCCGAGCTGGACAGGCGTAACCTGAGCGTTCACGACGCGCAGATTTTTACCACCCGCGACGGCATGGCGATGGATACCTTTATTGTGCTGGAGCCGGACGGCAGCCCGCTGTCCTCGGACAGGCATGAAGGGATACGCTTTGGTCTGGAGCAGGCGATTACCCAGCGCAGCTGGCAGCCACCGCAGCCGCGCCGTCAGCCGGCGAAACTGCGTCATTTTACCGTCGATACCGAGGTCAACTTCCTGCCGACCCATACCGACCGTAAATCGTTCCTGGAGCTGATCGCGCTCGACCAGCCAGGGTTGCTCGCCCGCGTCGGCCAGGTTTTTGCCGATCTGGGAATTTCGCTCCATGGGGCCCGAATTACAACCATTGGCGAGCGAGTAGAAGATTTATTTATAATCGCCACCGCCGACCGGCGTGCCCTTAATAATGACCTGCAGCTTGAAGTGCAACAACGGTTGACAGCAGCCCTCAATCCAAACGATAAAGGGTGACGTGTTTTTTAGTGAAATGGAAAGAGTAAACAATGCAGCAGTTACAGAACGTTATTGAGTCCGCTTTTGAGCGTCGCGCCGAGATCACTCCGGCAAATGTGGATACCGTGACCCGTGAAGCGGTAAACCAGGTTATTTCCCTGCTGGATTCCGGCGCGCTGCGCGTGGCAGAAAAAATCGACGGTCAGTGGGTCACTCATCAATGGCTGAAGAAAGCCGTGCTGCTCTCTTTCCGCATCAACGATAACCAGGTTATCGACGGAGCAGAAAGCCGCTACTTCGATAAAGTGCCAATGAAATTCGCGGATTACGACGAAGCGCGTTTCCAGAAAGAAGGTTTCCGCGTGGTACCACCGGCAGCAGTACGTCAGGGTGCATTCATCGCACGTAACACCGTGCTGATGCCATCCTATGTGAACATCGGTGCGTACGTTGACGAAGGCACCATGGTCGATACCTGGGCGACAGTCGGTTCCTGCGCGCAGATCGGTAAAAACGTCCACCTGTCTGGCGGCGTCGGCATCGGTGGCGTTCTGGAGCCACTGCAGGCTAACCCAACCATCATTGAAGACAACTGCTTCATCGGCGCGCGTTCAGAAGTGGTAGAAGGCGTGATCGTGGAAGAAGGCTCCGTGATCTCCATGGGCGTTTACATCGGTCAGAGCACCCGTATTTACGACCGTGAAACCGGCGAAGTGCACTACGGTCGCGTTCCTGCGGGCTCCGTGGTGGTTTCCGGTAACCTGCCGTCAAAAGACGGTAAATACAGCCTGTACTGTGCGGTTATCGTGAAGAAAGTGGATGCGAAAACCCGCGGTAAAGTGGGCATCAACGAACTGCTGCGCACCATCGACTAATCCCCAACGCGTTGATAAACCGGGACCCGCCTGTGCGTCCCGGTATAATCATCAAAAACGTCCGTTTCCGCTGTCGCGATTGCCATTCCCTTTTTTCGCAACCCTGCGATATCCGCCGCCATACGCTGGCTCCCCAGCCAGAACAGCCCGTCGAGAGCCGTCACCGCCAGCCCCGACTCCAGCGCCAGTTTCAGTCGCTCACGCGGCGCTTTTACCTCTTTGGCAATCTGCCGGAAAGGCTCTGCCGTAAGTCCGGTGGGATCGATCCGCCGAATGCGGGTGCTCATGCGGTACTGAAAAGCCTCGGGAATCGCATTGAGATCGGCTTTCAGGCTATACACGCAGCCAAAGCGCTTGCCGTTAAAGATAACGTTCTTCTGGCTTAGCTGAAACTCATCGCGCAGCCCGGCGATGAGCTGAGGGGCACGGGTCAGCACCAGTCGGAACGGCAGTTCGAAGCTGGTGACATAATCCACGTTCAGTAAGGCAATGCGTAAACGCTCTTCCGCACCCGCCTTCAGTTGGCGGCACTCAGCGGCAACTTCTGCCCACTGGTGCGTGAGCCTTGGGCTCTCCTCTACGGCGCCAAAGCTGTATTTTTCGATTTGATAATCAATGCGTCCTGACATGTCATTATCCCCGCGGGCTACGCTTTTGTGCGATAACTTTGCCTCATTTCCCCGCTTTTGAATACCCGTCTCGCCCTCCTTTTCTCGCGGCTATCGCTATGCTGCGTAAGCCTTGAGAATGCCGATTAAGGTATAAAATTGATTTCCACTTGACGTAGTCGTTAAAAACAACAATAAACGAGTGGGGGCAATGCACCTTCCCTGCCCGGTAATTTCAGTGAAATGTAATCAGGATCGACCCCGCTTTTTTTGTATGTGAGGGTGGCAAAAAGGAATTTTTTCGTTAATTATTCAAAGGTTATGTTGAGATAAGGGTACCGCTATGTACGATAATCTGAAAAGTCTGGGCATTACCAATCCTGATGAAATTGATCGTTACAGCCTTCGCCAGGAAGCCAACAACGACATTTTAAAAATCTATTTTCACAAGGATAAAGGAGAGTTTTTCGCCAAGAGCGTGAAGTTTAAATATCCACGCCAGCGTAAGACCGTCGTCGCCGACGGCGTAGGACAAGGCTATAAAGAAGTTCAGGAAATCAGCCCTAATCTGCGCTATGTGATCGATGAACTCGATCAGATTTGCCAGCGCGATCGCACTGAAGTCGATCTCAAGCGTAAGATCCTCGACGATCTGCGTCACCTTGAAAGCGTTGTCACCAACAAGATCAGCGAGATTGAAGCGGATCTTGAGAAATTAACTCGCAATAAATAAGTCAGGTGCGGTCTGATTCCCTCACCCCGGCCCTCTCCCACAGGGAGAGGGTGAAAACGCACACTGCATCATCTCTGCTCGTCCAGCTGCAGCGCCACGTACAGCAGTAGCCTGTCGTCAAAGTTTCCCAAATCCAGCCCGGTCAGCTCCGAAATCCGGTTAAGCCGGTACTCCAGGGTGTTGCGATGAATAAACAGCGCTTTTGAGGTCGCCAGCGGCTGCACGTTATGGCGGAACCACGCCTGCAGGGTCCGGCGCAGCAAGCCGTTATTGTCCATTGCCTTCAGGCGCACTAACGGCCGCGCCAGCTCGTTGGCCTGCCAGCCACCGCGCAGGCTGTCGAGCAGCACCGGCAGCATCAGATCCTGATAAAAATAACTGCGGCTCTCCGGCATTCGCTGCTTGCCCACCATCATGGTGGTGCGCGCAGTACGCCAGGACCGGGCGATGCTGCCGGGCCCGGTAAAGTAATTGCCCAGGGCAACGCGAAAACGCAGCTGGCCGTTCTCCTGCATACGGGAGATCAGCAGTTCCACGCGACGACGATGATCCTCAGCATCCCAGCGGCCGAACGGATTGAGCGCAGGTTTGAGTACCACCATTTCCGTCAGCGAGACTATCGCCACCAGGTTGTCGCGCTCCGGCGTCGCCAGTGCATTTTGCAACTGCTGAAGTTCAGCCATCGCGCTGTCTACGCCAAGCTGTCCGCTATCGACCTCAATCACCGCCACCACGCGCGGCTGGTTCAGATCGATCCCCAGACGCTGCGCCCATTCGCTGAGAGCAGGGGTATGCTCTTCCGCCTGAATCAGGTTCATTACCAGCTCTTCGCGTAAACGGCTGTCCTGGGCAAGCAGATACATCAGACGCGACTGCTCCAGCATCATTTCCGCCGTCATACAGACCAGCTCGCCGTATTTACGCAGAGATTCCGGTTCGCCCGTCAGACCAATGACGCCAACAATTTCCCCTTCCAGACGCAGCGGCAGATTAATCCCCTGACGCACGCCGTGCAGGTGTTTCGCTACCGCATCGTCGATATCAACCACGCGGCCCTGAGAGAGCACCAGAAGCGCACCTTCGTGCAATTCCCCAATACGCTCGCGATCGCCGCTGCCAATAATGCGCCCGCGGGCATCCATTACGTTGATATTGGTATCAATGATGCGCATGGTGCGCGCCACGATATCCTGCGCCATTTTGGTATCAAGATGCCAGCCAGCCATGTAACCCTCCTGTGAGCAGAGCTCAAGCATAGGGAAGTTCAGCGACGGCTGCATTGTGCGAATGCACAAAGTGAGAGGGGGAAGTATGGAGTTGCGGTAGGCGTCACAGAAACGAGAAAGCCCCTGCACGCAGGGGCTTAAAAGGATTACTGCATCAGCAGGTAGATTGAGGTGTCACCGCGCTGGATATTCAGCGCCAGCACAGACGGTTTGCTGTCGAGGATTTTGCGCAATTCAGCGATGTTTTTCACCGGCTGCTGGTTAGCCCCAATAATCACATCACCTTTTTTCAGGCCGATACGGGCAGCAGGTGAATTCGCCTTCACGTTGTTCACCGCCACGCCTTTATCTGCGCCTTTATTGCTCATCTCGGCACCTTCAATACCGCTGAAGATAGTGCTGGAATCTACCTGATTCTGGCTGCTCTGCTGCAGCTCAAGGCTCACGTTAACCGGTTTGCCGTCACGCAGCAGGCCAAGGGTCACTTTGCTGCCAATCGGCATCGAGCCCACTTCCGCACGCAGGGCGGCAAAGCTGCTGATCGGTTTACCGTTCAGGGAGGTAATCACATCACCCGCTTTAATGCCCGCCTTCGCCGCAGAGGAGTTCGGCATAACCTGGCTCACGAACGCGCCGCGCTGCGCATCCACCTTCATCGCTTTCGCCAGTTCAGAGTTCAGCTCGGTACCCATAATACCCAGCTCGCCGCGTTTCACCTGGCCGTACTGCACCATCTGAGCAGTCAGGTTTTTCACCATGTTGCTCGGGATAGCAAAGCCAATCCCGATGTTGCCGCCGTCCGGTGCCAGAATAGCGGTGTTGATACCGATCAGCTCGCCGTTCAGGTTCACCAGCGCACCACCGGAGTTACCGCGGTTAATGGCCGCATCCGTCTGGATGAAGTTTTCATAGTTTTCCGCATTCAGGCCGCTACGGCCCAGCGCAGAGACGATACCGGAGGTCACGGTTTCACCCAGACCGAACGGGTTACCGATAGCGACGGTGTAATCGCCCACGCGCAGTGCGTCGGAGTCGGCAATCTTAATCGCCGTCAGGTTTTTCGGATCCTGAATCTGGATCAGCGCGATATCGGAGCGCGGGTCTTTACCCACCACTTTCGCATCGAACTTGCGGCCATCGCTCAGCTGAACCTTGATGCTGTTAGCGTTATCCACAACGTGGTTGTTGGTGACGACGTAGCCTTTCGCCGCATCAATAATCACCCCCGAGCCAAGCGCCATGAATTTCTGTTGCTGGCCGCCGCCCTGGCTGTCATCCCCTGCGCCACCGCCCTGACAGAACGGAGAGCTCTGGAATGGCGAACCGTCCTGGCAGAACGGTGAATTGTCACCGAAGAACTGCTGGAAGTTACGCGGCATACGCGGCGTATTGACGGTCGTGCTACCCTCAACGTTAATACTCACCACCGATGGCATCACTTTTTCGAGCATCGGTGCCAGGCTTGGCATCTGCTGCGCGGTTGCTGCCGACGACGCGGTCTCAGCTGCAGTAGCAGTCAGAGGAGACAGCGCTAAACCTAAACTCAGAGCCAGTGCACTCATTGCTAATGTGGTTTTTTTCATGTTTCTCAATCTCGATTTACAGGTAACGCAAAATTGCTGTGTAACTCAGATTCATTTTATACCGCTTAGTTCCGGCCATAAGTTTATGGAAAAGGTAAAAATTTATTGGCCGTCTTTACAAAACTCCGTGGTTATTCCACCGCCATGAGCTTGCGGTATTCATCCCAGGCATACAAATCCGTCATGCCGCTGATATAGTCCTGGATAAGACGGCAGCGATAATAATATTCCATCACCGGCCATTGGGGAGAATGGCGATCCAGCTTACCGATCGCCTCGACATAGGCCAGGCGATGCCGGGTAGAGAGTTTCTGATAAAGCCGCGATTCGATGGGTATTCTGCGCACGCGCTCGTGCTCCACCAGCTCGCTGAAATCGTCCACCGACAGCTGGAACAACGGGGAATAAATTTCCAGTAACCCACTGATTACCCGATAGCCCTGCAGCTCTAACTGCTCGACATCCGGATGGCTAAATACATGCCGCATCGCCACATGCTTATAAAGCTCAAGGAGTTGGCTGAAACTGCTGTCATCCTCCAGCAGCGCGTGGTTGAATTCCCCGCTGAAGATCTGCGACAAATTATCTATAAAGCGTGAGGCGGCATACGGCACCAGTTTATTTAATGTATTGACCCGTAAATACATAAAGAACTGATCTTCCGTACTGCGGCTTAACGTATTTGAGCGCGATTTTTCCCAGGCATTTTCGACAACCTGCGCGAACAGCGATCCTTTTTCATGGGTTCCCCATGCTGCATAAAGATGCTGATAAAGCTCCTCGACGCTGAATATTCTTTTCTCGACGGCATCTTCCAGGTCGGCCACGCAATAGGAAATATCGTCGGCGGCTTCCATAATCCACGTCAATGGGAAGCGGCCGTTTGGCGTCAGGGAAAGTTCTTTACGGAGCCGTTCTATATAGGCCTCTTCGGAAAGGTAATAGCCCGGTTTTTTCATTAAATAACTGTGGGACGCGGGCGTTTCCCCCATCCACCAGGCGGGACGCGTATATTTCAGAATGCAGCCGACCTGCGCCCAGGTCAGGTTCATGCGCATCAGAGAGTGCACCAGCCGGATCCCCTGCGCATTGCCCTCAAAGTGACAAAGGTCCTGGCGCACTTTGCGGCGCAGATCGTTTAGCCCTTCTTCGCCCTCACGCAGGCGTAAATCACGCACGATGCAGCGGTCATCGCTGAGTGGCTGGCTTACCGCATCCGACGGATGAAGCCGCTGTTTAAACCAGTCATTAATAGCCGCCTCGCCAAAGTGGCCAAAAGGCGGGTTGCCGATATCGTGCATCAGGCAGGCCATCTCAACGATGCTCTCGAAGGGCCCCGTCAGCTCATCCAGGCCATAGGTTTCCAGTAAACGTTGCTCTTTGAGGCGGCTTAAAATCTCTTTGGCAATATAACGCCCGACCTGCTGCACTTCCATTGAGTGGGTTAAGCGCGTGCGCACCGCGGCGTTACGCTCCAGCGGGAACACCTGGGTCTTTTGCTGCAAACGCCGGATGGCGGGTGAGTTAATGATCCTGCCGCGATCGCTTTCGAAGATACGCAGGATCTCATGTTCGCTCTTTTCGCCCTGCGGCGAACGGAAACGTCGGTGCCAGTTAATTTTGGTACGAAAATCGATTGGTGACATGTGCTCCCCCGCGTGAGAATGCGTTTCCCCTTAACCGCATGATAGACTATGCCTCTTAACAAGGCACATCGCGAGTAAATCTATGAAAATCGGCATTATTGGTGCAATGGAAGAAGAAGTTACGCTCCTGCGTGACAAAATTGAGAACCGTCAGACCCTCTCTCTCGGGGGTTGTGAGATCTACACCGGCCAGCTGAACGGTGTTGAGGTGGCTCTGCTGAAATCAGGCATCGGTAAAGTGGCTGCTGCGCTGGGTGCGACCCTGCTGCTTGAGCGCTGCAAGCCGGACGTCATCATTAACAGCGGCTCGGCAGGCGGCCTGGCACCGACGCTGAAAGTGGGTGATATCGTTGTCTCCGACGAAGCGCGTTACCACGATGCTGACGTCACCGCGTTCGGCTACGAATACGGCCAGCTTCCGGGCTGCCCGGCAGGGTTTAAAGCTGACGACAAACTGATTGCGGCGGCAGAGACCTGTATTGCTGAGCTCAACCTCAACGCGGTGCGCGGCCTGATTGTCAGCGGTGATGCGTTCATCAATGGCTCCGTCGGTCTGGCGAAAATCCGCCACAACTTCCCGCAGGCAGTTGCCGTTGAGATGGAAGCGACCGCGATTGCGCACGTTTGCCACAACTTCAGCGTACCGTTTGTAGTGGTTCGCGCCATCTCTGACGTGGCAGACCAGCAGTCTCACATCAGCTTCGACGAGTTCCTGGCCGTTGCAGCGAAACAGTCTACCGTGATGGTGGAACGCCTGGTGCAGAACCTGGCACGTGGTTAAACAGTCCCTCAGGGCGCTGGTCGCCCTGCTTCTGCTCGCACCGGCGTGGCTTTTCGCCGCGCCGCGTGTGATTACCCTCTCCCCCGCCAATACCGAACTGGCGTTTGCCGCCGGGATCACGCCCGTTGGCGTCAGCAGCTTTTCGGATTACCCCCCACAGGCGTCCGGCATTGAGCAAGTGGCAACCTGGCAAGGGATGAACCTTGAGCGCATCGTGGCGCTTAAACCGGATCTCGTGCTGGCCTGGCGTGGTGGTAACGCCGAGCGGCAGGTTAACCAGCTCACCTCGCTTGGCATCAAAGTCATGTGGGTTGACGCGGTAAGTATTGAGCAAGTCGCCCAGGCGCTGCGCGCCCTGGCGCCTTATAGCCCTGCGCCTCAAAAAGCCGAGAGTGCGGCGAACCAGATGCTCAGCGACTATGCTGCGCTGAAAGCCCAATACGATACGCCAGCCAAAAAGCGCATCTTCCTGCAGTTTGGCAGCCAGCCGCTGTTCACCACCGGAAAAGGCTCGATTCAGAACCAGGTGCTCGAAGTCTGTGGCGGTGAAAATATCTTTGCTGCCAGCCGGGTACCGTGGCCTCAGGTGAGCCGTGAGCAGGTTCTGGCGCGCCAGCCGCAGGCCATCGTAGTGGTCGGAAATGCGAGCGAGATTCCTAAAATTAAACAATTCTGGCAGAGCCAGCTAAAAATTCCGGTGATCCCGCTTAACAGCGACTGGTTTGAACGCGCCAGCCCGCGTATTATCCTCGCCGCAAAACAGCTCTGTGCCGCCCTGGCAGAGAGCCACTAACATACGTTCGAGGATTTAGCGATGCTCGTTTATTGGCTGGATATTCTTGGTACAGCCGTTTTTGCTATCTCCGGCGTCCTGCTCGCCGGAAAACTACGCATGGATCCGTTTGGCGTGCTGGTGCTGGGCGTGGTGACCGCCGTGGGCGGCGGGACAATCCGCGATATGGCGCTGGATAATGGCCCGGTGTTTTGGGTGAAAGATCCTACCGACCTGGTGGTGGCGATGGTGACCTGTCTGTTAACCATTGTACTGGTTCGCCAGCCTCGCAGATTACCGAAATGGATCCTGCCGGTGCTGGATGCCGTGGGCCTGGCCGTGTTTGTGGGGATCGGGGTGAATAAAGCCTTCAATGCCGGAACAGGGCCGATGGTGGCGATCTGCATGGGGGTGTTGACCGGCGTAGGCGGCGGGATCATTCGCGACATCCTGGCGCGCGAAGTACCGATGATCCTGCGGACTGAAATCTACGCCACGGCCTGTATAATTGGCGGGATTGTGCACGCCACGGCGTACTACACCTTCGCGATACCGCTGGAAAATGCGGCCATGCTGGGGATGGTCGTTACGCTGGTAATACGTTTAGCGGCGATACGCTGGCACCTGAAGCTGCCGACGTTTGCGCTGGATGAAACTTCAAGATAGTCGTCGTTTATAAGCCCGGTGGCGCTTCGCTTACCGGGCCTACAATCCGCATTCAGGCTTAAATGCTAAATGAAGAACCACACCCGCAGGTGCTTGTTGCGTTCGGGTTGGTCACCACAAAGCGCGAACCTTCCAGACCTTCGGTATAATCCACCGAACCGCCTACCAGATACTGCAGGCTCATCGGGTCAACCACCAGCGCGACGCCCTGCTTCTCAATGGTCATATCGCCGTCGTTCACCTGATCGTCAAAGGTAAAACCGTACTGGAAGCCGCTGCAGCCGCCACCGGTAATATAGACACGCAGTTTCAGATCCGGATTGTCTTCGTCGGCAATCAGGGTTTTCACTTTGTTGGCTGCTGCTTCGGTAAATTCCAGCGGCACAGCTACGTCATCACTCATCTTATGCTCCCATGAATACTGCTATTGGGTAAAATTCACCCAATTCTTTTCGTCATTATCTAATACCCTGGTAATTCATTCAAGTATTCTGCGTGGTGGCCCGCTCCGCCTCTTGTTTTGCCAGGGTACGCGCGAGGATGGTGGAGTATAGCGGTTTTCCACCCAGGAATTGGGCTAATAGTGTCGCCCCGAGACAGGTAATGATCATTGGCAAAATGAGCTGGTAATTATCCGTCATCTCCAGCACCAGCACTATGCCGGTTAACGGCGCACGCAGGGACGCGGCCAGCAGTGCCCCCATCCCGGCCACGGCAAAGGTGCCAGCGTCCAGATGGTAAGCGGGGAAACCCGCCTCAGCCGCCATACCAAACGCGGTGCCGAGCAGCGTTCCCAGCGCCAGCATCGGGGCAAAAATCCCGCCGGGAGCGCCGGAGGAGAAGCACAATACCGTCGTGATAACCCGGGAGATAAACATAAACAGCAGCAAACCCACGCTGAAGTTTCCGGCTGCAGCAATGGGAATAAGCCCGAAGCCACCGCCCGCGGCATTCGGTTCGATAAAGCCGAGCACGCCGCAAATGCCACCCAGCAGGCCGCCCATCAGCACCCATTTCGTGGTATTGCCGCCGTGAACGCGCTGAAACATATCCTGAGCGCGTAAGATAAAGGCATTGAACAGCGGCCCCACCACGCCAAAAATCATGCCGAGGATCAGATATAGCCACAAGGTGTTCACCGGTGCGTTGGTCAGTTTACCGACTTCAATCACCGCCCCTTCGCCATTAAAGATGCGAAAGACAATGCTCGACATAATGACGCCAGTAAACACCGCTTTAATGGAGATCAGGTTGTAGCGGAACTGCGCGCGCATCTCTTCGATGATGAACAAAATACCCGCAAGCGGCGCGTTAAATGCCGCAGAAAGCCCCGCCGCTGCACCGGTGGCCAGCAGCGTATGGCGCGCCTCGGCGCTACGCATACGGAACAGATCGCCCACCATGCGGCCGACGTTCCCCCCCAGCTGCACCGTTGGCCCCTCCCGGCCTAGCACCATCCCCGCGCCCAGCGTCCCCATGCCGCCGATGAATTTAACCGGGATCACCCTACACCAGCGCACCGGACGCAGCTCCTCCAGCGCGCCTTCAATTTCCGGAATGCCAGACCCGCCCGCTTCCGGGGCGAATTTACGCACCAGAAAATACCCCACCATGGCAAACAGCGCAGACAGGCCGAATGCCGCTACCCATACCAGCCATTCGCTCTCGGCGAAACCGGCTACGGTTCCCACTCGCCAGTTGAGTACGGCATTAACCGCTTTTTCAAACGCCACGCCAACCAGTCCTGCAAGGGTACCCACCACGGCAGCGGCCAGCAGGATCGCCAGAGGCGTTTTATCGCGATTGAGCAGCCGCCGAATGCTGATTCGGTGCTGGGCGCGCGTAAACTGTTGTTCTTCAAAAGACGGAGAATCTGATTTCATGTCCTGTTCTTATTCGTCATACAAAAAGCCGCGCAGATTTTACCAGAGACCTTCCCTGCGTCGCCTGAAAAATACTTAACAAATCTTAAAGCATTACCCGGCTAAAAATTTCATAACCTTCCACGAATCACTTAGAATAGTGTGCTTAATCATTTTATACGAACCAGGAACGACGCCATGAGCAAGTCTGAAAACCTCTACAGTGCAGCCCGCGAGCTTATCCCAGGTGGCGTGAACTCACCTGTTCGCGCCTTTACCGGCGTGGGCGGAACGCCGCTGTTTATTGAACGTGCTGACGGCGCGTATCTGTATGATGTCGATGGCAAAGCCTATATCGATTACGTCGGTTCCTGGGGGCCGATGGTTCTCGGACATAACCACCCTGCCATTCGTAACGCGGTCATCGAAGCCGCGCAGCGCGGCCTGAGCTTCGGTGCACCAACCGAGATGGAAGTGAAAATGGCGGAGCTGGTTACCGAACTGGTGCCTACCATGGACATGGTGCGTATGGTGAACTCCGGTACTGAAGCCACCATGAGCGCCATCCGCCTGGCGCGCGGTTTTACCGGTCGCGACAAAATCATCAAGTTCGAAGGCTGCTACCACGGCCATGCGGACTGCCTGCTGGTGAAAGCGGGCTCCGGCGCGCTGACGCTCGGCCAGCCAAACTCGCCTGGCGTACCTGCGGATTTCGCGAAGCACACCCTGACCTGCACCTACAACGATCTGAACACCGTTCGCGCGGCGTTCGAGCAGTATCCGCAGGAAATCGCCTGCATTATCGTTGAGCCGGTTGCGGGCAACATGAACTGCATCCCACCGCAGCCTGACTTCCTGCCGGGCCTGCGCGCCCTGTGCGACGAGTTCGGCGCGCTGCTGATCATCGATGAAGTCATGACCGGCTTCCGCGTGGCGCTGGCGGGTGCCCAGTCTTACTACGGCGTTGAGCCGGACCTGACCTGCCTCGGCAAAATCATCGGCGGCGGCATGCCGGTCGGTGCTTTCGGTGGTCGTAAGGACGTGATGGAGGCCCTGGCGCCAACCGGCCCGGTTTACCAGGCGGGCACGCTCTCCGGTAACCCAATTGCCATGGCTGCGGGCTTCGCCTGTCTGACCGAAGTGGCGCAGCCGGGTATTCATGAAACCCTGACGGACCGCACCACGCAGTTGGCAAACGGTCTGCTGGAAGCCGCAGAAGAAGCGGGGGTTCCGCTGGTTGTTAACCATGTCGGCGGCATGTTCGGGATTTTCTTCACCGATGCGAAAACCGTGACCTGCTACCAGGACGTGGTGAAGTGCGACGTTGAACGCTTCAAGCGCTTCTTCCACCTGATGCTGGAAGAAGGCGTGTACCTGGCACCGTCCGCGTTCGAAGCGGGCTTTATGTCCGTGGCGCACAGCGAAGAAGATATCAATAACACCATCGACGCTGCGCGTAAGGTGTTTGCGAAGTTGTAAGATGTGCGGCCTGGTGCCCTCACCCCAACCCTCTCCCACGGGGAGAGGGAGCAAACACTAAAACGGCAATCCAGGGATTGCCGTTTACTTTTATTACCGACTCTGCTTTCTCAACAGATAGATGAAGTACGGCGCACCGATAAAGGTCGACAGCAGGCCCGCCGGGATCTGATACGGGAACAGCACCATCCTTCCACACCAGTCGGCAAACACCAGAATGACCCCGCCCGTCAGGGCCGACATCACAATATGCGGCATCGTTCGGCGGAAACCCATCATTCTGGCGATATGCGGTGCCATCAACCCTACAAAGCTCAGCGGACCGATGGTCATGGTGGCGGTTGCCGTCAGACACGCCGCCAGCAGCAGAAGCGCGACGCGCGTTGGCGTCAGCGCTAAGCCAACCGCACGCGCGGTTTCGCCCCCCAACGGCAAAATGGTCATCCAGCGACGACACAGCGGCACAATTGCCAGCAGCACGATCATAACGCTTCCTGACCAGGCAACCTGGCTGGCGGTGGCGTTGTACGTTGAGCCGGAAATCCAGGTCAGGATCTTCGCCATGCGCGGATCGCCGCTCGCCTGCAGCATCATCAGCAGCATGGTAAAGGCGGTGCTGAGGGCCATACCGGCCAGCAGCATGCGGTGTGGAGAAAATCCGCCGCGGCCCGAGGCAACCAGAATAATCATCAGCGTGACCGCCGCACCGATACTTCCGGCAGGCATCAGCCAGCCAAACGCATTGCCCGGCACCAGGAACAGCATCAGCACCACGCCAAAGGCAGCGCCGGAGCTGATCCCCAGCACTTCAGGGCTTGCCATCGGGTTGCCGGTGAGACGCTGAATAATACAGCCAGCGACCGCCAGCATTACGCCAGCAAACAACGCAGAGAGAATACGCGGCCAGCGCCACTGTAATAGTTCGTTGAGTAAGTCACCCGTTGCCCAGTGCCAGCCTGCGGCATCGCGCCCAAACGCGAGGGCGGCAAACGAGGCGATAAGCAACACCGCCAGACCGGCAAGGCTGAACCACAGCACCGACTGACGTTCAGCATAGACCTTATCACCGGCGTCCATCGCCGGCGCGCTGATACTGCGCAGGCGCGGGAGCAGCCACAGCAGCAGAGGCGCCCCGATAAGCGCCGTTGCCGACCCCGTAGACACTTCCATCCAGACGCGCGCCAGCCAGAGAATGATCTGATCGGAAAGCCAGAGGATCAGCGCGCCAATCAGCGGCGCCAGCAGCAGACGCGCCAGCAGGCGACGCGCCCCGAGCATTTTCGCCAGCAGGGGCGCAAAGAGGCCAATAAACCCGATGATGCCGACCGCGTTAACCAGCAGAGCACTGAGCACAATCGCCAGGGTGAGCGCCGCCAGGCGAGCCAGCGACAGCGCCAGCCCCAGGTTGCGCGCCACGCCATCATCCAGCCCCATGAGCGTCAGCGGACGCAGCAGCAGCAGCGTCAGCACGACGCCGCCCGCCAGCTGCGGCCACAGGCGCTGCACAACGCTCCAGTCGGTCTGGGTGAGCGTACCGGTACTCCACAGGAACATGCTTTGCAGCTGATCGTGATGGAACAGCACCAGCAGCTGATTAATCGCGCCGCAGTAGAGGCTGACCACCAGCCCGGCCAGGATCAGCGTTACCGGGGAAAGGCGCTTGCCCCAGGCGACGCCAAAGACCAGCGCCCCCACCACGCACGCTCCCGCGAGAGCGGCAAACTGCGCGGTTAACGCCCCGGGTAACGCCCAGAGCGTGGTTATCGTGATCCCAAGCTGAGCCCCCGTCGCGACGCCCAGGGTTGTCGGCTCTGCCAGCGGGTTACGCAACACCTGCTGGAACAACACGCCCACCAGCCCTAAACCGGCCCCGACCAGCAGTGAAATCGCCAGACGCGGCAGCAGGCTGTAGTGGAACAGCATCTGCTGAATATTGTCGATATCCGGCGAGGCCAGCGCGGCGCCCCACTGTGCGCGCGGTAATGCCGTCGAGAGATTGAACCCGGTGAGAGCCAGCGCAACCAGGAAAAGCAGGAACAACAGCAGCACCGGGAAACGGGCGATACGCGTACTCATGCTTTGCCTCCCAGCGCGTTATCCAGCACGCGGGCAAAATGCATGGCCGACAGCGTCGCGCCGTAGAACCATACTGCAGGTGCGCGCTGGAAGCGCTTCTCGCGCACAAACGGCATCGCCTGCCAGAGCGGCGTCGCCATCAGCGTTTGCATCTCGCGTTCGTTGCCGTGGTCGAAGCACAGCACGTCCACATCGCGAAACGCCGCCAGACGATCGATACCGACGGCGGTGCTTCCCCAGAAGGTCATCTCCCCTTCCCAGGCATTGCTAATGCCGAAGCTGTCCAGCACCTCCTGGAACAGGCAGTTTTTACCGAAGACCAGCATATGGCGGGCATCCAGCAGCGTCACCATCAGCAGCGGGCGATCTCCCCGGTTGGCAAAACGCGGCTTCAGGGCGGCAATCAGGACATCGAAGTCATCGAGATGCTTTTTGGCCTCCGCCTCGCGGTTGAGGAAATGCGCCATCTCGTTAATGGAGTTTTTCGCCACGGTCAGCGGTTTTTTACCGTCGCTGAAGGAAAAACCGCGCCCGGGCGCAATCCGCGCCATGGTCTCTTCTGACGGACCGTAGCCCGCAGACCAGAACAGGAACGACGGTTTCATCTGAGTGAGCAGTTCGAGGTTTGGCTCCGTGCGCAGGCCGATGTCGATCACCGAGTCCGGCAGCTTCGGCTCGTTCACCCAGAGGTTATAGTTTGGAATATCCGCCACGCCATACGGCGTGACGCCCAGCGCCATCATCAGTTCGACCGGCAGCCACTCCAGCGCCACAATGCGGTGCGGATCGACGGCGGCAGCGCGCGCCGCATTCATTTTAAACAGCAGCGGTGAGAGCGCCATTGCCGTCAGAAGACGACGGCGGCTAAGGGAAATGTTATCCAGCATCAGTATACGAAGCTCACCGGTGCAGCCCCGGCCGGGTGAGGCAAAATCCCCATCGGAATACCGTAAATATGTTCCAGCGTTTCGCTGCGCATCAGTTCAGACGGCGTGCCCTGGGCAATCATTTCGCCGCCACGCAGCGCGACGAGGTAGTCACAGTAGCGTGCCGCCATGTTGATATCGTGCAGGACCGCGATCACCGTCAGGCCACGCTGCTGGCTTAAGCGATGCACCAGCGCCAGCACGTCCACCTGATGGGCGATATCCAGCGCAGAGGTCGGTTCATCCAGCAGCAGGCAGCGGCTGTCCTGCGCCACCAGCATCGCAATCCACGCCCGCTGACGTTCACCGCCGGACAGGCTGTCCACCAGACGGTGCGCCAGCGGTTTTAGCCCCACCAGCGCAATCGCCTCTTCCACTTTTTCTCTGTCGGCGACGCCGAAGCGCCCAAGCGCACCGTGCCACGGATAACGCCCAATCGCCACCAGCTCACGCACCGTCATCCCTTCCGCCTGCGGCAACTGCTGCGGCAGATAGGCCACTTTGCGAGCAAAGGCTTTGCTGCTCCAGCTCTCCAGCGGCTGGTCATCCAGCAGAATAGCGCCTTCTGAAGGCGGCTGATGGCGCCCCAGCATCTTGAGCAGCGTGGATTTACCGGAGCCGTTGTGGCCAATCAGGCCCGTCACTTTACCGGCCGGAAACGTCAGAGAGAGCGGATGCAGCAGCGTGCGCCCGGGTACGCGAAAGGAGAGTTGATTGAGCGTAAAGGTGGTGTCGGATTGCGTTTTATTATCCTGCATGTCAGCCAACTTAAATAAAAAGGGCACGGCGAACCGTGCCCAAAAAGCGATTAGAAGCGGAAGGTCGCGGTGGCAACAACCTGACGTTCGGCACCCCAGAAGCAGCCGTAGGTATTGAAGCAGCTGGCGACGTACTCACGATCGAACAGGTTGTTCACGTGAAGCGCAACGTTAGAGCCAGCCATGCCAACGCGAGCAAGATCGTATCTGACCAGCGCATCCACCACGGTGTAGCTGCCTACTTTGAAGGAGTTCGCCGGATCGCCATAGCTGGAGCCCGTATAACGCACGCCGGTACCCAGCGTCAGACCGGACAGTGCACCATCAAACAGCGTGTAATCGCCCCACAGCGACGCCATGTGTTTTGGCACCTGAGCAGGCGTGTTGCCTTTGTAGTTGGTGTCCGTGGTGTACTCGGCATCGGTGTAGGTATAAGAACCGACAACGTTCACGCTCGCAGACAGGGCCGCTTTCGCTTCCAGCTCTACGCCACGGGCGCGGATCTCGCCGCCTTCAACGGAGAAGAAGGAACCCGCAGGGTCGGCCATCAGGTTGTTGGTTTTAGTCAGCTGGTACAACGCACCGGTGACAACGATCGGACGATCGTTCGGCACGTATTTCACGCCCGCTTCGTACTGTTTGCCTTTAGACGGCGAGAACAGTTTACCCTGGGCATCGGTCTGCGAAGCCGGTTCAAACGATTCGCTGTAGCTGAAGTATGGGGTTACACCGTTATCAAACAGATAGTTAACGCCACCACGCCAGGTGAACTGGGTGTCATCACGTTTGGAGGTGGTGTTCAACACGCGGTTATACGATTCCTGATCGGCCCAGTCATAACGACCGCCAAGCGTCACCAGCACTTTATCCCACTGCGCCTGGTCCTGTACGTACAGACCCGTCTGTTTCTGACGGTTGAGGATCTGATACGGGCCGGAGGTTGCAGGATCTTTTGAACCGAAATCAAAGTCGCTGTTTACCGGGTTGTAGAGATCCAGCAGCGGAACAGAATCGTCGTAGCCGAACCAGGAGTTGATATCGTTACGCATGCGCATAAAGTCAACGCCGGTCAGCAGGACGTGGTCCACCTCACCGGTCGAGAATTTGCTCTGCAGCTGGGTATCAACGGTGAAGTTCTGCAGTTTTTCATTATCGACAACGTATTTACGCGCCAGGTAATGGCCTTTATCTGCCGGGGCTAACGCGGCACACTGTTTGTTCCCGCTGTTTGCCGGATCGGTACATACGCCATAACCGTAAACGCTGTTTTGCGAGGTTTTATTCTCGGCAAATCGCAGGTTCTGACGCACGGTAAAGGTATCGTTGAATTCGTGGTCGAAGCTGTATCCCACCATCTTCTGGTTACGGGAATAGGTGTTGTTCTTCGCGCCTTCGTTGAAGTTCGTTGGCAGACGATCGCCGTCAGGCAGCGGATCAACCGTCCCCTCTTTTGGCAACCAACCGTAGTAGCCCGTTTCAGGCTCGTTCTGGAAGTAAGAGAGGAACGTGAAGGTGGTTTTGTCATCCGGACGCCAGGAGAATGATGGCGCGATGGCATAACGCTGCTCTTCCGCACGCTCCTGCTGGGCGTTGTTAGAGCGTGCAACGCCCGTTAAACGGTACGAGTAAACACCGTCATCATCGATCGCATCGCTAAAATCAAAGCCGGTCTGGAACAGGCTGTCCGTACCCACCTTGAACTGGATCTCTTTCAGCGGTTCGGTTGTCGGGCGCTTACTGACCATGTTCAGCAAACCGCCAGGGCTGCTTTTGCCGTACAGAACGGAAACCGGACCGCGCATGATCTCGGCGCGCTCCAGCATGTAAGGGTCAATTACCGCGTCGTTGTAGAAATTCCCCTGCATTTTCATGCCGTCGAGGTAGTTATTCTGCGACTGCCCATCCGCCGCGAAGCCGCGAATGATCAAATAGTCATAGGTATTAGACGCACCGCGCGTGCCTACCGCAACGCCCGGCGTGTAGCTCAGGGCTTCTTTCACCGAGCGCGGCTGGTGCAGCGCCATCTCTTCGGCCGTCACCACAGAAATAGACTGCGGAACCTTCTGGATTGGCGTATCCGTTTTCGTGCCGGTGGCGGATTGCCTTGCAGCGATAGTCGCAGCGGGCCCCCAGGCACTTTCCTGGGCAGCAGGTGCTGCGGTTACCGTAATGGTCTCTTCTTTTTTCTGGGTTTCGGCAGCATGTGCGTACGTAGACATGCCGGCAACCGCTGTGGCTACGACCGCCGCGACTTTACGCAGCGACGTGGTAATTGGCTGAGCAGTATTGGAAAGCGCCATGTTTATCTCTGATGGAAAAGTGAATGATAACGTAAACGAGAATTATTATTATGACCGCAGAATAATATGCGAAACGCTGGTTGCATAGCAAGCAGTAAGCGGCCCTACAAGATTTAAGGGTTTAAGAATTAACCAGATGAAAACAGGGGGTTAATAAGTGTAGTGAAATGATCGTTTAAGCCCGCCGGAGCGGGCAGGATGGATTATCGGTAAAAGACTTCGAACGTCGCGACAGAGTCGACTTTGCCGGCTTTAATCTCTCCCGTCTTGATGTAGCGGGCCTTGAGCGGGATCTCGACAGGGACTTTGTCCTGCGTACTGGTTATGGCCGTGTAGTTCTGATCAAAGTGCAGAACCGTATTATTCTGGTCAAGGATCTGTATGCCGACGCCATCGGCGGCAGAGTCTCCGGCAGCAATGCCGAGAATATTGCCGTTCGTGACCCCCGTTGAACCCGCGCTGGTAAACTGATAATCAACCTTTGTGCCCGCCGCACAGTCGGTGATTTCAATCCTGAAGCTGCTGTCCGTGAGTATGTCTGAGTACTGGCCGTTAAAGTCCTGGGTGTTGACCGTTTTCAGCGGCACATAAATGTTTCGGTCAACCAGGTTACAGGTGTTGGTTGTAATGCGAACGCTGGCAGGAGAAAAACGCATCTCACCTATCACCGCGTTGCCCAGAATGTCCATTGAGGTTAATCGTGAGGTATCGAGATACCCTTCCTGGATATCGCCCGTCACCACCAGCTGTGCGGCGGCACGAAATACCGATTTGCTTTGCGAGCTTCCATGTGTCGATCCCAGATAGTGCATCGGCCTGAGGATATCTTCCTCGTTGTAGCTGGGGAACTGCTCGTTCGACGATGCCGCACGGATGCCAATACCCGGCACGTTGGTCTGGTAAACCCCGGTCATCACATCCTCCCGCGCGTCGGTATCGGTCAGATACAGATATCCGCGCCGAATTTGCGCTTCACCGCTACAGTCCACCAGCACCTCTTTACTTTCAACGCTGGCATCATAAATCACGGTGCCGACGGGCGTATCGGGCTGGACAATAATCACCGGAGGAAGTTGAAACGTTACGACAGCATCCACGCCAGCGCTGCCGTTAAAGGTACATTCAGCCCGGGCTGAATGGAAAAAAAGGCCCGCCAGCAAAAGCAGCACGGGCGAGAGAAACGTATTGACTGAACGGTGGAGAATCATGAAATACCTCTGTTAATGGCAGTTGACCGTTGCTTTGACGATCCCTGCCGGGCTCTCTGAAGGAATATCCAGCGTCCCCTGACACTGCCGATCGCGCTCTTCCCCCCACTGCACACTAAACATGGTTTTGCCGGACAGCCCCGTCAGGTAAACCTCACCGTCATCACCCACGATGGCAGTGGTGTTATCCAGCGCTACGACGGCACCAAACGGCACGGGTTTGCCCGCATAAAGCAAAGTCACCAGCGCGCGTCGTCCAACGCGGGCATCGAAGGTGGCGTGCAGCGCGGCGCCTTTCGTCGGGACGAGATCCTTCGTCGCCGCGTCGATATCAATATCTTCCCGATCCTGAGTGTTGACCGTAATGACGTTGTGTCGATAGGCGGTCAGGGAGGGAACGATCGCGTTACCAAAACGATCGGTTGAAATGCCGCGTCCGTTTTGCACTTTGACGTTATCGCCATCTTTAATGTGCACAATGGCGAAGGCGTCGCGCACGGGTTGCCCCAGCGTCACGCCATGCTCGTGAGCAACGATTGACCCCTGAGCGCTGTAATTCCACTGTCGATTGTCGCCGCCGTAGCTGTACCCCATCCCCACTTCACCGGAAGCGCCGCGGTAACGCCCGGACAGGCTGCCACCGTAGCCCGTATCCTGGCTGGCGTAGGTCTGCTGGAGGTTATAGCTCAGCTTATTGTCCTCAAGAGCAGTACCGCCGAGCCCGACCTGATGCGAAACAAACCCACCGCTGGCGGTGTTAGCGCTGTAGGTTACCCAGGCATCAGGCAGCCATTTCGATAAGGGAATATTGACCGTCAACGCCATTTGCCGGTCGGTATCGGCATCTGGCGTGCGGGTCAGGTTGTAGCTTATCGACCAGGTGATATTGCGCCAGCTGGAGCTCAGCCCCGCGCTGACGCTACGTTCGTGGCCGTCCATGTCCCAGTAATCCTGCTGATAGCCGTTGAGATAGGCCGAGCCCCAGTCTGAAATACGCTGGGAAAGGTTGAGCTGCATGCGGCTACGGCGGTTGTTGGTTCTGCGGTAGGTATAAATGCCGTCATCGATCTCGCTGTCACGCTGATCGAGAGCTTCCTGAAAGGTATAAAAACCCGAGGTGGAGTAGCGATAGCTGGCAAGCGTCACGGTCGTATCCGTGTCAGGAATATCTTTCGAATACTGAGCCCGCCAGGATAAACCGCTGGCATCGTCACGTCCGTCATCAAACGCGGTACGCGCGGCGGTGAGATCGACAGATGCCGAGCCGAAGTGTCCCAGGTCGGCGCCGAGCCCCAACAGCAAAGCATGATACAGGGACGCCCCCATCGCGCCGGTATACGCCGTAACGCCGTAAGGCAGACCATAGATGGCCGTGCCTTGCGCAAAGATCGGTTCATCTTCACCTTCATTACCGCGATAGCGCCCAGCTGCCAGTGAATACTTAAAACCACCTTCCCGCTGCAACACCGGCACCGAGGCGCTGGCCTGGATGAAGCTATGCTCGCTGCCGTCCGCCTCTTCGACAGTCACTTCCAGATCGGCGCCGGATGTTACCTGGCTTAAATCGCGGATCTCAAACGGCCCCGGCGAGACGTTCGTTTGATAAATGATGTAGCCGTTTTGCTTAATAGTGACTTTCGCATCGCTATTGGCAATACCGCGCACGACTGGCGCAAAGCCCTGCTGGCTGACGGGCAGCATAGAGGAGTCCGTTTCCAGCTTCACGCCGGTCATCTGGACGCTGTCAAAAAGCTCGCCGTTGGTATACGTCTGGCCAATCTCAAGCTGGCTTTTTAGCGTTTTGATGTCGCGTTGTAACGTGCTGGCAATGGCCTCCCAGCCGGAAGCGTCGCTCCAGGTGCTGTTATTGCGCAGCCGCCACGCTCCAAGGTTAATCCCCGACTCCAGGCCAAGCCAGGTCGAAGAGGTTTTGCCCGAGCTGTAGTGCTGCTGAGAACCGCTGAGTTGATAGCTTGTCCAGGCGGCAGGCGCGCCGTCATCCCAGAATTTTGGATGTATCGCGCCAGCGGCAGCGTGGTCGCGATACGCCTGCGGGATGACCAGCTTCAGGGTCTGGTCATCCTGGTTGTATTCGTAACGGGCATTTTCAATAAAATGGGAGATATCGCGAACGTAAGCGCCGTCATCCAGATCTTTTAAGTCCGGGATCGCGTCGACTTTCACGCCGTAATCACGCAGGTCCGCTTTCGTTAGCTCCGGCAGCAGGCGCTGTTTATCGTCAGAGAGCACGTAGGCGATGGGACGTTTATCCACAACGTCCCGATCCCACATGACTGTCGTGAGGTAGCTTCCGGCAAGTAACCCGTTATCGTTGATGAAGTTTTGTAGCGTAGAGGTATTTTCGAGCGGCGTATCCAGTTCAAGGATCCGCAGGTTAAATTCGTCATCGGCACTTGCAGGCTGGATCGCGGCGAGCAGCGCCAGCGCGATCCCGGACAGTACCTGTTTGTGGAGCAGAGATGACGACATAAAATACCAACATGATTATTTAAAGAGCCTGTTTGCGTTGCGGGGTCTGTCCACCGAAATCGTTGATTGCCGTCCAGGTCACCGCGCCCTTTGCTGAATTCGGTAACGCGAAACGCTGCTCGCTGAACGGTGCCACCATCATGGAAATGGCTCCAGGCGTGGTTTTGGTCTCTTTCACCGGCACGCTTTTCCCGCCAACGGCAAGCTCGCCAAACGAGACGTAAAACGGTGTCGGGTTGTTTGCGATAAGCGTGTCACCCTGGCGATGGAAAGTGATTTTTTCATAGGCACTCAGCGCATCGGTTTCTTTCAGCTGAGCGGGGCGCCAGAACAGTTTGAGGCGCGTTTTCATCGCAAACTGCAGCGTATTTTTCTCTTTCAGCTCAGGTGAAAGTGCCGATACCGATTTAACGTTCGCCAGAAACAGTGATTCCCGGTCTGCGGGCAGGCTTTTTTTATCGCCGGTAAAAATAACGTGCAAAAGGGTTTGACGATTTTCCTGCAATTTGTAAACAGGAGGCGTAATAATGAAAGGCGCTTTTGCATCATTGGGATAACTGACCCAGCTTTGCACCAGATAACGCGTATGAGGATCTTTATTTTTAAGTGCTATTTGAACTTCAGATTTATTCGATGGATAAATAATTCGCGTACCGCCGAGAACAACACTTGCCTGTACTGAACAGCAGGAAACAATTAAACAACCACATAACAATTTAAATAAAGTCTTCATACAATGTTCCAAAAAGGCAGCCGTTCAGGCTGCCAGTCATTGCTTAGCGGTAGACAACCTCGAATGTTGCAGAGGAGGAGTAATGGCCTGCAGTTGGCGCGGTATCCCCCACCTGAATCACTTTCGCGGTGTAGTTAAAGACAGAAGCCGTTGCCCCGGTCGCGTCGTTATTCACATCGGTACCCGCATCCGGTACTGAACCGTCGAAAATAACATCGCCTTTTGAGCCGTTATCATTGCTGACGATAATACCTACGTTGGTCGCATTACCTGCGCCTGTCAGATCGTTCTTCAAACGCTTGTACGCGGCGTCTGTCGTCGTGCCGCTGAACTTGAGGTTCAGTTTAGCGACCAGAGGGTCACATTTTTTCACTTCAATCTTAAAGGCTTTTGAGGTGCCAACCGTACCATCAGCGCCAAAATCCGAAGGATAGGTATCGGCGAAAGTGACGGTGGAAGCGTTAGTTCCGGATCCATCCACGTTAATTTCGCAGGTATCAGCAACAATTTTTCCGGCAAAGTTCACCGTACCGGAATCGTTCGATGCAAATACAGGCAAAGACAGCGCGGCCATTATGCTTCCGGCTAATAACGAAGAAACAACATACTTATTCATAATAATATCCTTATATTTGATGATAGAGGCATCCATTCTCGCTACAAATATTTCGCGTTAGAATGTTCTCCGACAGTTACGCCACTAACTCTTTAGAAACATCCTTAGAGCAAGTGAATTTCTTGAGGAGATTACATCAGATTTTTCTTCATTATGTCCAGAGCGGACAATGAGGCGAGACATACAGTTAGCCACAACCGCATGTTTTAAATGAAAAATACATGAACTTAAAAATACTTAATTTAAGATTTAATTTTTTTAATAATTACAAAGTGTAAATCACAAAAAAAGCCGCTTTAATATAAAGCGGCTTTTTTATTCAGGAAATTAATTAGTTTCCACCAAACATGTCCTTGATCCAGCCGGCCACGCCATCACTGTCTTTCTTCTCGTTCTGCTGCTGAGCCGGTTGTTGCTGCGGCTGCTGCGGCTGAGAAGATTGATCGAACGGGTTGCCCGTTGGCTGTTCAGGCTGGCTCTGCTGGCACAGCGAGTCCGGGTTGGTCGTCCAGACCGGCAGGGTACGCATCCCGCCGCCGCAGACAAAGTTCCCGGAACCATCCACGCCCATATCGACGATATCTTCCGGCGCAACCAGATTTAGCGGCACAGGTGACTGGTTCGCCAGGTAGCGCTGGTAAATCGACATCGCCCCGCTCGCCCCGTACAGTTTGGTCGGCTGGTTGTTGTCACGGCCTACCCAGGTAATCACCACTTCACGGCCATCAATACCGGCAAACCAGGTATCGACGTTGTTGTTGGTGGTCCCGGTTTTACCCGCCAGATGCAGACCAGGATACTTCGCCCCCAGCTGACGACCGGTACCGCGCTGCACAACCTGCTGCATCGTCCACAACGTCATATAGGCCGCCTGCGCGGGAACGGCACGTTCCGCCTGCGGGAAGCTCTGATACAGCACGGAGCCATCTTCGGCAATCACCGAACGCAGGGCAGAGAGCGGTGCGCGGTTCCCCCCGCTGGCAATGGTCTGGAACGCCTGCGCTACTTCGATCGGAGTCAGGTTAAGCGCCCCCAGAATCATCGCCGGAACAGGGTGCAGCTGATCTTTCGGTACGCCCAGCTTCTGCCAGGTATCGACAATGGCCGGCAGACCCAGCGCCATACCGAGGTTAACCGTTGGTACGTTCATGGAGCGGGTTAACGCATCCACCAGCATCACCTGGCCGCTGAACTGTTTATCATCGTTCTGCGGTGACCATACCTGGCCGTTAGGCTGACGCAGGGAGATTGGCGCATCGGCAATCCAGGTGTTCAGGCGATACATATTCGGCTGGCTCAGCGCGGTGAGATAGGTCGCCGGTTTAGCCAGAGAACCAATCGAACGACGCGCCTGCATTGCACGGTTGTAGCCTGCATACTGCGGCTCGGCTCCGCCCACCATCGCACGCACTTCGCCAGTGTTACGGTCAACGACCACCATCGCGGTTTCAAGATCGCTCAGCTTGCGCTGTTTCTTCAGCGCCGGGATCCCTTCAACCGCCGCTTTTTCTGCCGCGTCCTGCGCCACGGAATCAAAGGTCGTGAAGATCTTCACGCCGGAGAGATCTTTGACTTTATCCCCGAGCTTAGACTGCAACTCCTGACGCACCATCTGCATGAAGGCAGGCTGTGGAGAGATCACCCCACCGCGCGGCTGCACGCCCAGCGGACGTGCGCTCAGCATGTCGTACAGCTCCTGGTCAATGACCTGCTGCTGTTGCAGCAGGCGCAGCACCAGGTTACGACGCTCCAGCGCCAGTTTAGGGTTGCGCCACGGGTTGTAAATGGACGCCCCTTTCACCATGCCCACCAGTAGCGCCTGCTGGTCCAGGCTGAGCTCTTCCACCGGGCGGCCAAAGTAGTACAGGCTCGCCAGCGGGAAGCCGCGGATCTCGTTATCGCCGCTCTGGCCGAGGTACACCTCGTTCATGTACAGCTCAAGGATACGATCCTTGCTGTAGCGCGCATCCATCAGCACGGCCATGTATGCTTCGTTGGCTTTACGCCAGTAAGAACGCTCGCTGGAGAGGAACAGGTTCTTCACCAGCTGCTGGGTCAGCGTACTCGCCCCCTGCACGGTACGGCCCGCAGTCAGGTTCGCCAGCACCGCACGGCCGATGGAGTAAAGGCTGATACCGTCGTGCTCGTAGAAGTGGCGGTCTTCGGTTGCCAGCAGGGTATCCACCAGCAGGTCCGGGAAACCGTTACGCGCCACGAACAGACGCTGTTCGCCGTTCGCCGATGAAAGCATGGTGATCAGACGCGGATCGAGACGGAAGAAACCGAACTGGCGGTTGTTGTCCATGTTCTCGATGGTTTCCAGCCGATCGCCGTCAAAGGTCAGACGCGCGCGCACCTGCCCTTCTTTGCTGTCCGGGAAGTCGAACGGACGACGGATCATCTCAATGCTCTTCGCCTGCACCGTAAACTCGCCCGGGCGCGTCATCTTCGTGACCTGACGATACTGTGTGGCCTGCAGCAGTTTCACCATCTCGTTCTTGCTGATGGACATATCCGGCTCAAGGTTCACCATGCGACCATACACTGCCGCAGGCAGCTGCCAGACTTTTCCGTCAATACGACTGCGGATCTTCTGATCCAGATAGACGCCGTAAATCGCGATCAGCACCACAAAAACAATAAACAGCTTCAGCAGCAGCCAGAACCAGCCGCGCTTGCCCCGAGGCTTACGCCCTTTGCCTTTCCCTTTACGCGGCATGGGTTCTTCATCCTCATAATCGTCTTCATAGTCATCGTCATAGTCCTCATCTCTGAGGCGACGACGGCTTACCTTTTCTTTCGCCGGACGCACGGGTTTTCCCTTACGTCCTATTGGCTCGCGGTCATTCCCCGCCATGCTTTTTCTCCGCAACTTTCAGGCGCAAAGGCCAGATTTTCTTTTCTTCCACAGGCCTGTGAAAGAAGAAATCTCTCAAAATAAACAGCAAGACTTTCCTGTCAGGAAAGTCTTTAGTGTTTTCTCCCTCTCCCTGTGGGAGAGGGCCGGGGTGAGGGCATCAGGCCGCACTCATCAGGCCGCACTCCCCTCTTTCACCTAACTCACGAATACTTCTTCGTGCGCCGCGTCGGCGCCGTATTCGCCGGATCGTCCGGCCAGACGTGTTTGGGATAGCGCCCTTTCATCTCTTTCTGCACTTCACGGTAGCTTCCCGCCCAGAACGCCCCCAAATCGCGGGTGATCTGCAACGGACGATGCGCAGGCGAGAGCAGCTCAAGTACCAACGGCACACGCCCTTCAGCAATAGACGGCGTGGTGGCTTCACCAAACATCTCCTGCATCCGAACCGCCAGCGCCGGAGGATTATCCTCATGATAACGAATGGCAATCCGGCTCCCGGTGGGCACAGTGTAATGCCCTGGAAGCTCACTATCCAGACGTTGACGTAATGACCAGTCCAGTAAATTCTGTAACGCGGTCTTAACATCAAGCGCCTTAAGGGCGCGCAGAGAGTGCACGCCGCTCATTTGCGGCAATAACCAGTGCTCAAGCGTGGCCAGCAGCGTCTCATCATCCACCGCTGGCCAGCCGTATTCCGGTAGCCACTTCGCGGCGCAGTGCAGACGAATACGGTACTGTTCGGCCTCCGGCGTCCAGTTCAGCACGCCCAGCCCTTTTTCCCGGATGCCGTTCAGCATTGCCTGGTGTAACTCTTCTTCCGACGGCTTCGCCAGCGGTTTCGTCCCGAGGATCAGTTTGCCAATCTGGCTACGCCGAAACGCCTTCAGCGTCCCCTGGGCGTCATCCCATTCCACGATGTCCGATTGCTGGAGCAGCTGCGGGCAGGTGCGCGTCAGGGCGTCTACGTCCACGGCAATCGCCTGCAGGATACGCGCATCCGGAGACTGGCTGCCCTGAAGCAACAGCGGGGCGATCAGCCACTCGTGACGCGTCAGGGCATCATCGCTGTCCAGCATCGCCCCCATACCGTTTGCCAGCTGATAGCGACCGTCAAGCCCGCGGCGGCGCGCAATCCTGTCCGGGAAGGCCAGCGCCAGCAGGGAGGCAATCTTATCGCCGTCAGGTGAACCGCCCCGGCAGTTCAAGCGTTTGCACAGCTGCTGCGCCCGCTGCTGCCAGTTTCCCTGATTGCGCGAAAACGCCTGCCCCAGATCGCTGCTGCCTCCGCGCGGCGGTTCCTCGAGAATAGCCGCCAGTTTCGCCGCCGTGGCAATTTCATCTTCTCCCTGCGCGGCCACCAGCATCGCCGCCAGACGCGGATCGTTGCCCAGCGCCGCCATTTTCTGACCGCGCGCCGTCAGACGTTCACCTTCCAGCGCGCCAAGCTGAGTCAGCAGGCTGCGCGCGGCGGCGAGGTTCACGACGGGCGGCGGATTGAGCCAGGTGAGCTGTTCAGGGTCCGGGCAGCCCCACTGCAGAAGATCCATCACCAGCCCTGAGAGATCGCTTTGTAAAATCTCCGGCGTGCTTTGCTGTGCCGCGCGTTCAGCGTGCTCCGCGCTGGTCAAGTGCAGGCAAATCCCCGGCTCAAGACGCCCCGCACGGCCCGCGCGCTGCACCATTGACGCCTGGCTGATGCGCTGCGTCAGCAATTTCGTCA
This sequence comes from Enterobacter sp. 296B2, assembly GCF_034106185.1. Lineage (NCBI taxonomy): Bacteria > Pseudomonadati > Pseudomonadota > Gammaproteobacteria > Enterobacterales > Enterobacteriaceae > Enterobacter > Enterobacter sp. 296B2. Next base: position 15,573 of record NZ_JAWNCA010000024.1, on the reverse strand, counting down.
GCCCGGTGCGCGGATCAAAGCTCGCCACCCTCTCCTGCGCGCTATCCACCACCAGGCGAATGCCTTCGATGGTCAAACTGGTTTCGGCAATGTTGGTTGCCAGCACCACTTTACGCTGCCCCGCCGGGGCGGGAAGGATGGCTTTACGCTGCTCGGTCAACGACAAGGCACCATAGAGCGGGCAAAGCATAACGTCAGTGCCCACCCTGGAGGCCAGCCGCTCCTGCACGCGCTGAATCTCCCCCACGCCGGGCAAAAACAGCAGCAGCGAACCGGGCTCCTGGCGAAGCAGGTCAGCAGTGGCAACAGCCACCGCTTCGTCAAAGCGCTGATGGGCAGGAAGCGGCAGATAGCGGCGCTCAACAGGGAACGCTCGACCTTCGGAGGCGACAACCGGCGCATCGGGCAGCGTCTGCTGCAGCCGCTCGTTGTCCAGCGTCGCCGACATAATCAGCAGCCGGAGATCGTCGCGCAGTCCCTGTTGTACATCCAGCAACAGCGCCAGGGCCAGATCCGCCTGCAGGCTGCGCTCGTGGAACTCATCCAGAATCACCAGCCCGACGCCGGTCAGCTCCGGATCGTTTTGCAGCATGCGGGTGAGAATGCCCTCGGTGACCACCTCAAGACGCGTGGACGGGCCGACGCAGGTTTCGGCACGCATCCGGTAGCCCACCGTTTCACCCGGTTTTTCATTCAGCAGTTCCGCCAGCCGCTGCGCCACGTTGCGCGCGGCCAGCCTGCGCGGCTCGAGCAGGATGATTTTTCCGGCAATCTTCCCCTCTTTGAGGATCTGCAACGGCAGCCAGGTAGATTTACCCGCCCCCGTAGGCGCGTTAAGCAAAACCTGCGGGGCATGTTGTAAGGCAGCGAGAAGCTCAGGAAGGACGACGGCGACCGGCAATGAGGACACTAACAGCTCCAGAGGGTTAACATTAGTCGGCGTACATTGTAGCATCGGCGCATATCATTACCGAGTCCCCCCGAATGTCTGAGTCGAAACGGCTGTTTTTTGCCATTGAATTGCCCACCACCGTACAGCGGCACATCGTTCGCTGGCGCGCGGAACATTTTCCGCCGGAAGCGGGCCGACCCGTTGCGGCAGCCAACCTGCACCTGACGCTGGCGTTTCTGGGTGACGTGAGCGCCGAAAAACAGCGGGCGTTAGCCGCCATGGCCGGGCGCATTGCCCAGCCGGCGTTTACGCTGCACCTCGACGACGCGGGCCAGTGGCTGCGTTCGCGCGTGGTCTGGCTAGGTACTCGCCAGCCGCCGCGCGGGTTGTTACAGCTTGCCAATATGCTGCGCTCGCAGGCGGCGCGAAGCGGCTGTTATCAAAGCCCGCAGCCGTTTCACCCGCACATCACGTTATTGCGCGATGCCGGTCAGGCCGTTGCCATCCCGCCCCCGGGCTTTCATTGGGCTTTTCCGGTCAATGAATTCGCGCTTTATGAATCCGTCTTTGCACAGGGACGCACCCGCTATACGCCGCTACAGCGCTGGACGCTGGGCGACACCACAAGGAATTCTGATGAAGTTTAGTCCTGCACTCCAGTCTGCCACGCTGATCCAACGCTACAAACGCTTCCTCGCGGACGTGGTGACGCCGGAAGGCGAAGCGCTCACCCTGCACTGCCCCAACACCGGCGCCATGACCGGTTGTGCCGCCCCGGGTGACACGGTCTGGTATTCCACGTCAGAAAATACTAAACGCAAATATGCCCATACCTGGGAAATAACCGAGACGCAAAACGGGGCGTTTATTTGCGTTAACACCCTGCGCGCAAATCAGCTCGTTAAGGAAGCGCTGACTAATGGCGCCATTCCCGAACTTGTGGGTTACGGTACGCATAAAAGTGAAGTGAAATATGGCGATGAAGGCAGCAGAATTGACTTCATGTTACAGGCGGAAGACCGGCCTGAGTGCTATATTGAAGTAAAATCAGTGACGTTAGCGGAACAGGAAAATGGCTTCTTTCCGGATGCGGTAACGCTACGCGGGCAGAAGCATCTGCGAGAGCTAATGAGTGTTGCGGCGGCGGGCAAACGCGCCGTATTGCTGTTTGCGGTGTTGCATTCAGCCATTGAACGGTTTTCCCCTGCCCGCCATATCGATCCTAAATACGCACAACTGTTGAATGAGGCACAAAAGCAGGGGGTAGAGGTTTTAGCTTATAAAGCGGAACTTTCTGCCGATAATATGACTCTGAGATCGTCTCTTCCCATTGTCTTATAAGGGATTAGAGGATTGATGAATAAGTGTTCTGGCCGCGTGCGCAAATACGCTTTTCCTCACAGGCTTGTCAAGTGTTACGTTTAGATAATTGCCATACGGAAAAGCATCTGCTATTTATAGCGACCTGATTTTTCCCCCAACACGGGGATCGATAGTGCGTGTTAAGGAGAAGCAACATGCAAGAAGGGCAAAACCGTAAAACATCGTCCCTGAGTATTCTCGCCATCGCTGGGGTGGAGCCGTATCAAGAGAAGCCGGGCGAAGAGTATATGAACGAAGCCCAGCTGTCGCACTTCAAGCGTATTCTTGAAGCATGGCGTAATCAACTCAGGGATGAAGTGGATCGCACCGTTTCGCATATGCAGGATGAAGCGGCTAACTTCCCTGATCCGGTAGACCGTGCCGCTCAGGAAGAAGAGTTCAGCCTCGAACTGCGTAACCGTGACCGCGAACGCAAGCTGATCAAAAAGATCGAGAAAACGCTGAAAAAAGTCGAAGACGAAGATTTTGGCTACTGCGAATCCTGCGGTGTTGAAATCGGTATTCGTCGCCTGGAAGCGCGTCCAACCGCCGATCTGTGCATCGACTGTAAAACGCTGGCCGAAATCCGCGAAAAACAGATGGCCGGCTAACGCCAGCGCTGTTTACACACTCCAAAGGCGGGAGTCTCTCCCGCCTTGTTACTGTTGATATGTCTGAATCACACTATATTGGGCGCTTCGCGCCATCTCCTTCCGGTGAATTACACTTCGGCTCATTAATTGCCGCGCTCGGCAGCTACCTGCAGGCTCGCGCCCGCCAGGGCAAATGGCTCGTACGCATTGAAGATATTGACCCTCCGCGTGAAGTTCCCGGTGCTGCAGACACCATTCTGCGTCAGCTGGAACATTACGGTCTTCACTGGGACGGCGACGTCCTCTGGCAGTCAAACCGTCATGAAGCCTACCGGGAACGTCTGGCCTGGCTTAGCGCTCAGGGGCTTTCCTATAACTGCACATGTACCCGCGCGCGTATCCAGAGCGTGGGAGGGGTTTATGACGGCCACTGCCGCACGCTGAATCTTCCCCCGGAAAATGCCGCCGTACGGATAAAGCAGCGCTTCCCGGTGACGTGCTTTAACGATTTACTCTCCGGCGAAATCCATGCTGATGAGCGCCTCGCGCGCGAGGATTTTATTATTCACCGCCGCGACGGCCTTTTCGCCTATAACCTGGCCGTGGTCGTCGACGATCGTTTCCAGGGCGTCACGGAAATTGTGCGCGGGGCAGATCTGGTCGAACCGACGGTGCGACAAATATCGTTGTATCATCAGTTTGGCTGGACAGCGCCGGATTACATTCATCTGCCGCTGGCGGTCAATGCGCAGGGCGTTAAGCTGTCCAAGCAAAACCACGCTCCGGCCCTGCCAGACGGCGATCCGCGTCCTGTTTTGATCGACGCGCTGCGATTTCTCAACCAGAATGTAACCAACGAATGGCAGGATCTGTGCATTGACGAACTGCTGAAAATAGCCATTGCCAACTGGACGCTCACGGCGGTGCCAAAAATCCAGCATTCTCAAATGCGTTGCGCTGAGCTATGATTAGCCGCTTTTTTCATAACAAAACACACTACGAGGTGTACCATTTTTACCCGAGTCGCTAATTTTTGCCGTAAAGTGCTAAGCCGCGAAGAGAGCATGGCGAACGACGCTATTGCACAGCCACACATGTCGGTTATTCCGCGTGAGCAGCACAATATTTCCCGCAAAGATATCAGTGAAAATGCCCTCAAGGTACTCTATCGTCTGAATAAAGCGGGCTACGAGGCCTATCTCGTTGGCGGTGGGGTGCGTGATTTACTGCTGGGCAAAAAACCGAAAGATTTCGACGTGACGACCAGCGCCACGCCTGAGCAGGTGCGCAAATTATTCCGTAACTGTCGTCTCGTTGGCCGCCGTTTCCGTCTCGCTCACGTGATGTTTGGGCCAGAAATTATCGAAGTGGCGACCTTCCGCGGCCACCACGAAGCGGGCGCATCCGATCGCACCACGTCACAGCGCGGCCAGAACGGCATGCTGCTGCGCGACAATATCTTCGGTTCTATCGAAGAAGATGCCCAGCGCCGCGACTTCACTATCAACAGCCTTTATTACAGCGTGGCGGATTTCACCGTACGCGATTACGTCGGCGGCATGCAGGACCTGAAAGAGGGTCTGATCCGTCTGATCGGCACGCCGGAAACACGCTATCGCGAAGATCCGGTGCGCATGCTGCGCGCCGTGCGTTTTGCCGCCAAGCTGAACATGCGCATCAGCCCGGAAACCGCAGAGCCGATCCCGCGTCTGGCAACGCTGATTAACGACGTACCACCTGCCCGCCTGTTTGAAGAGGCGCTAAAGCTGCTGCAGGCTGGCTACGGGTTTGAAACCTACAATCTGCTGCGCGAATACAACCTGTTCCAGCCGCTGTTCCCGACCATTACCCGCTACTTCACCGAAAACGGTGACAGCCCAATGGAGCGCATGATTGCGCAGGTGCTGAAAAATACCGACACCCGCATCCATAATGATATGCGCGTGAACCCGGCGTTCCTGTTTGCGGCGATGTTCTGGTATCCCCTGCTGGAAACGGCTCAAAGAATCACCCAGGAGAGCGGTCTCGCCTATTACGATGCCTTCGCGCTCGCCGCGAACGACGTGCTGGACGAAGGGTGCCGCACGCTGGCAATCCCGAAACGTATTACCACGCTGGTGCGCGATATCTGGCAGCTACAGCTGCGCATGTCCCGCCGTCAGGGCAAGCGCGCCTGGAAGCTGATGGAGCATCCAAAATTCCGCGCGGCCTTCGATCTGCTGTCGCTGCGTGCGGAAACTGAACGTAATCAGGAGCTGCAGCGCCTGGCGCAGTGGTGGGCTGAGTTCCAGGTTTCCGCCCCGCCGGAGCAGAAAGATATGCTGACCGGGCTGGATGAAGAGCCTGCGCCGCGTCGCCGTCATCGTCGGCCGCGCAAACGCGCGCCGCGTCGTGAAGGGACAGCATGACCCTCGCGTATATCGCCATCGGCAGTAATTTAGCCTCTCCGCTGGAGCAGGTTAACGCTGCCGTACAGGCCCTGGGTGAGATCCCGCAAAGCCGTATCGTGGCGGTCTCCTCGTTTTACCGCACCCCGCCGCTCGGCCCGCAGGATCAGCCTGATTATCTGAACGCCGCCGTGGTGCTGGAAACGGCCCTCGATGCCGAAACGCTGCTGGACAATACCCAGCGCATCGAGCTACAGCAGGGACGCGTGCGTAAAGCCGAACGCTGGGGGCCGCGCACGCTCGACCTCGATATTATGCTGTACGGCCATGAAGTGATTAATACCGAGCGCCTCACCGTACCGCATTACGACATGAAAAACCGTGGCTTTATGCTCTGGCCGCTCTTCGAAGTGGCACCCGATCTCACCTTCCCGGACGGTACCGTACTAAAGACCGTTCTGAGCAACCTCAACGCGGAAAGACCCGCTCGCTGGTGATCCTCTCCCCCACCGATTGACCGCAAAATAATTGTGGTTAATCGGTTACCTAAAATCATTGTTCCCTCGAATGTTACTGTTAGAATGCGCAAAGATTCGCTTTGGGCTATCAGGAAACAGTATGAAACCAACCACCATCTCCTTACTGCAGAAATGCAAACAGGAAAAAAAACGCTTCGCCACCATCACCGCGTATGACTACAGCTTCGCCAAACTGTTTGCCGAAGAGGGTATCAACGTCATGCTGGTCGGAGATTCGTTAGGGATGACGGTACAAGGACATGATTCCACCCTGCCGGTCACGGTTGAGGATATCGCTTACCATACCCGCGCCGTGCGCCGTGGAGCCCCTGCCTGCCTGCTGCTTTCCGACCTGCCGTTTATGGCCTACGCCATGCCAGAGCAGGCATTTGAAAACGCGGCGGCGGTAATGCGCGCGGGTGCTAACATGGTCAAAATTGAAGGCGGCGCCTGGCTGGTGGATACGGTGAAAATGCTCACCGAACGCGCGGTACCGGTGTGCGGTCATTTGGGACTGACGCCGCAGTCCGTCAACATCTTTGGCGGGTATAAAGTGCAGGGCCGCGGCGACGCAGCCCAGACGCTGTTTGATGATGCCCTGGCGCTGGAAGCCGCCGGCGCGCAGCTGCTGGTGCTGGAGTGCGTGCCGGTTGAGCTGGCGAAACGCATCACCGACGCGCTAACCATTCCGGTGATTGGTATTGGCGCAGGCAACGTGACCGATGGTCAGATTCTGGTGATGCACGACGCCTTTGGCATTACCGGAGGGCATATTCCGAAGTTTGCCAAAAATTTCCTTACCGAAGCGGGCGACATGCGCGCTGCGGTCAGGCAGTATATTGCCGACGTTGAATCCGGTGTTTACCCGGGTGAAGAACACAGTTTCCATTAAGGAGTCTCGTTGTGCTAATCATTGAAACCCTGCCGCTGCTTCGCCAGCATATTCGTCGCGCGCGTCAGGAAGGTAAACGTATCGCACTGGTCCCAACCATGGGCAACCTGCATGACGGCCACATGAAGCTGGTGGACGAAGCAAAAGCCCGCGCAGATATCGTGGTGGTCAGTATCTTCGTTAACCCAATGCAGTTTGACCGCGCCGATGACCTGGCACGCTATCCGCGCACCCTGCAGGAAGATTGCGAGAAGCTTAAAAAGCGCCACGCAGACATCGTCTTCTCACCGGCCCCGGCAGATATCTACCCGCAGGGTACCGATGAGGCGACGTACGTTGATGTCCCCGGCATTTCCACCATGCTGGAAGGCGCCAGCCGCCCTGGACACTTCCGCGGCGTCTCCACCATCGTCAGCAAGCTGTTCAACCTGGTGCAGCCGGACGTTGCCTGCTTCGGTGAGAAAGATTTCCAGCAGCTGGCGCTGATCCGCAAGATGGTCGCCGATATGGGATACGATATTGAGATTGTCGGGGTGCCGATTGTGCGTGCGAAAGACGGTCTGGCGCTCAGCTCGCGCAACGGCTACCTGACCGCTGACCAGCGTAAGCTCGCACCGGGCTTGAGCAAGGTCATGAACACCATGGCGGAACAGCTGCTGGCGAAAGAGCTGGACGCAGAAGAGATCGTCGCCCTTGCAGAGCAGGCGCTGAACGACAAAGGCTTCCGCGCTGATGATATTCAAATCCGCGATGCTGATACCCTGCTTGAACTGACGCAGACCAGCAAACGCGCGGTAATTCTGGTGGCGGCATGGCTCGGCCAGGCACGCCTTATCGACAATAAAGTGGTTGAGCTGGCGTAGTTCTTCACCCTGGATAATTAAAGGTAAACGTAATGATTCGCAAAATGCTGCAAGGTAAGCTTCACCGTGTGAAAGTCACCCAGGCCGACCTGCACTATGAAGGCTCCTGCGCCATTGACCAGGATTTCCTCGACGCGGCGGGTATTCTTGAAAACGAAGCGATTGATATCTGGAACGTGAACAACGGCAAACGCTTCTCCACCTACGCCATTGCCGCCGAGCGCGGCTCCAAAATCATCTCCGTTAACGGCGCGGCAGCGCACTGCGCGGACGTGGGCGATATCGTGATCATCGCCAGCTTCGTGATGATGTCTGACGAAGAAGCGCGCCGCTGGCAGCCCAAAGTGGCCTATTTTGAAGGCGACAACGACATGAAGCGTACCGCGAAGGCGATTCCTGTTCAGGTTGCCTGATCGTTACCCCTGCGGCTGATTGCTGATCAGCCGCGACATGGTCTCCAGAGAATCCGTTCTTAATATATACAAACGCTTCAGTAAGAACGGATTATCCCCCGGCTTCACCTTCCCTTTCACTGTGGTCACCGCAAGATGAAAACCGGCGTCGTTCGCCGCCTTGATCGCTTTATTGTCGTAGCCACCAAACGGATAGGAAAGGTACAGCACGCGCGGATTAAACTGCGACAACGCGCGACGAGAACGTTCAAAATCAAACAGGATCACGTGATAGCTGCGGCTCAGCAAGATCGGGTGTTTATACCCGTCGACGCGATGCAGGAAGTGAGTATGAGACTGAATGTCGAACACGTCCTGAATGCCCTTAATTTCCTGAACGCTCATAAACTGCAGCGATTTCGGGTCCCACTTCTGCGGATGGCCTTTAATTCGTGAGGAAATGATAAACGCCGTCGCGTTGAAGCCATATTGTTTCAGAACCGGATACGCGTAGCGGCTCACCGACTTCAGGCCGTCGTCAAAGGTAATCACCACCGCCTTTGCTGGCAGGTTCATCCTGTTACGCACGTAGCCTTCCAGCTGGTACATCGTCAGCGTGGTGTACCCCTGGTCGCGAAGCCAGGTCATCTGGTTGCTGAACGCGCGTACGCTGGTGGTCGTGGAAGTATGACGAAAACGGGTGTTCTCCTCATCTCGCAGAATATGGTGGTAGGTCAGAACCGGAATGCCGTTATCTTCCTGCGCATCCAGGCTGCTGATCCACGCCAGACGATTGCCAATGCGGATCTGAAACCAGGTCTGATTCAGACGGTCTTTAAGTTTGTTCAGAATGGGATAACGCAGGTTGGCGCTAAGGGTGCCAAAAGGCGCACTTCCGCTGCTGGGCGCGTTATAGACGGGCGTATCTTTCCAGGTAATGAGGTTCTGGTTACTGAGCGGCTTGTTAAGATCGCCCAGGCTGTCCTCAACGCGCTGTTTGCCCTGCACTTTCTCAAGGTGATCTTTATCGATAAACCCCGTGCCGAATCCGAAGCGAAATTCATAATAATCCGCCGCAGCGGGAAAGACCGCGAGGATCTGCCCGGCGCGAATATTGCCTACGTTAACCACCTCATTCCCCACCTGGGACCAGATGGCCGCATCCTCAGTGGTTTGCATATATTGAGCAGGAAGCCCTTGCTGACTTATCAGGCTGGCAGACGCTCCGCCGGAAACCAGCAGCAAAAGGAGAAAGATAACGCGCATGAACATAGGATATTAATCGACACAGGAAATCAGTCGCCATTGTAGCAAAAGCGACATCAATACCAATGTTTAATGCTTATACAGATCGTGAAGCAGAACGAAAGGCGGGTTCTTCTGCTGCTGGTGCCACAGGCTGCTCACTTCCGGCAGCCCCTCTGCCACGATGGCGTGACGAAACGCGGCGCTGCTTAACGAGGCACAAAGCGGATACACGGTTTCGAGTAAAGGCAGGCTGATACCGGAGATCACTTCACAGTTATCATGCTTGTGGCTCAGTAACGCCGCGGCCCGGTAAGGCGCGGCCCCGGATTTATCGGTAAGAAAAATGACCCCATCACCGGTGTCCGTTTCATGCAGGGCATCGCACATCATCCGGCTGAGCATGTTGGTGCTCAACCCGCGCCAGTAATTTACCGCCCGGCATTGCGCCAGCGGGCCAAATCTGGCCTCAAGCTTGTCCAGCATTTCCTGCGCCTGTTCATCGTGGCAGGTAATAACCCATCCCAGCATAACTCTCTCCTTAGCAGGCAAGTAGTTTAGCGAAGTGAAGGTTTGCTTACGGTGATAACTGTCAAAGAAAGTGCCCGGCAACCAGAACGTCGCCGGGCAGGAGGCTAACTGCGCAGACCGCGCCCGCGCTGGATCAGATACCAGCACAGCAGGTAGAAGGCGATGATGAACACCACCAGCACCGCCACCGTGGTAAACAGCGGCACATCGGTAATGCCGAGGAAGCCAAAGCGGAAACCGCTGATCATGTAGACAATCGGGTTCAGGTGCGACAGCGCCTGCCAGAACGGTGGCAGCAGCGTCAGGGAGTAGAACACCCCGCCGAGATAGGTCAGCGGCGTCAGCACGAAGGTCGGGATCAGGCTGATGTCGTCAAACGTTTTGGCGAATACTGCGTTCAGCAGACCGGCCAGCGAAAACAGGATCGCCGTCAGGAGCAGCGTGAGCGCCACGAACAGCCACGAGTGCACCTGGAACGGGACGAAGAACAGCGAAATCGCCGTGACCAGGATCCCTACGCACAGCCCGCGCGCCACGCCGCCACCCACGTAACCGGCGATGATGACGTGCGTCGGCACCGGTGCCACCAGCAGTTCTTCAATGTTGCGCTGGAATTTGGCGCTAAAGAACGACGACGCCACATTGGCGTAGGCGTTGGTGATCACCGCCATCATGATCAGACCCGGCACGATAAACTGCATGTAGGTAAAGCCGTGCATTTCACCAATGCGGGAGCCAATCAGGTTACCAAAGATAATGAAATAGAGCGTCATAGTGATGACCGGCGGCACCAGGGTTTGCACCCAGATACGCATAAAGCGGTTAATCTCTTTCGCCCAGATGCTCTTCAGCGCGACCCAGTAAAGATGCGTCATGCCTTGTCTCCTTGTTTATCCTGCACCAGAGAGACAAACAGCTCTTCCAGTCGGTTCGCTTTATTACGCATACTTAATACCTGAATCCCCTGCGCGCTCAGCTGGGAGAACACGCTGTTGATCCCCTGCTCGCGCAGCACTTCCACTTCCAGCGTCGAGGTATCTACCAGGCGATACTGGTACCCTTCAAGCTTCGGTAGCGGGCTTTTTGCCGCCAGATCGAGAATAAAGGTTTCTGATTTCAGCTTGGAGAGCAGATCCTTCATCGAGGTGTTTTCCACCAGCTCGCCGTGCTGAATGATGCCGATGTTGCGGCACAGCATTTCAGCCTCTTCCAGATAGTGGGTGGTCAGAATGATGGTAGTGCCCTTGTCGTTGAGATCTTTCAGGAAGCCCCACATGGAACGACGAAGTTCGATATCGACACCCGCAGTCGGTTCATCGAGGATCAGCAGCTTTGGCTCGTGCATCAGCGCACGGGCAATCATCAGGCGGCGCTTCATCCCGCCGGACAACATGCGCGCACGCTCGTTACGTTTTTCCCAGAGATCGAGCTGCCTGAGGTATTTTTCGCTGCGCTCCAGCGCCTCTTTACGCTCAACGCCGTAATAACCCGCCTGGTTAACGACAATCTGCTGCACCGTCTCAAACGGGTTGAAGTTAAACTCCTGCGGTACCAGCCCCAGCTGACGCTTGGCGTTGACCACATCTTTTTGCAGATCGTATCCGAACACGCTGACGCGGCCGGAGGTTTTGTTCACCAGCGAGCTGATGATCCCGATGGTGGTGGATTTCCCCGCCCCGTTCGGCCCCAGAAGCGCGTAAAAATCACCGGCCTCTACTTTTAGATCTATCCCGCGTAGCGCCTGAACGCCACCCGGATAGGTTTTTTTAAGCTGCTCAAGCTCCAGTGCAATTGCCATGAATTTAACTTACCTTCAGTTCTTACACACGTTGTGTGGTTTCATTAAAAGTCGGGTTACCCTATAGTAGCGCAACGCAATTACTTGGTTACAGGTCGCTAACCTCCATGAACGACATAGATACACTCATTAGCAACAATGCACTATGGTCAAAAATGCTGGTGGAGGAAGACCCCGGATTTTTTGGAAAACTGGCGCAAGCCCAAAACCCGCGCTTTCTCTGGATTGGCTGTTCAGACAGCCGCGTACCTGCGGAACGCCTGACCGGCCTTGAGCCCGGCGAACTGTTTGTTCACCGCAACGTCGCCAACCTGGTGATTCATACCGATCTCAACTGTCTTTCCGTGGTTCAGTATGCCGTTGACGTTCTGGAAGTCGAGCACATCATTATTTGCGGCCACTACGGCTGCGGCGGCGTGCAGGCGGCGGTTGAAAATCCGGAACTGGGGTTGATTGATAACTGGCTGCTGCACATCCGCGATATCTGGTTCAAACATAGTTCACTGCTCGGCGAAATGCCGCAGGAGCGACGCATGGACACCCTGTGCGAGCTCAACGTGATGGAGCAGGTATATAACCTTGGGCATTCGACCATCATGCAGTCGGCGTGGAAACGCGGGCAGAAGGTTTCAATCCACGGCTGGGCGTACGGTATTCACGATGGCCTGCTGCGCAATCTGGAAGTCACCGCCACTAACCGCGAAACGCTGGAGCAGCGTTACCGTTCTGGGATTGCCAACCTCAAGCTTAAGCATGTGAACCATAAATAAACAAAGCCGGGGGTTTTCACCCTCTCCCCGTGGGAGAGGGCTGGGATGAGGGCATCAGCCCGCTATTACTCGTCCAGCAATACCACTTTCCCGACATACGGCAGATGACGATAACGCTGCGCGTAGTCAATGCCGTAACCGACGACGAATTCGTCCGGAATCGAGAAACCGACAAACTCCACCGGCACCTGCACTTCACGGCGGTCAGGTTTATCCAGCAGAGTACAAATCGCCAGAGATTTTGGCTCACGCAGGCTCAGGATCTCGCGCACTTTTGATAGCGTGTTGCCTGAGTCAATAATGTCTTCAACGATCAACACATCTTTACCACGAATATCTTCATCCAGATCTTTCAGGATTTTCACATCACGGGTTGTGGACATGCCGCTGCCGTAGCTGGAGGCGGTCATAAAATCGACCTCGTGTGGCACCTGCACTTCACGGCACAGGTCTGCCATGAACATGAAAGAGCCACGCAACAGGCCCACCAGCACCATTTCGCTGCCGCTGTCCTTGTAATGTTCGGTGATTTGACGACCCAGTTCGGCGATACGCGCTTTGATCTCGGCTTCCGGGATCATCACTTCAACAGTATGTTTCATATTACTAACCATATGATTTTAATGAAAATCTCTCAATGCAGGTGAATGTATTTCCGGCATCGATACGCAAGCCAGCCATTATACCAGCAAATGGATAACCCTGGCGCATGAGTTATAAAAAGCAAATATTGTGATTCCGATCACACTTGTTAATACCTATAATTAGTTGCTAGCAAATTATTAACAAAAACTGACGAGTACACTTTCTATGGCTGAAACAAACTCTAAACAGCCGCGTCTACTGGTGACACTAACAGCGCTATTCGCCGCCTTCTGCGGCCTGTACCTGTTAATCGGTGGCGTCTGGCTGGTCGCGATCGGCGGCTCCTGGTACTACCCGATTGCGGGCCTGGTTATGCTTGGCGTAACCGTCCTGCTCTGGCGTAGAAAACAATCCGCACTGTGGCTCTATGCCGCACTGCTCCTCGCCACGATGATCTGGGGCGTCTGGGAAGTCGGCTTCGACTTCTGGGCACTGACCCCGCGCAGCGACATCCTGGTCTTCTTCGGTATCTGGCTGATCCTGCCGTTTGTCTGGCGTCGCCTGATTGTCCCTTCCAGCGGTGCCGTTGCGGCGCTGGTGGTAGCGCTGTTAATCAGCGGCGGCATCCTGACATGGGCAGGTTTTAACGACCCACAGGAGATCAACGGTACGCTGAACGCGGAATCCACGCCTGCGGCAGCTATCTCTCAGGTGGCGGACGGCGACTGGCCGGCCTATGGTCGTAACCAGGAAGGTCAACGCTACTCCCCGCTGAAGCAGATCAACGCGGACAACGTTAAAAACCTGAAGGAAGCCTGGGTATTCCGTACCGGCGACCTGAAGATGCCAAACGATCCGGGCGAGCTGACCAATGAAGTGACCCCGATTAAAGTGGGCAACATGCTCTACCTGTGTACGGCGCACCAGCGTCTGTTCGCGCTCGACGCGGCCACCGGTAAAGAGAAATGGCACTTCGATCCGCAGCTGAACTCCAACCCGTCCTTCCAGCATGTCACCTGCCGTGGCGTTTCTTACCACGAAGCGCGTGCCGATAATGCCAGCCCGGAAGTGATTGCCGACTGCCCGCGCCGCATTATGCTGCCGGTGAACGATGGCCGTCTGTTCGCCATCAACGCAGAAACGGGCAAGCTGTGTGAAACCTTTGCCAACAAAGGCATCCTGAATCTGCAGACCAACATGCCGGACACCACGCCGGGTCTGTATGAGCCAACCTCGCCGCCAATCATCACCGATAAAACCATCGTGATTGCCGGTTCGGTAACGGATAACTTCTCCACGCGTGAAACCTCCGGCGTTATCCGCGGTTTCGACGTGAACACCGGTAAACTGCTGTGGGCCTTCGACCCGGGCGCGAAAGATCCAAACGCGATCCCGTCGGACGAGCACACCTTTACCTTCAACTCGCCAAACTCCTGGGCGCCAGCCGCGTATGACGCGAAGCTGGACCTGGTCTATCTGCCAATGGGCGTGACCACGCCGGATATCTGGGGCGGTAACCGTACGCCGGAGCAGGAACGTTATGCGAGCGCTATCGTGGCGCTGAACGCGACCACCGGTAAGCTGGCGTGGAGCTACCAGACCGTTCACCACGATCTGTGGGATATGGATATGCCGTCCCAGCCGACGCTGGCCGACATTACCGTAAACGGCAAAACCGTGCCGGTCATTTACGCTCCGGCCAAGACGGGCAACATCTTCGTCCTGGATCGCAGCAACGGTAAGCTGGTTGTGCCGGCACCGGAAAAACCGGTTCCACAGGGTGCCGCAAAAGGCGACTACGTCAGCAAAACCCAGCCGTTCTCTGACCTGAGCTTCCGTCCGAAGAAAGACCTCAGCGGTGCAGACATGTGGGGTGCCACCATGTTTGACCAGCTGGTGTGCCGCGTGATGTTCCATCAGCTGCGCTATGAAGGCATCTTCACGCCGCCGTCTGAGCAGGGCACGCTGGTCTTCCCGGGTAACCTGGGGATGTTCGAGTGGGGCGGTATCTCCGTTGACCCGAACCGTCAGGTGGCGATTGCCAACCCAATGGCGCTGCCGTTCGTTTCTCGTCTGATCCCACGCGGTCCGGGCAATCCGATGGAGCAGCCGAAAGACGCGAAAGGCAGCGGTACCGAAGCCGGTATTCAGCCGCAGTATGGCGTGCCGTTTGGCGTGACCCTGAACCCGTTCCTGTCTCCGTTTGGTCTGCCGTGTAAACAGCCGGCCTGGGGTTACATCTCCGGTCTGGATCTGAAAACCAACCAGATCGTCTGGAAAAAACGTATTGGTACGCCACAGGACAGCATGCCGTTCCCGATGCCGGTTCCGGTGCCGTTCAATATGGGTATGCCAATGCTGGGTGGCCCTATCTCCACCGCCGGTAACGTGCTGTTCATCGCGGCAACCGCAGATAACTATCTGCGCGCGTACAACATGACCAACGGTGAAAAACTGTGGCAGGGCCGTCTGCCGGCCGGTGGACAGGCAACGCCGATGACCTATGAAGTGAATGGCAAGCAGTACGTTGTCATCTCTGCGGGTGGTCACGGCTCGTTTGGCACGAAGATGGGCGATTATATTGTCGCGTACGCATTGCCGGACGAAGGCAAATAAAAGCAAAACGGCAACTTCGGTTGTAATGCCAGTCAGTTAAGCAACTGACTGGCTTTTTTTCGGGGCTGTGGGGTATCTCCAGGGCCTTTCCTTTACCACCCTCGGGAAGGCCCTTTCCCTTCTTGTCGG
>NZ_JAWNCA010000023.1:0-81152 GCF_034106185.1 Enterobacter sp. 296B2 | reverse complement strand
ATGTATGGTTATGCATCAGGAGAAATAAGACAAGCTTATGCAGATGGAATTGAAACACTTGATAAGTATAAAAAGCTTTTAAAAGAAATTTGCGAGCTTGAAAAAAATAGTTTGTTTAGTTACCTACCTGAGTGGCATGGCAGAGTATTTCATGGTGAAGATGATAGTCTTATAAGAGTCCTTGCCGAAATAGATAAAGCAAGAGCTGGGGTAATTTCTACCAGAAATGATAACTCTCTTGCTGAAAGAGCCTTTGTTACTGAATTGCTTAAGCTTTTTTATAATCATGGTGGTTCTAATCCTGCATCGGCTGTTTATAGATTTACTCGATCAAATTTTATGCAGAATGATATTGAAAGAAAAACAATACAAAGATGTTGGGATTCATTATCCTCATCTGTGGACAAAAACAGATGATTATTGTCCATTTTTGTCCTGACGTTATTTAGATTGGTTCGCGTTTTTTTGTCTAGTCAAAACAAGTCATTAATGGAGTGCTTTTGGTATTTCAAATGGCTTTCAACCTTCTTAGTATTCTTCTGTGTACAGCATTGGAATACTAAGGAGTTATCATGTCTCAATCTTTAATTCGGCTTTCTGAAGTTCAGCGCCGAACCGGCTACTCCAAGGCTTGGTTATACCGCCTTATGAGTCAGGGTAAATTCCCTTCTTCCATCAAAATTGGCTCCCGCTCCATTGCCTTTGTCGAAAGTGAAATCGATGACTGGATTAACCAGCGCATCGAAGAGTCTCGGAAGGAGGTAGCCTGATAAAGAATCCCCTATGTGCATTTGTTGCGTGTCGTTTAATTAGTATCTGGTTAAGATCTAATTGTTGCGACAGCTATCAGCTAATTAAAGATAGGTAAACCATCATGAATAAATTATATGCCCCTATTGGGGAGGACCTCTCTCAACCTAAAATCGGTCTGCATGGCATTTCTACGCCGACTATGAGTAGTTTAGAAATGGTCGATTACATCAATACCGAACGTCAGGTGAAAGCGGAAGAGGAGGGGATGACCTTCCCATGTAAAAAATATCGTAAGCTTCGCCATGACAGTTTTATGGCGAAAGTGCCAAAAGTCTTGGGTGAAACTCAATCTCCAAAATTTTTTGGAGATTACATTGATGGCAAAGGGCGAGCCCAGTCTTGCTACAACTTCCCCAAACGCGAGGCCTGCCTGATGGCAATGAGTTATAGCTACGAGCTGCAGGCTAAGGTTTACGATTACATGGAAGAGTTAGATCGTCAGGCCCATGGCTACCTCAATTACTCAGTTCAAGAACTGCAGGCGATTGTGGCTGGAGCTCGTAAGGTATCGGATGAAGACTCAAGTGACGCTGGCCGCCGTTTGCGTAAACGTCAGGACGATCTGGTTTTGCTAAATAAAGCGGAATCTCTGGTAAAAAGCCTCAGTCAGTTGAATCTGGATTTCGTTGGCGGCGGTAAATCTTTGGAGGTTCGCTAATGCTTGTTGGCTACTCTGTTCAGGAAGAAGGCAGCGCTAGGAACGCTGCCTTTGGGAGTCAGATCGATCAAGATTCGGGATCGTCTTTAGACTTCTTGCGTAGCCGACGCTTGATTTCGCCTTTTGCTGCAGTAACTAAAAAACCAGCGGTACTCTCGCCATCCTCTTTGAGTGACTCTATGTCCTCCATCACTTCATGGGGAATACGTACAGTAGTCATTTGCGACTTCGCGTTCTTTGCACCTGTTGCCATTACTGACACTCCTTGGATTAGGTGTATGTCAGTATACGCTAAAAAAATATTAAAAAAAGGCTTGCGGTGTATTTCACCATGGAGTAGCCTTTTTAGTGGAGGTGAAATACACCTAGTGCAGTGCGAAGCCCATCCGGATGGCCGTCCGGGCTGGGCCTCTAACCAAAACGTAACTAAGGATTACATAATGGCATGTTATCATGATACCCAAATTCACCCTGAAAAAAAATATCATTGTTGCTTTCTGGTGTTACACCAAACTGGTTTTTTATCAAACTTTTGCTCCCTGATTGTCGAAGCATCATCTGGCTTTAATGATTTTACGACATCTATGCAATTTTACGCTTTCTCATTCACTGATCGCGTTCGTTTTCAGGAGGCGGCTAATGTCTAAATCAACTCAACTCAAGTTTCACAAAAATCGCTGCTCTCTTTGGGCAAGACTTCCTTTTGTAGACCGAATTGAGGGGAAGCCAGGTTACAACTCTTGGTGTGTTCCGCGAGATGGTGGCTATTTTGGCGGTTGTGAGTCAGGAAAGGCACTTGGAATGATTTACCTCAAATATTTACGTGAGAATGGGAGAGGGTTAGGAGGCAATCTACAGTTTGTTGTCATGGATATGTGTGGCTTAGGTTTTTCTGCCGGGAGACTTACCGACGAACAGGATGCGCTTAAAGGACAGATTGTTGGTTTTTTCACACTGTTAGAGGATTGGCTGGAACAAGCTGTAAAGCATGGAGGCCATAAGCTAGACAATCTTGAAGAGCCAAAATTGCTCAGATACGCAAACCATTGGCTTTCAGTGAAGGACGCGGAGGTTAATAATGAGTCAGATTGAACAAATTCTCACTAGGTCCTGTTCAAGGAATGAATCACAGGATGAACTCAATAAAATAAGTTCAAACTCTCATGATGCCTTTGATGGAATTATGTCTGGTCTCAGTTCCATGGGGAACGTGATTTTCTGGGCATGTGATAATGCAGATTATGATGATAAATCGGCTCGAGAAGATCTCCGCAATATCGGTGAAATGCTTATGTATCTCCCCGGTATAGCCGCTGCATTGAAATTCAACGCTGGTGAAGCTGATTCAGTTTTGAGAGAAGTCAGACGCAAGAAAAACTGAATCAGTAATTTATTACCCGCTCTTAGAAAAAATACAGCCATCAGGTTGGGGACTTACTCGGCCTGAGAATGGAGAAACGTAATTATGAAACCTGAGAAACAGAGCTTCATAAATAAGAGACGATGCTTCGCAGTCTATTACATGGTCCTTTCTTTCCATTATGAAAGGGGGAGCTATGGCGCGCATTAGAACAATTAAACCTGAATTCTTCCTACATGATGAGTTATTCGAGCTTGAGAAAGAAACAGGGTTACCAGTTCGCCTGACCTTTATAGGTCTTTGGACTCAATGCGACCGGGAAGGTCGCTTTAAATGGCGGCCTTTAAGGCTTAAAGCTGCGATTCTTCCTTACGACGAAGTTGATATGTCACGCGTACTTCACGCGTTAAATACGCGTGGTTTTCTTGTTAAGTACGCTAATAACACGGGTGAGTATGGTGCGATTCCTTCGTTCAAAAACCACCAAGTTATTAACAATAAAGAGTCAAAATCTGAGCTTCCGGCCATTTCTGGCTGTGAAATTCTGAAACCCTTATCTGATGCGGGTTGTGGCGCGATAAGCACGCGTGAACCACGCGATGATGACGCGTACCAAGGGGAAAGGAAGGAAGGAAAGGAAGGGAAAGGAAAGGAACTAAATACAATGTCCGATTTTCCTCGGACAAATTGTGATGCTCCAGATGAACAGAAAAGTTTACCTGCACAGGAAAAGTCAGAACCAAAGAATGGGGACGACAGCGCTGATCCAGTTGAAGCAGCATTTGAAAATATCTTTTGGATGGCTGGACTTCGTAAGGATGCAAAGGTCAAGGCTAGGTCTGCTTTTCAAACAAAATTTAAGGAATGGAAAAAATCTAACCATGGCACACCAGAGGACTTCGCCACACTGCTAGCTGATGACATTCGAATAAGAGCTAGGGCGCAGCAACTTGGGTTCGACAAGTTACTTCCTGCTACGTATTTGAACGGTGAGCGCTGGAATGATGAGAAACCAGTCGTAACGTCGAATTCTTCAGGAGCCTCCACTCCGGGAGGCTCAGCATCAAACTCATGGTTCACTCCGTCAAATGACGGTTCATCTGAGGTTTTTATTAATCAGGCGGCTATTGAGCGTTTGAATCGTGGCGGACAACGCAAATGAAAACACTCATCAAAAGGTTGCTTGTGGCCGGATACAACCATGGTGTTTTGCGCAAGGACTTTGTGTCGTGGTGTTTTGTTAAATTTGATTTGAGGAGTGTGTAATGACCCCTGCTGAACTCTCAGAAAAATTATGGGATAACGCTGAACGCGTCGCTAAGTTTCTCCTTCCGAAGGGACACCTCGAAGGCAAAGAGTGGTGTGCTGGCAATATTAACGGTGACTCAGGCAAAAGCCTCAAGGTTAATATCGGTGGTAAAAAGTCATGGGCTGATTTCGCCAGCGGTGACAGCGGTGACCTGCTGGATCTCTGGGTGCTAGTGCGTAACTGTCAGCTGCATGACGCTATGCGAGAAGCGAAAGAGTTTCTTGGCCTGAAAAATGACGATTACCACTTCGAAGCGAAGAAAAAAACGTTCTCGCGTCCGACGAGGAAGGGCGTTAAATCGGCCAGCAAATGCTACGACTACCTTGCTTCGCGTGGCATTACCCGTGAAATAGCCGATCGTTTTAAAGTGACAGACGCGGTGGTCTGGTACCACGACGAAAACCGCGAAGTGCCTGCCGTGGCATTCCCGTACATTCGGAACGGCGAACTGCTGCAGGTAAAACGTATTGGTACCGAACGGCCAAACGGCAAAAAGCTGATCATGGCTGAAGCTGATTGTGAACCATGCCTATTTGGCTGGCAGGCACTGGATAAAAACACCCGTCTGGTAGTGCTGTGCGAGGGTGAGATTGACTGCATGACCTTTACGCAGCTTGGCTATGATGCCCTGTCTGTTCCATTTGGCGGTGGGAAGGGTGCCAAGCAGCAGTGGATTGAATATGAATACCACAACCTCGATCGCTTTCAGGAAATCTGGCTGTGTCTGGACAACGATGATGTGGGCCGTGAAGCTGCAAAAGAAATCGCCAGACGTCTTGGTGAACATCGTTGCCGCATGGTTGAACTTCCGCACAAAGATATCAACGATTGCCTGATGAACGGCATGGACAGCGACTCCATTCTGGAATACATGGAGCGCGCTAAATTCTTCGATCCTGATGAGCTTTCCTCAGCAGGGGATTTGCTTCAGGAAACTATTGAGGCATTCGAACATCGGGATACCGGCCTGTTTACAAGTCCCTGGACTTCGCTGAATAACAACTTCAAGTTCCGTGCCGGTGAGCTGACCCTCGTCAATGGCGTAAATGGGCATGGCAAAACAGAGCTCGTTGGACATATTGCGATTGATGCTATGAGTCAGGGCGTCAGGACCTGTATTGCTTCTCTGGAGCTTAAACCAGGCAAAATGCTTGCCCGACTCACGCGGCAAACCATCTGCACCTCCTCACCGAAGCGTGAAGAAATCATTATGACCAATGAATGGTTTTCTGACCGACTTTGGGTATTCAAACTCACTGGAACGGCCAAAGCAGACCGGCTTCTTGAGATTTTTGCCTATGCCCGGCGTCGCTATGGCATTGAGCTGTTCGTCATAGATAACCTGGCAAAATGCGGACTGGACGAAGAAGACTACACAGGTCAGAAGGACTTTATCGATACGCTTTGCGACTTCAAGAACGAGCATAACTGTCACGTCCTGCTGGTTACCCATGCCAGAAAAACAAACGACTCCGCTCCAACCGGAAAGATGGACGTAAAAGGCACCGGTGCTTTAACGGATATGCCCGACAACGTTATGGCCGTCTGGCGCAACATTCCACGCGAGCTGGCTCAGAGAAAAGCGGATCGTATGGGTTATGAGAGCCTCGACAAAGACGAACAAGCCGCAATCAATCTTCCCGCCTCAATGATTCGCTTGTTAAAGCAACGAGAAGGAGAAGGGTGGATCGGCGATATCGGAGCCAACTTTGACTCTCGCTCTCACCAGTTCCTGGAAGGCGAGAAAAAACCATTTAACTACTTGGTCGGTAAGCCGCAAAGCGAGCTTGATCTCGAGTGGGAAGCAAGCAACGTGACGAGGGTATAACGATGCGCAAAGACAATAATGACCATAAGACACTTTTCACCATCCCGACGGAAACGCACAGCACCGCCCTCGCAAACATCAAGCCTCTGCCCGAGCAAAGGATAATCACCGGGCATAAGCAGACTGATGCTTATCTTTGGGTACTGGAGGTTATCCGTCTGAACGAACCCGCACATTTGGACGCAGCCGAAGCCGCGCTGGAGAAAATTAAAATCTCCCCAAAAGAGGCCGAGGAACGTTACGCGCGTTATCTGCTGGCGAATGGTGGCGATCCTTTCCAGATTGCTTTCGGTACCATTGGCATGGATAACCCGGCACAGGCAATCAAGAACGCCCGGGAGAACATCAAAAAAGCAGCATCAGTCAGGGCCACGTTCGGCAGCTATGAGGCAGCACTCGAAGATGTGGAAGCCGAGCGCGTAATCAAGTCTTCCCTGAAATTTATCGACGATCTCCGTTGGGGCTGGACTTTGAGCGAGAGGAAAGCTGGCAGCATTAGCGGCGGACGTATTAACGAAATTGACGATCAGCGCCGGGAATTTGTCGATGGTTATCGTGATGTTTTGCCAGAGCCACACACGCTTTCGGATGTAGTCCGTGAGCTGATTTATTGGGACTGGCTTTACTGGGCGCGCAACACTGCCGGGAACGAGCTCGAACACGAATACGGCTACTCCGATCATCATGAATCCGTACATGACCGTGAGCGTTACCTTGAAAAATTGCTGGCAACCATCAAACCCGTGACGCGAGCTGAAGCTATCGAGGTATGTCGCTGGTTCCTTGAAAGTGAAAAGGGGCAATACATGGAGAACCACGGCGCAGCGGTGATGTTTAACCTGGTAGGGGAGTGTGAAGAATGAAACTGGAGGCATCACTAAAACACTTTAGTCCTCAGGGAATGCACATCAGCGATGACGTGAACAAGACTGGAGTAAAAAACAATGCGTGATATTCAAATGGTTTTGGAGCGTTGGGGCGGTTGGGCTGCGAGTGATAGCTCTGGGGTTGACTACTCTCCCATCGCAGCCGGTTTCAAGGGGCTTATTCCACAAACAAGTAAAACTCGTCTTTCATGCACTGACGATGATGCCTTGATTATCGAGGGATGTTTAGCTCGGTTGCAAAAGCGTAAGCCCTATGAGCATTCGCTCTTAGTTGCGCATTATCTCTATGGCATATCAAAGCGGAAAATCGCGAAAGCACGGAAAAAGGATGAAAAGCTAATACGCATTGAGATTCAGATGGCAGAAGGTTTTATCGACGGCTGTCTTAGCATGCTGGATGTAGGCTTAGAGATGGATGCCGAAGTGAAGTCGTGAAGCAAAAGCCCGATTATTCGGGCTTTGTATCAACATCTTTGACATACAAAATCACAGCTGACTTGATATCTCCGTCAACATGTTTTGCATTTATGCTTAAATGAACAGGTTTTCTTTCCCATTCTGCTCGTTGTAGAGCCTCTTTGTTCCCCGACTCGTCGAGGAAAATGTCCTGCACTACGCAAGTAAGTCGCTGGTCAGAATCAACTCTACGAACTTTAACTTTGAAACATTCTGGGTCAGTGTTATTCACTTCCTCGATGCGGTAGACACCGTCTATACGCATTTCGACAGAGCGGCGACGTGCATTTGTAACCAGTTCTTTTGCAGTTTCAGAATCGATGGTAACACCATCAATTTCAGCAGTATCTGAGCGTACGAATGACTTAACCATGGTTGTCTTAGCGTCGTAAGACATACGATCCATGTTGTCGAGAAGAGGCTTTTGGGCCACCATTTCAGAGATAATCTGAAGGCGTTTCGTTTCTTCTTGAGTCATCACCTGCATAGCGCGCAGGTGTTCTTTGTCGCCTTCTTTAGCAATCTCCGCGAGGCGAGTATCTTTACGGTTATCTAAAAAGCGTTTAAAGACGGTTACACCGCCCCATATGACGGCAGCACCGAGAACTGTGAATACAATCTCTGTGGCGTTCATTTTTCCTACCAATTCATGCGTAAGCTTGCTCAGGAATCCATCAATGTTGATCTCAACAAGTGAAGAACCTTGTTCTACTGTAACTTCTATTTCTAAAGCATCAAGCTCTTCTTTAGTTAGCCTGCGAACATCCGGAGTGCCGTATTTTGCAAGCGCATAAGACTTGTTGATCTGCGATTGCATCTCAACGAAGCCCTTCATTACTGAGGGAGTAAGTGATTTATTGAATTTATCACCGGTTAACCTGATGGTGAGGCTCGGCCAGCCATTGAAAGTAATTTTTTCTGGTAGGCCTTGTCCGCTCAGATAACGTTCGAGCAACTCAAAAGCCTGTTGCTCTGACTCTACATCATACTGTATGTCACCCAAAGATAATCCCTCATTCTAAGCCCCGCGTTAACTGACTAGTTAGGCAAGAACTGCTTTCTATTTTTGCTGTGTGTAGGGAAAATAAAGCAAAACTCGTTAAAAATCACTAACGCGGTCCGCATTTTCTCGTTTACTGTGTTAAGAGTGGTTTCTACGCCACGGACTTAAAACGATTCTTAAACCTCGCCATGGCGGGGTTTTTGCTTTTTTTGGAGGCTTGCAATGCAATATGATAAACAGCAGCCGTACTTTTTTAACCCTGACATGACGACTGAGCAGCTTGAAGACTGGCTTGGGCAGCAGAAAACCCACCTTGCCCACTTCAATCGTCTGGTGAAAGAAAAGGCCGCTCTGGAAGAACGGCTTTGTGAAATATCACTGGAAATGGGGGAGATGGCTGCTAAAGGCTTTGAAGGAAAGTTGAGTTTCCCATGGGATCCCAGTCCTCTTCTGAAAAATCGTCAAGAGGATGAACATGTAGCCCGATCTCAAGGCTCTGTATAAAGTCGCTGGCTTTTGGAGGTAATTCCAACAAACGCAATTCATCATTGATAATGAACAACGAATCATTAAGCGATAGCGTTCTGATAGTATCAAGCTGCCATTTTGTTTTTTCAAAAATCATATGATGTAAGGCCTTTTTACCGTCGAGCGGATTAAAAGGTGTTCCATGCTTTAGTCGATACTGTTGTAAAGCACATTCAAGCGCAAATATTTGCAGTATTCTTAATTTTACTCTTATGGCATCATATGAATTGCTGTGCGCAAGTGAGCTTTCTGCAAATTTATTATTGCGACATACTCGCATCTTAATTACTTGCCACAAATCGGAATAGTTACTCATGGTTGGCTTCCTTACTCTATACGTTAACATTTAGCGATTTAACGATATCAGAGACAGTTGAACTCAACTATAAAAACCATTGATATTGCGTGGTTAGTTTGACTTATGTATCATCTCGCTCCCGGCCCTTTAGCTCAGTTGGTTAGAGCGTGCGACTCATAATCGCCCGGTCGTTGGTTCAAACCCAACAAGGGCCACCAAACCGCCACTAGCTCATCGGGAAGAGCGGCAACCCAGGTGTTGTGGTACGGGGTTCGAGGCTCCGGTGGCGGACCACTGCCGACTTAGCTCAGTAGGTAGAGTGACTGACTTGTAATCAGTAGGTCACCAGTTCGATTCCGGTAGTCGGCACCATATGCGGGCATCGTATAATGGCTATTACCTCAGCCTTCCAAGCTGATGATGCGGGTTCGATTCCCGCTGCCCGCTCCAGTTTAAGCTTTTCGGTCTGCGATGATGGGTTCCCCGGAGTGACTGAAAAGCAACCCCGTTTTGAATGGGCGCTGCTTTTTGCAAAATTGCTGTGTGAAAATACTGGTCCTTGGGTTCAGCGCTCATCCTAAAAATTCAAGAATCATGGTTTGATCACGATGTCAGGTGTATTGATGATGACAGATGGGCTGTCGTCGTAGTGACCGTGATCGGAATAGCCTTTACATTTACGCTCTTCCTTGTATTCGCCATTACCTTCCCATTTTCTTTCGACCTTACAACGACCGTCGCGATAAACGGTTTTATGGCTGTCACCATGGTAATCATACCTGCGTCCATTACCTGATTCGTCTTTCCACGGATCGGCGTATACGGATGTACTTGCTATAAGGAGAGTCGCAAGGGTAGCGAGCAGGGCACTTTTCATTTTTTCACCATAGATGAACTGACGGAATTAGATCCAGCAAGTAATTAACCGGCTATATCGATACCGATAGTCTCGGAAAGAAATGGCACAGTTGCTATTGGTGATGCTCTGAATTTTAAGGCTGCCTTCGGGCGGCCATTTTGTTTCCCCTACACAGCACCCGCACACAGCGAGGTGAGAGATTATGAAAATGCCACACAATCCAAACAACTGGCCTGACTGGCTCGAACTCTTTCAGAGCTGGTGGCGTGGAGAAACGCCGCTGGGTGCCGTACTGATGGCATTCATCATGGCCGCGCTTCGAATCGCCTACACGGGCGGGGGCTGGAAAAAGATTCTGCTTGAAGGGCTTCTGTGTGGGGCGCTGACCCTGACGGTCGCCTCCGGGCTGGAATATATGGAATGGCCTAAATCGCTGTCGATTGCCATTGGCGGTGGCATTGGCTTTATCGGTGTTGAGCAGTTCCGCCGTTTGCTGCTTGGCATATTAAACACCCGCCTGGGAGGTGGTAATGCAGCAAAATGAGCTACGCTGGTTGATGGAAGCCCGAAAATATATCGGGCAGATGGAAATCAAAGGTCCACGCCATAACCCGTTAATACTTCAGTTCTGGAAGGACATCAAACGAGGCGGTATTAAAGATGACGAAACACCCTGGTGCGCAGCTTACGTCGGGTCAATGCTCGAACGCGTCGGTATCCGGTCAACCCGGTTCGAATCAGCCAAATCCTATCTCAGTTGGGGAATCCAGCTTCGCGAGCCAGCTTACGGATGCGTTGTCGTATTCAGTCGCGACGGCGGCGGCCATGTGGGATTTGTCGTTGGACAGGCAGATAACGGCGACCTGATGGTGCTGGGCGGTAATCAGTCTGATGCCATCAACATTCGCGCTTTTTCCCGTTCCCGTGTCACCGGCTATCGCTGGCCTGTTAACGAACCTCTGGATAGCAGGCCATTGCCGGTGATGAGTGCCGCCAGTTCGGTAAAAGAATCATGATCCCGTTACTCCCGGCAGCGCTGAAACCCTCATGGAGGATGTTGGCGCTGCTGCTCATCATTGTTGTCACTGCGGGAACCATTGCGATCCTCGCCATCCGGCTGGCGCACAGCCAGGCAGATAATCGCGTTCTGGCATCGGATAACCAGCTGCAGGGGCAGGTTATCGCGACGCAGGCGTTCAACTTCAACCGGTTCAATCAAATCGCTGAGCATGCCAACAGGCTGAATTCACTGATTGACACCGGCACAGAAGAAACCGTCATCAAATACCGGGAGATTCTCCGCCGTGAAAAAACCTGTGATCTGCCTGTTCCTGCTGATGTCGCTGGTGGGCTGCTCGAATACGCGTACCGTTTACGCGCCAGCGCCTTGCACACCGATACCAACAGACCTGACGCAGCCGATGATCGTTCCGCTGCCGCCAGCTCAATGACGTACTGCCAGGCGGTTTTGTGGATAAAGCCGCTGCTGGCCGTTATTGAGAAAGGTAACAATAACCTGGCTGGTATACGTCAAATTGAGCAAGAGCGGCAGTGAACCTTAAACAAAGCGTGGGAGTGAACTGCGAAACAAAATAGAACCTCATCCATGAGGCTCTGACACAGTCTCTCCTCTGGACTTTAACCGTAGCAGATTCTCCTAGCCCCACACTCGATCAGCATTCATGTGTTACAGTTAAATCGTGGTGAATCCCCCTAAGCGGCGGGGCTAATTAACCTGGCGACTCTTCTTCATTGGGGCATCGTGGATTTCTGGAGCAAGCGGGTCAAGGTTGGTTAACCAAAAGACTCACCGGGAGGCACCCGGCACCACAATCTATCTGTACCGCAGCTTAAAAGCATCTTACCAACTGGTGTGTTTGAATTTAGTGCGACCATAAAAAAAGCCCCAGTTGCGGGGCAATTATGAGTTGAATCTTTTGTTATGCTTTTGTGCTTCTTGCTCTAATGCTGTGGGACCTTAACACCTTGCCCAAAAAATGCAAGCTAAATGCATGTTTAATTGTAAAACTAAGCTCGCCTGCTGGTGGGCTTGATAACGAATTTTGTGATCTGTTCTTATCTATTAAAAAATCCACCAATGGTATTTTACGATATAAACCAGAGGGAGGTGATAGTGGAGAACATACTTTCAGAATCCGTGTATTTGGCAATGTACAAAATGCATGCGGCAAAAGCTGTTCAGGGCATGGAAAGAGATGGTTGTTACTGGTTTACAGGTATCAGACCATCGTATGGGATTGTTGTCGAACTGCTGGAGGAGGCTGGGTATTCAGTGATAACTTTCAACCCGCCGCCTGTATACGAGTTCGCAATATATCTCTCAGATAGTTACCCATCTCATGATGATCTAGAAAGAATTGCAATGCTTAGGCAGTCTCTAAGAGATAAGGGCGTACCAGAGGATAAATTACCCGTTTCACTAGCTTAGCCGCCTACGGGGGCTATTGGCATACAAATGGAAAAGAAATAGGTCAGCAGCGTAATTACTGCTGACCAGATGATTACTTCGCGCAGTAAACCCGTGCTTCACGGGGGGTATAGATACCGAAGGTGACAAATCCCAGCAGTCCGTTTACAAAAGTCTGCTGAACTTCAGTACGAACAACTTTATCAGCACCACCGCAAACCTGAGCTGCATCAATTTGCTTGGATTGACCAATCCCGCTAACGAAGAAATGATGTGTCGTAACTTGCTGCGGCGTAGTCGTCATGGCTTTGTTTACTGAAAATGATTGTTGAGCGCAGCCAGAAACAGCTGCGGCAACCAGAGCTACCATAATTAACTTTTTCATAAATGACCTTATTGTTGGTTTGATTCGCAAAAATAATGACATGTATCATTAATTTATACATATCAGACCAGTAGTTTAGCTTAGATTCGTTCTACTTCCCTAGTGATTAACTATCAACATCATCCATTGCTAGCGTCAGCCCATCCATTATTACGAATAAGATAATTAATAAACTTCCCAGAGGAAAATTATGCAGGTCACTATTGATGGTGTCCCGTATGTGCCTGCCTGCGCTTCAGCGTCTAGGATTGGCATTGCCATCACTACGCACAACCGCGCCGACGTTCTGAAGCGTGCACTCGAACAGCACATGAAGCACCTTCCCGCCGGCGCGCTGGTGGTGGTAGTCGATGATGGTTCAAAACCTGCAGCGGTAGTTCCCCACGGCGTGCAGCTGCTTCGCCATGAAACATCACTCGGCATTGTTGCTTCGAAGAACGCCAGCCTGTCAGCCCTTATGGATGCCGGGTGCGAGCATCTGTTTTTATGGGATGAGGACGCCTGGCCCATCGCCGATAACTGGCATCTTCCCTACATCGAATCACCCGAGCCACATCTGGCTTACCAGTTTCTCGATCTGGCTGGCCGCAATAAGTTGAATGACCTTTCGGTGCTTTACCGTGACGATCAGCATGTGACGTACACCGGGCAGCGCGGCGTGATGCTGTACTACCACCGCAGCGCCATCGAGAAGGTGGGCGGATTCGATCCGGTTTATGGTCGCGGCATGTACGAGCACAGCGACCTCGCCCTGCGCATTCATAACGCTGGATTGACTACGTGGGCTTATGCCGATGTGAAAGGCTCCGAAATGCTGATCCATTCTCTCGATGAGCATGAAGCGGTG
Source organism: Enterobacter sp. 296B2 (assembly GCF_034106185.1). Classification (NCBI taxonomy): domain Bacteria; kingdom Pseudomonadati; phylum Pseudomonadota; class Gammaproteobacteria; order Enterobacterales; family Enterobacteriaceae; genus Enterobacter; species Enterobacter sp. 296B2. The sequence continues at coordinate 67,493 of NZ_JAWNCA010000023.1, read as the reverse complement.
GAGCGTTCGGTACCGAAGCCAGACCGTCAGGCGCTGGTGGAACGTAACGTAAAAATCCACAACCAACGACGTGATACCGGGTTTACCGGTTATGTGGAGTACCGGCGGCAACGCGACGTGGTAATCACTACGTTACTGACCAGCCAGCCCGACCCTCAGCGCGGTACGAAAATGACCGCCTCTCCTGACATGCTGGCTAAATGGGCCTCTTCGCTGCGTAATTGTGGCCGTATTGCGCTGGTGGATGAGCTGCAGGCGGTCCCGACAGACGTTGAGATGTATCGCGTCCCTGACGTGAAGATGAATGTCTACTTCCGGCGCTGGCTGCATATCTGGCAGCACCTGCGCGATCAACCTGAATACCGGTTCGTTTGGTGTACCGATGGTACCGATGTCGAAATGCTCCGTGCACCGTGGGAAGAAATGCAGCCCGGAAATGTTTATGTCGGTTCTGAACCGAAGACCTACGCCGATACTTGGGCGAAACAGAATCATCCTGAGCGTATGTATCAGGAGTTCATCGAAGCGCACCGCAACGATATGATGCTTAACGCTGGCCTGCTGGGTGGCACCCGCGCTGATGTGATGGCGTTCGCTCACGGCATCATCCGTCTTTACTACCGGATCGAGAGTTATCGTTTCTGGAAGAAAGAACAGGCTGGTGCAGCGGTTGGTGACATGCTTGCGTTCGGCATTGTGGCGCAGTCATTCTCTGGCAGGTTGGTCACCGGGCCTCTGGTACACACCGTTTTCAAAACTGATGGTGTGGGAAAAGAAGTTGCTTGGTGGAAACATAAATGAAGGTATCAATAATGGACGAAACAAAATCTAATAGTGCGCAACAAAACAAATATGCCTCGCGAAAAAAAACGACCTTTGAGGAGGTCGCTTTAAAGGTACCGCATGGGATGAAGGATTTATCTAAAGCAAACAGAACCGGAAATATCGAGTTGATTCTGGAAAGCTGTTTTCAACGTTGACTATTTATCGTGAAAACAAGTTAACAGTACATGTTTTTGCTTGCTCTAACATTTCTATAATAAATTTATTTGGTTCGGCCTTTGATTTTTCTTCTTCCAATCTCTGATTGAGTTTTATCAGCGCAAAATTGCGGACCGCCATTGATTGTTCTTCTGGCAGAGTGGTCAAAAGGCCCGCAATGATGACATCATGAGCCATCAAAATTGTGTCGTTAGGTTTGGGGGTATTTTCGCTCATATATTTCCTGTATGGAGGTGAACAGCCATTCCTCTTGGGGCGTAGGCGTCAGTGTTCATACACTGACGGGCTGAGCATCCACTTTACCCAGGGTTAAAGCGAAGTAACACCCTAATATTCAGATAATAGCCGCCATCGTGCGGCTTTTTTATTGGAGATTTGCTGGTGGCTGAAATCATAAAGTTTGTGGTGGTCGGCCATCACTCCCGGTTAGAACATGCGCAACGCCTTGCTGCGCTGCTGGATGCCTATCTGCTTATTGATGATGGTAACCACGGCGCGAACTGGAATCATCGGCGCGCGCTTGAGTGGGCAGCAGAACAAACATGCCGGGTAATTGTAGTTGAAGATGATGCTCAGCCTTCAAACAGTTTTACTGAACTGGTGATAGGTCTCTGGCTAAACCGCTTCCCTGATTCTCTGGTGAGTTTTTATCTCGGTACAGGTCGACCACCTCAGTATCAAATGCGGATAGCCGAGCGGCTGATTGTTGCTGATAAGACTCAGGCTGACCACATCACGCTGCCGCAGCTGATACACGGGGTGTGCTATAGCGTACCTCCGCAACATATCAGTCGCGTGTTGTCTCGATGGGATAGCAGTAAGCCCGCTGATTATGCCGTGGGTGATGCTTGGGGCGGTGCAGTGGTCTATCCGTGTTACTCGCTGGTGGACCATGCAGACTTTGAATCAGTCGAGTGTCACCCTGACTCAGCGCCACGCACAGAACGGCGACGAGCGTGGAGAATCGCCTGGAAAACCGGCCAATAGGCCGGTTTAATTAGTTTTATCTTTTGCTGTCTGGAGTCCGTTTTACTGGTTCCCATGTTGCACCAGGTTTTGAAGTTGGTGGTGCCCTATGGTTATCAGGAATGGTTGTGTAATTATCGGTTTGGCCGCCACGCGGACCGCGTTCACGATATACACCGCCATCACGTCCACTAGACTGACCAGGTTTCAAACCCATAAATACCTCCACGAAATTAACCACAAAAGCGTGGCAAATACACTTTGCAGTAAGAATTTACGTTTTCAATGTGGCGATGACTCATTTTTTTAGGAGTGTTAATGCCATCACAAATACCGCGAGCATGCCGCAAGCGTGGCTGTTCTGGCACAACCACAGACCGCTCAGGCTATTGCCCCAAGCACCTTAACGAAGGCTGGCAGCAGCATCAGAGAGGACAGAGCAGGCATCAGCGAGGTTATGGCAGCAAGTGGGACAGGCTGCGACCAGTCGTTCTCGACAGAGATAACCACCTTTGTCAGGAATGCCTGCGAAATGGAAGGTATACCCCCGCTGAGACGGTGGACCACATCACCGCCAAAGCAAATGGGGGGACCGATGACCTGTCCAACCTCGAAAGCCTCTGTAAGCCTTGCCACAGGGCGAAAACAGCGGTTGAAAGACTCAAATGACATCGATTCTCATTTGGACCGGCCGAGGGGGAGGGCGGGTTGAAAGTTCAGGAACGACGCGCTAAAGGACCGCCGCCTAACCTCTTTTCACATCGCCGCAGGTTAGAAAACTTTTTTATGGGGTCCCCCACTCGATGATTAATAGGAGTTTTCGATTATGTCTGGACCACCGAAAACCCCGACCCATCTACGTTTGGTGAGGGGTAACCCATCAAAACGCCCGATTAATGAAAACGAACCTAAGCCAGCTGCAGGGGTACCCCCAACGCCGAAGCATTTCGACAAGCAGGGGAAATACTGGTTCAGGCGTATGGCTGAAGAGCTCGATGCGCTTGGCGTCATGTCGCAGCTGGACGCGAGAGCACTTGAGCTTCTGGTTGAGGTTTACACCGAGTACCGGCATCACTGCGATACTCTGGAGAGAGAAGGCTACACCTACGCCGTTTATAGCGACGAAGAGCCAGACGAAGGTAAAGAGCGAGAGATTCGCATGATCAAGGCTCACCCGGCCGCCATTATGAAAGCTGATTCCTGGAAACGTCTGCGCGCCATGCTCGGTGAGTTCGGCATGACGCCAGCCAGCCGCTCTAAAGTGAATGCAAAAGGTCCTGATGCGGTTGATCCGCTGGCCGAGTTTATGAAAGCGAGGGATTAATGGCTAAGGTTGCAGAAGGCATCCGCTACGCCGAGAGGGTGGTGGCGGGAGAAATTATTGCCTGTGAGTATGTGCGCCTTGCCTGTCAGCGTTTTCTTGACGATCTGGCACACGGCGAAGAGCGCGGTATTTTCTTCAGTGAGCCGCGCGCGCAGCACATTCTGAATTTCTATAATTTTGTTCCTCACGTCAAAGGTGCGCTGGCAGGCCAGCCTATTGAGCTGATGGACTGGCATGTTTTCATCCTGATTAATATTTTTGGCTTTGTTATCCCGCTGGTGAACGAAGAGACGGGGGAAACCGTCCTGCGTAACGACGACAGCGGTCGGCCGGTGATGGTTCGGCGTTTCCGTACAGCAGATGTTGAGGTGGCCCGTAAAAATGCCAAATCAACGCTTTGCTCCGGTGTGGGGCTTTATATGGCTGGCGCAGACGGCGAGGGCGGGGCGGAGGTTTATTCCGCTGCAACTACCCGTGACCAGGCGCGAATTGTTTTTGAAGACGCGAAAAATATGGTCAAGAAGGCGAAAGCCACTCTTGGGCGGATCTTCGAATTCAACAAGCTCGCTATCTACCAGGAGCAAACGGCCTCCAAATTCGAGCCTTTATCATCAGATGCGAATAACCTCGACGGTCTGAACATTCATTGCGCCATCGTCGACGAGCTGCATGCTCACAAAACCCGTGACGTCTGGGACGTTCTGGAGACGGCAACCGGCGCTCGCCTGCAGTCGCTGCTTTTCGGTATCACCACCGCTGGTTTCAATAAAGAAGGCATCTGCTACGAACTGCGTGATTATGCCATCAAAGTCCTGCGCGGCTTGGTAAAAGACGATACGTTTTTTGCCATCATCTACACCTTAGATGATGGTGACGATCCATTTGATGAAAAAGTCTGGCAGAAGGCGAATCCGGGGCTGGGTATCTGTAAGCGCTGGGATGACCTGCGCCGCCTGGCTAAAAAGGCGAAAGAGCAGGTTTCGGCCAGGATTAACTTTTTCACCAAACACATGAATATCTGGGTTACCGCTGAGTCTGCCTGGATGGACATGATGAAATGGGAAAAATGCGAGTATATCGCCCCGCAGCACGAACTTAAAACCTATCCATCCTGGGTGGGCGTTGACCTTTCAAACAAAATTGATATCTGTGCAGCCGCTAAAGTCTGGCGCGCGCCAGGTGGCCGCGTTCATGCGGATTTTAAATTCTGGCTGCCGGAGGGACGGCTTGAGAAGTGTTCACGCCAGATGGCAGAGCTCTATCGTAAGTGGGCCGAGATGGACAAGCTGATCCTTACCGACGGGGATGTAATCGACCATGCTCAGATTAAGGAAGAGCTGCAGGTGTGGGTTGCTGGCGAGAGTCTGAAAGAAATTGGCTTTGATCCGTGGAGTGCAACCCAGTTCAGCCTTTCACTGGCAGAGGAAGGGTTGCCGCTGGTGGAAGTGCCACAGACGGTTCGCAATTTCTCTGAGGCGATGAAAGAGGTCGAAGCACTGGTATACGGTGGACGCTTTCATCACAGCGATCACCCGGTGATGAACTGGATGATGTCTAACGTAACCGTCAAACCTGACCGGAACGAGAACATTTTTCCTAACAAGTCCACACCGGAGGCCAAGATTGATGGCCCGGCGGCATTGTTCACAGCAATGAGCCGTGTTCTGGTTAACGGTGGCAACGACCAGCAGGATCTCTCCGGATTCTTCAATAATCCCATCATGGTAGGTTTCTGATGAAAAAAAACAAACGGCCAGGCAGGGTTAAAAGTGCTCTGCTTAACTGGCTTGGTGTGCCTATCAGCCTGACTACCGGCACGTTCTGGGAGGAATGGTTTGGTACCAGCAGCAGCGGAAAGGTGGTAACGGCCGATAAAGCCATCCAGCTATCGGCTGTATGGGCATGCGTAAGGCTGTTAAGCGAGTCAATTTCAACCCTTCCGCTGAAAATATACGTTAGACAGCCTGACGGTTCGCGTAAAGCGGCAACCGACCACCCGGCTTATTCTGTTCTGTGTCGTCGTCCAAATTCAGAAATGACTCCATCACGCTTTATGCTGATGGTGGTAGCCAGTATTTGCCTGCGCGGGAATGCCTTCATTGAGAAGAAATTCATCGCGAATCGCCTGGTTTCGCTGGTGCCTTTGCTGCCGCAGAACATGGTGGTTAAACGTCTTACTACCGGGGCGCTGGAATACAAATACACTGAAAACGGTAACGAGCGCGTCATTCCCGTCAAAAACATCATGCACATTCGCGGATTCGGTCTGGATGGCGTTTGCGGCATGATGCCGATGAAAACGGGCCGGGATGTGATCGGTGCCGCGATGGCTGTTGAAGAATCTGCAGCAAAGATTTTTGAACAGGGGCTTCAGAGTTCAGGTTTTCTCTCCGCTGAAAATGCTCTCAGTGATGAACAACGTGAAAGGCTTCGCGGCTATATGGCTGCATTTACCGGCTCTAAAAATGCCGGAAAGATAATGGTACTTGAAGGCGGGTTAAAGTATCAGGGCGTTACCATGAACCCTGAAGATGCCCAGATGCTGGAAAGCCGCTCTTTCAGTATTGAGGAAATCTGCCGCTGGTTTCGCGTGCCTCCTTTCATGGTTGGCCACACCACGAAACAAAGCAGCTGGGCATCAAGTCTGGAAGGCATGAACCTGCAGTTCCTGACGCATACACTTCGACCTCTGCTTGTGAATATTGAGCAGGAAATTGGCCGGTGCTTACTCGACAGCGATGATGAAGTGTTTGCAGAGTTCTCTGTTGAAGGTCTACTGCGAGCCGATAGTGCCGGTCGCGCGGCATACTATACCAGCGCGCTTCAAAATGGCTGGATGTCCCGTAATGACGTTCGTCGTCTTGAGAACATGCCGCCAATTGAAGGGGGCGATATTTACACCGTTCAGCTCAACCTGACGCAACTGAAAAATCTCGAAAGTAACAACCCTGCTGTTCAGGCACTGGCCCTGCGAGAGCTGCATAACCACGTATTCCCCGATATTTCCTTTGAACAATCTCCGCTGAAACAGGCCGCTTAGGAGCACTTTCCTGATGAGCAAAAAACAACTTCCGGTAGCACCGGCGGGTCGCCCCTGCGCGCGCGTTACCTGTGAAACATTACCGTCCGCACTGGACCGCTGGGACGGCGGGATCAAAGCGGCGGCCACCGACGATAACAGCATTTCTGTTTTTGATGTTATCGGGCAGGACTACTGGGGCGAAGGGGTAACAGCTAAACGTATTGCCGGTGCGCTTCGGGCGATGAACGGCGCCGACGTCACGGTGAATATCAACTCACCGGGCGGCGACATGTTCGAAGGTCTGGCTATTTATAACCTGCTCCGAGAATACGAAGGCCGTGTAACGGTGAAGGTGCTGGGCATTGCCGCCAGCGCCGCCTCGATAATTGCGATGGCCGGGGATGATATTCAGATTGGCCGCGGTGCCTTCCTGATGATCCACAACTGCTGGGTATACGCGATGGGAAACCGCCATGATTTTGCTGAACTGGCACAGTCACTGGAACCCTTCGATACCGCTATGGCTGACATCTACGCGGCGCGCTCCGGCCTTGATATGGCCGCTGTGCAGAAGCTGATGGACGCGGAAAGCTATATCTGTGGCAGTGATGCAGTGGCGAAGGGACTGGCAGACAGCTTGCTTTCTGCTGATGCGGTCAGCGACGGCGACGAATCGCCTGCAGCCGCGCTTCGCAAACTTGATGCGTTGCTGGCCAAGACCAACACCCCGCGCTCTGAGCGCAGAAAACTCATTAAAGCCTTATCCGGTGGCATGCCTGGCGCTGTCACCACCAACGACGGTACGCCGGGCGCTGCCGAAGACATCAAACCTGAAACCATCAATTCACTTGAAAGCGCCCTGGCGGCGTTAGTCAAATAAGGACCCTTTATGTCTGAAGTAAACGATATTCTGAAAAAAGTCACGGCCAGCATTGAAGAGGCAACCGGCAAGTTCAACGCGAAAGCAGAAGAAGCAGTGAAGGAGGCGCAGAAATCCGGCAAGCTGTCAGAAGAAACAAAGGCAGCCGTCGATAAAATGGCTTCTGAGTTCAACGCACTGCGTGAAGCAGAAAAAACGCTGAAGGCAGCTATGGGCGAACTGGAGCAACATGTTGCCCAGATGCCGCTGGCAAACGCGAAGCATGTTGTGGAGTCAATCGGCCAGCAAGTGATCTCTGCTGAAGCGCTGAAAACCTTTGCCTCCGGGGTGGAAGGTGGCAAACGTATCAGTATCCCGGTTAAGGCGGCACTGACTTCTGCTGATGTGCCTGATGGCGTTATCGAACCCCAGCGAATTCCGGGCATCGATACGGCACCGAAGCAGCGCCTGTTCATCCGCGATCTGATTGCGCCTGGTCGCACTTCCTCCCCTGCTATTTTCTGGGTGCAACAGACTGGCTTTACCAACAACGCGAAAGTGGTTCCTGAAAATACACAGAAACCATACAGCGAAATTGAGTTTACGCCGAAAATCACTGGCGTCAGCACCATCGCTCACCTGTTCAAAGCCTCAAAGCAGATCCTGGATGACTTCGCACAGTTGCAGTCAACCGTTGATGCAGAAATGCGCTACGGGCTGAAGTACGCGGAAGAGCAGGAAATTCTCTTCGGTGATGGTACCGGCGTGCATCTGCACGGCATTGTTCCTCAGGCGTCAGCATTTAACCCGGCGTTTACTGTAGAACAGCAGAGCGGTATTGACGATCTGCGTCTGGCAATGCTGCAGGCGCAACTGGCGCGCTTCCCGGCATCCGGCCACGTTCTTCACTTCATTGACTGGGCGCGGATCGAACTGACCAAAGACAGCCTGGGCCGATACATTCTGGCTAACCCTGCGGCGCTGACTGGACCGACGCTTTGGGGCTTGCCGGTTGTAGCCACGGAAGCGGCGGCATTCCAGGGTAAATTCCTGACTGGTGCTTTCAACGCTGGCGCGCAAATCTTCGACCGCGAAGATGCGAACGTGGTTATCTCCACGGAGAACGCCGACGACTTCGAGAAAAACATGATCACCATCCGTTGCGAGGAACGTCTGGCGCTGGCCGTCAAACGCCCTGAAGCGTTCGTGTATGGCTCTTTCAGCACTGGCTCAGGTAGCTGATAAACACTGCGGCCTTCGGGCCGCTTTCACAGGTGGGAAAATGAAACTGATCGCACTCAAACCGATTTATTTCGGCGGTACCGTCGTTACAGAAGGGCTTCCGCTGGAAACTCTGGAACAGCACGGGCGCGAGCTCATCAAGAAAGGTTATGCGAAGCTCGATGAATCAGAAAATCCTGCAAAGCAGGAACAGCAGCAGGAACAGCAGCAGGAACAGCAGCAGGAACAGCAGCAGGAACAGCAGCAGGAACAGCAGCAGGAACAGCCGGAATTAAAAGCGGAAAAGAAGGCGAAAAAATAATGGTCGATCTTGATGTGGTGAAACAGCACTGCCGCATTGATACCGATTTTTCCGGAGACGATGCCCTGCTGACTTTATACACCGGTGCGGCGGCGCGTTACGTCCAGACATGGACAAGACGAACGCTCTATGAAAACCAAAGCTCCCCTGGCTACGCAGACGACCCGGACCCGATTCTACTGAATGATGATGTTAAAGCGGCCATGTTATTGCTGATCGGACACTGGTATGCCAACAGAGAATCAGTGGCCGTCGGTCAGACCGTTGCAGAGGTCCCGTTTGCAGTTGAAGCCTTGCTGCAGCCATACCGAATTTATGGGGTATAGGAGGACTTTATGCAGGCCGGAAGACTGAGAGACAGGGTGGTAGTTCAGAACATCACAACATCCAGAGATCCTTCTGGCCAGCCTGTTGAAACATGGCATGACGGCGCAGAAACCTGGGCAGAAGTAAAGGGCATTAGTGGGCGCGAGCTGGTAGCCGCTGGTGCTGAAACCGCAGTCGCCACTATCAGGGTATGGACACGATTTCGTAGCGATATAACTGCTGCGTCCAGACTCAGGGTTATGACTGGCCCGTTCAAGGGCGCCATTTTGAATATCATTGGTCCGCCAATCCCTGATTCTCGTGGTATTCAGCTCGAAATTCTTTGCAAACAGGGTACCGAAAAATGATTGATACGAGGCTCGATTTTTCCGGGCTGAATGACATCGCAAAGGATCTGGAGGCGCTAAGCCGCGCTGAAAACAACAAGGTTCTGCGTGATGCCACGCGCGCCGGAGCAGAAGTGCTTAAGGAAGAAGTGATCGCCCGCGCTCCGGTGCGTACCGGGAAACTGAAAAAAAACGTGGTGGTGGTTACCCAAAAAAGCCGCCGCCGTGGGGAAATTTCTTCCGGCGTCCATATTCGTGGTGTTAGCCCGCGCACCGGGAACAGCGATAACACGATGAAGGCGAATAACCCGAGAAACGCCTTTTACTGGCGATTCGTAGAAATGGGTACCGTTAACATGCCGCCGCACCCGTTCATTCGTCCCGCGTTCGATGTTCGCCAGGAGCAGGCGACGGAGGTCGCGATCAGGCGCATGAACCAGGCCATTGACGAGGCATTAAGCAAATGACGGAAGACGATCTCTATCCTCTGCTGGAGTCGCTGGCCGGAGGGCAGGTCTATCCCTACGTTGCCCCACTCGGCAGTGACGGGAAGCCTTCAGTTTCACCGCCCTGGGTAATTTTCTCGATTATTACCGACGTGGCCGCTGACGTTCTCTGTGGTCAGGCTGAATCTGCCGTTTCTGTACAGGTTGATGTTTATTCCAGCACCATCACTGAAGCGCGCACGATCAGGAATATGGCGCTTGATGCCCTGCAGGTGCTGAAGCCGGAAAGCGTTGTAAAAACGCCGGGCTATGAGCCTGATCTGCGCTATCACCGGGCAACGCTCGAATTTCAGGTAACCGTTTAACTTTACCCACCATAACAGACCGCCCCGGCGGTCTTATTTTATCTGGAGAAACCATGACCAGTAAGTATGAAGTTACAAAGGGGATGACCGTTGCCGTCTCCGACGCACCCGTAACCGCCGAGGATTTTAACGCCTCAGGTTTCCCGGGGGCTGGCATTACCTGGCTGGAAGCGGCCTGTGCAACAAAGGAGATCACCTTCACCGGCGGGCAGAAAGGGGATATCGACGTAACCACTCTGTGCTCAACTGAACAGGAGCAAACCAACGGCCTCGCCGCGCCTGCTGAAATGAGCATTACCCGTAACTGGGTTGGCGATGAAGCAGCACAGGAGGCACTGCAGACCGCTTACGAAAATGACGAACTGCGTGCGCTGCGTGTGGTATTCCCGTCTGGCAATGGTTTCTACGTGCTGGTGGAGGTACGCCAGAGCTCATGGTCTGCCGCAACATCTTCCGTTGTTGGCGCTACCTATTCTCTGCGTGTACGCGGCAAACCGAAACGCATCTACGCGTCTGGTTCCTGAGCGGCTTCGGCCGCTTTTTTTATCCCTCCGATCATGTAACAAGAGAAAAATGAAATGCCGCAAAAAACATCACAGAATTCATTACGCAACGTGGCGCTTACAGCATCGAAAGCCTATCGCACCAAGGAGGGTATCACGGTCCCTGAATGGGATGGCGCAAAGGTAACGCTGCGTGAACCCTCTGGCGATGCCTGGGTGAAATTCCGGGAGATCGTTAATCCCCAGCTCGCCGAGGGCGAAGAGGCACCGACGCTGACGGAGGCGGAAAAGTTTCTGCGTAACAAAGAGGCTGATGTGGTTCTGTTTATTGACGTTCTGCTGGATGAAAACGGCGAGCGAGTATTCAGCGATGAGGATCAGGAGCAGGTATCTAAAATTTATGGTCCTGTGCACTCCCGCCTGCTGGCTCAGGCCCTCAACCTCGGAATGAGCCAGGAAGAAGCGGGGAAGCCGTAAAGCAGCCGCTGACCTTCTTCCTGATGTCGCTGGCGCTCCGGTTGGGGCGTACTCTCCACGAACTGCGCCAGACCATGACCGCCAGCGAGCTCAAAATGTGGATCGAGTTCGACCGCATCAGTCCGATTGGTGACTGGCGCGCCGATGCACAGGCGGCGCAGATCTCCGTTGCAATGCTGAACTCTCAGGGCGGGAAATACACTATCCCTGATGTGATGCTGAAATGGGGTGAGCAGGAAGAAGGTGCTGAAGTCTCTGAACTTGAAGAATGGATGTCCAGTCTTTGATGCTCGCGGCTGCGGGCTTTTTTATGGGTGAAATATGGCAACGCTGCGCGAGCTAATCATTAAAATTTCGGCGAACTCTTCTTCTTTCCAGTCTGAGATCGGCAGAGCGTCCCGCATGGGAACCGATTACTACCGCACTATGGAACAGGGCGGGAAAAAAGCTGCAGCGGCCACGCGTGAAACTCAGCGTTCTTTGGCTGACCTGAACTCTCAGCTTGCAACCGTGCGATCTTCAGCTGCCGGGCTTGCTGGTGCGTGGGCTGGTGCATTTGCCACGCATCAGCTGGTTCAGTTTGCCGATACATGGAACCAAATGAATGGGCGCTTGCGGCTGGCATCAACTTCCACAGAAGATTTTGCTGCAGCACAGCGCACCCTGATGGAGATAAGCCAACGCACAGGCACATCGCTTACTGCCAACTCGAATCTATATAGCCGTATTGCTCAGTCCATGCGATCAGCTGGTTACGCTTCTGCAGAAGTAGCGAAAGTAACCGAAACTGTCGCAACATCCCTGAGGTTATCAGGGGCCAGCACAGAAGAAGCCAGCTCCGTTATCACTCAGCTCAGTCAGGCGTTAGCGTCTGGTGTTTTACGTGGCGAAGAATTTAACTCCATCATGGAGAACGGGGGAAGGCTGGTAAAACTGCTGGCTGATGGCCTGGGTACCACTGTTGGTGGTCTGCGTAATATGGCCAACAACGGCGAGCTGACCACAGACAAAATCGTCCCGTTGCTTACCAACGTCGAGATCCTGCGTAAAGAGTTCGATACCCTTCCCGCATCAATCAGCGGATCTGCACAGAAAGTGCAAAACGCCTTTCTCGCATGGGTGGGCGGGGCGAACGATGCCGTCGGCGCATCATCAACCCTTTCCGGCGTGCTGGATGGTCTGGCGAATAACATCGATGATGTGGCAAATACAGCCGGTATTCTGGTTGGTGTTGGCCTCGCCCGTTATTTTGGCAACATGGTCGGCAGCGTTGCTCAGTCAACCCGGGCAGTTCTCGCTAATACGGCCGCCGAGGTCGCGCTGGCGCAGGCTCAGGTTCGCGGCGCTCAGGTTACCGTTGCTGCTGGTCGCCATGCTGTTTACCGCGCTCAACAGGCGCGTGCAGCGGCGACGAGTATTGAGGCTCAGATTGTCGCTGAGCGTAATCTTGCTGCTACTCAGGCATCGCTGAATACGGCGCTTGCTGGCAGGACTTCTGCCGTTAATAACCTCACAAATACGGCCTCGGTGATGTCCCGCCTGGGTAGTGGCGTTCTTGGCATTCTCGGTGGCTGGCCTGGAGTAATTATCGGTGCCGGCGCTGCGATGTATGGCCTTTATCAGCATACCCAGCAGGTGCACCGTGAGGCGGTAGGTTTTGCCAACAACCTTGACGAGATCAACACCAAGCTCCAGCAGATGTCGGTGCTTGGCCTGCGTTCGACCGCGGCTGATGCCCGTACATCTTTACAGGCGCAAAAACAGGACCTGGCCGACCTCGACTCTCAGATCGCGAAGGTGAAAGACAGCCTTAAGGCGGTTGACCAAATCCAGCAGGACTACAACCGCCATCCGATGCTGACCCTGATCAACACCTTCATGGACCAGGCCGACATAACGGCCAAAAACATTGAGCTGACCGACAAGCTGAACCAGCTGGAGTACCAGCGCGAACAGGCAGCCTCAAAAGTCGAGCAAACTCAGAAGCTGGTAAACAATGCCAGTGATCTGGCCACGCAAAAGGCTATCGAACAGGCTGGCGCCGTCTCAATCCTGAAAGGTGCGTATGACCTGCTTAACCGCTCAATGTCAGCGACCGCTGGCGCCAAGCCGCCACAATATGCCGGGCCCGTGGTTTCACTGGCGAACGCAACACCGCAACAGCAAACCGCACTGGAGCGCTCGCGCCGCGATAATGAGCTGGCCAGCTTAAGCGGATTAGAGAAACTCCATCAGCAGCACGTCTACGAAGCAGAAGACCTGAAGCTGACGGGGGCGCTTTATACACAGTACATCTACAACAAGGATCAGGCAGCCAAAAAGGATGCAGCAGCTGCAGAGGCAAAAAAAACCTCCACTGCTGCCTCAAATGCGCAGAGTAAAGCCGAGCGCGAAGCGGCCAGCACCGCCGAACAGTATTCCCGGAAAATGGCCGATCTGAGCGTGGCTATCGACGTGCAACGCGTCCGGGCCACGGAAGGCGAAAAAGCCTCGGAGCTTTACGCTGCATCGCACCAGGCAGGCACTAAATGGACCGACGAGCAGCGCAGGGCGATCCAGGCATCATCAGCAGAGCTGGCAAAATGGACGCAAAAAGCCGACGAGAACGTGCGCAAGCAGCGAGAACAAGCTGATGCCCTGAAGGATTTAACTGAAGCGGCCCGAAAGTTCAGGGATGAGGCGACGCTGACAACCGAAACCGCAGGCATGAGCGATCGCCAGCGCAGCCGGTTCGACGAGACGCAACAGATCGACCGTGTTTTTGCTAAAACGGACGGCGGTACCGAGGCCATCGCGCAGCGCGCCGCAGCCCTCGATGCTCTGGATAAGAAATACAAGGTTATAGCAGCAGCTGAAGCGGACTGGATGTCCGGAGTATCACGCGGCTATGCCAACTGGTTTGATGAAATCAGTAACGTATCCGGCACGGTTTCTGACGGGGTGAAAACCACACTCGACAGCGCGTTTGGTAACGTCACCTCAATGCTCGAAGGCAATAAAGTTAGCTGGAAATCGTGGGGTATTTCTGTCCTGCAGATTATCGAAAAAGTAGCTCTGCAGATGGCGGTGGTCAGCGCGATGGGTGGGGCCTCTTCCGGTTCTGGCATCTTTGGCTCACTCATCGGCAGTGTAGGCAGCTTCTTCGGGGGCGGGGCGGGAGCAGCAGCCAGCACCGGTACTGCGGTTTCCAGTTACGGATCGAGCTTCCAGTTTAACGCCAAAGGCGGCGTTTATGACTCCCCCTCTCTGAGCGCTTTCAGTAATGGGATCGTCAGAAATCCCACCATGTTTGCTTTTGCAAAAGGCGGGGCCGGAATCATGGGCGAGGCTGGGCCGGAGGCAATCATGCCGCTGACCCGCGCGCCGGATGGTTCTCTCGGTGTTCGTGCGGTTGGAGGTGGCGGAGGTCAGTCCGTATCGTCGGCGCCACAGGTTTATATCACCATCGATGGTAACGGCAACACCTCAACGCAAACCTCACCAGGCCTTGAGCAATTTGGTGCAGAGGTCGGGAAATTTGTCGATCAGCGATATAAGCAGAATGTAATGCGTGATATCCGCCCCGGCGGTGACATCTGGAACGCAATGAAAGGAAACCGATAAATATGGCCATCGAAACTTTCACATGGTGCCCACGGATTAACGCTGAGGCTGACACAAATTTCCGCGTCAGGAAAGCCAAGTTTGGCGATGGATATGAGCAGGTTTCAGGGGATGGATTAAACCCTAAAAGCCAGCAATGGACGCTTAATTTCACCGGTAATGAAACCTACATTTCCGCCATAAAGACTTTTCTCGACAGGCATGAAGGAACGAAAGCTTTTCAATGGAAGCCACCGCTCGAACCTTTGGGTTTGTATCGTTGCGAAACGTATAAACCCGCCGGGCTTGGCGCGGGGAAATTCAACCTTGAAGCAACATTCATCCAGGCATTTAAACCATGAGCTTAAACGCAGATTATCAGAAGCTGGAATCCGGAAACGATGTTCGTCTGATTGAGGTGGACGGTTCTTCCTTTGGGCTAACGGACGTTCTCCGCTTTCACAATTACAGCATTCCCCACTCAGAAGCGGAAATCATCGCCGCTGGCGGGGATGAGTCCAAGCTTCCGGCGAAACCAATCTGGTGGCAGGGCAATGAATATGCCGCCTGGCCATATCAACTGGAAGGTCTGGAGAAATCAACCAGTGGGAGCAATGCAACGCCATCCCTGACGGTTGCGAACATCGAAAGCTCCATTTCAGCCCTGTGTCTTGCGTATGACGATCTGCTGCAGGCTAAAGTCACTATTCACGACACAAAAGAGAAATATCTCGATGCCAGAAATTTCGCAGACGGTAACCCTTCTGCAGACCCGACTCAGGAAAAGCTGCAGGTCTGGTATATCGACGGGAAAACGGGCGAGCTTGCCGGTGAAACCGTTGAATTTGTTCTTTCCAGTCCGATGGACCTGCAGGGGCAAATGATCCCGACGCGACAGCTTCATTCCCTGTGTACCTGGTGCATCCGGAATAAATATCGTACCGGCGACGGCTGCGACTATGCCGGCACCCGCTATTTCGATAAAAACAACAACCCGGTAAGCGATCCGTCGCTGGATGAATGCAACGGTACGCTGACGGCCTGCAAACTCCGATTCGGCGAAAATAACGAACTCTCGTTTGGTGGCTTCCCGGGCACGTCTTTGATTAGGAGTTGATATGCGTCAGAAAACCATCGATGCGATTATGGCGCATGCTGCAGCTGAATATCCTCTTGAGTGTTGCGGCGTGGTGGCGCAGAAAAGCCGCGTTGAACGTTATTTCCCGTGCCGGAATCTTGCCGCGACGCCGGAGGACAATTTTGTCCTCTGCCCGGAAGATTACGCAGCTGCTGAAGACTGGGGTACGGTGATCGCCATCGCTCACAGCCACCCTGATGCCACTACGCAGCCGAGCGAACTGGATAAGGCGCAATGCGATGCAACGCTTTTACCCTGGCATATCGTGAGCTGGCCGGAGGGGGATTTACGCACCATCCAGCCGCGTGGGGAACTGCCGCTGCTGGAGCGTCCGTTTGTGCTTGGTCACTTCGACTGCTGGGGGCTGGTAATGAGCTATTTCCGGCAAACGCATGGTATCGAGCTCCACGATTACCGGGTGGATTATCCCTGGTGGGAAAACGACTATCTGGACAACTTCTATCAGGATTGCTGGTATGAGTGCGGATTCCGTGAATTCGACGGGCCACCAAAACCCGGCGATATGGTGATCATGCAGGTCCAGGCCGATAAGTGGAATCACGCGGGGATCCTGCTTAAGGACAATATGCTATTGCATCATCTCTACGGCCATCTGAGCCAGCGTGTGCCGTACGGCGGTTACTGGCAGGAAAGAACAGTTAAGTTATTGCGTTATAAAGATTTATTTCTGTATTAAATTATGTCATCAAAAATAATTCTTATATTGCAGCCAGATTGAATGGTGTTAAGATATTTCCGATTGTAATTAAGGGAAATAAATGATGAAGAAAATAGTCCTGATAGTTTTAACTACCATGATTTTATCTGGTTGCGCGGTTCGAAAGGAAATGGTTCCTATGGGGGGAAGCAAGGCCGATGGTACTGTGAGAATGGGTTATACAGTCGGTCAATTTGAAAAGCCTGTTGTTGACCTTAATCAAGCCGCATCTTTAGCCGCCCAAAAATGTAAAACTTGGGGATATGAAGGTGCAGAACCTTTTGGCGGACAAACTAGCCAGTGTGGACAGATGGATGGTTTTGGGAGTTGTATTATGTCCAATGTATCTGTCGAATATCAGTGTACCGGCGGTAAAGCTGCACAAAATTGATATTTAAACCGCTTCGGCGGTTTTTTTATGTGTGGAAATTGTATGAAAGTGGTTATGAGTCGAATTGAACTTGGCGGAGTTCTTGGTAAAACGTTTGGAAAAGTTCACCATCGCCTGATTTCCCGTGTGAGCGAGGCTGGTGTCGCACTCGCGAAGACCATTCCTGGATTTGAGCAGTTTATGATTTCCAGCCAGCGTCGCGGGCTCACATACTCTGTGTTTAAGGGTAAAAGAAACATTGGTGAGGATGATCTTGGCTTTCCGGTTACCGGTGACGTTATTCGTATTGTTCCAGTAATTATTGGCAGTAAAAAAGCAGGGATATTACAAACAATCCTTGGTGCAGTGCTGGTCGTTGTCGGGGTGGCTGTTGGCTATTTTTCCGCAGGTACGTTATCTGCAGCCGGGTATGGTGTCGCACAATTTGGTGCGGCGATGATGGTCGGCGGGGTTGTGCAAATGCTTTCTCCTCAGCCAACCGGACTGGCCAGTAAACAAAGTGCAGATAACCGTGCATCATACGCGTTCGGTGGTGTGACAAATACCGCAGCTCAGGGTTACCCGGTACCACTTCTCTACGGTCGTAGGCGAATCGGCGGGGCGATTATTTCTGCCGGAATTTATGTCGAAGATCAGCTGTAGATAACAAACCTTTTTTCAGGCCACCTTCGGGTGGCTTTTTTATGGGCGCAATATGGCTACAGAAAAAGTGTTAAAGGGCCGCAAGGGCGGCAGCTCCAGTTCCCGAACCCCTACTGAGCAGCCAGATGATCTGCAATCTGTAGCGAAGGCTAAAATCCTCGTTGCGCTTGGGGAAGGGGAATTTGCAGGGCAGCTAACCGGCAAAGATATCTACCTGGACGGAACGGCGCTTGAGAACGCCGACGGCTCCCAAAACTTCAGCGGTGTGACGTGGGAGTTTCGTGCGGGAACGCAGGCGCAAAATTACATTCAGGGCATTCCCGGTACCGAAAATGAAATCAGCGTGGGTACCGAAGTATCAAGCGCTACAGCATGGACGCGCACGTTCACCAATACGCAGCTATCAGCGGTTCGTCTGCGTCTGAAATGGCCCTCGCTTTTCAAGCAGGAGGACGATGGGGATTTGGTCGGCTATTCGATTAACTACGCGATTGACCTGCAGACGGACGGCGGAACATGGCAGACGGTACTCAATACCAGCGTGACCGGCAAAACAACCTCGGGTTACGAGCGCAGCCACCGTATTGATTTACCGCAGGCTGGTAGTACCTGGACAATTCGGCTGCGTAAAATTACTGCTGACGCCAACAGCGCGAAGATCGGCGACACGATGACGCTGCAGAGCTTCACCGAGGTGATTGACGCCAAACTGCGTTACCCGAACACCGCGCTGCTCTACATCGAATTCGACTCAAGCCAGTTCAACGGCTCTATTCCTCAAATTTCATGCGAACCGCGCGGCCGCGTTATCCGCGTTCCAGATACCTACGACCCTGAAACCCGCTCTTACAGCGGGACATGGGCCGGTGCGTTTAAGTGGGCATGGACGGATAATCCGGCGTGGATTTTTTACGATCTGGTTGTTTCTGACCGATTCGGCCTCGGGCACCGTTTGACCGCTGCGAATATTGATAAATGGACGCTTTATCAGGTTGCCCAGTATTGTGATCAGATGGTACCTGACGGCAAAGGGGGCAACGGTACCGAACCACGTTATACTTGCAACGTGTACATTCAGGATCGGAACGATGCCTACACAGTCCTGCGTGATTTTGCTGCTATCTTCCGTGGCATGACCTACTGGGGCGGGGATCAGATTGTGGCCCTGGCTGACATGCCGCGCGATGTTGATTATAGCTACACGCGCGCTAACGTTGTTGGCGGTCGCTTCACCTATTCGAGCAGCACCACGAAAAGCCGCTACACCACAGCGCTGGTTTCATGGTCAGATCCCGGTAACGCTTATGCTGACGCGATGGAGCCAGTATTTGAGCAGGCGCTGGTGGCGCGGTACGGCTTCAATCAGCTGGAAATGACAGCCATCGGCTGCACCAGGCAGTCAGAAGCGAACAGAAAGGGGCGCTGGGGTATTCTCACCAACAACAAGGATCGCGTTGTTTCGTTTGATGTCGGTCTGGACGGAAACATACCACAGCCGGGGTACATCATTGCCGTGGCAGACGAGCTGCTGTCCGGAAAGGTTATGGGCGGCCGCATCAGTGCCGTAAACGGTCGCGTTATCAAACTTGACCGCGTGGCAGATGCGACAACTGGTGATCGCCTGATTCTCAACCTACCTTCCGGAGCGTCGCAGAGCAGGACCATTCAGGCGGTGAACGGTGAATCAGTCACAGTCACCACGGCATACAGTGAGACGCCACAGGCCGAAGCTGTTTGGGTGGTTGAATCTGACGAGCTTTACGCTCAGAAGTACCGCGTTGTCAGCGTAAGCGATAATGATAATGGCACCTTCTCGATCACCGCCGCATGGCACGATCCGGATAAATATGCCCGTATCGATACTGGCGCAATTATCGACCAGAGGCCAATAAGTGTAATACCTCCTAGTAATCAGTCGCCGCCTGCGAACATCGTGATCAGCTCGTTTTCTGTGGTTCAGCAGAATATCAGCGTCGAGACCATGCGAGTGAGCTGGGACCAGGCACAAAATGCTATTGCCTATGAGGGGCAGTGGCGCCGCGACGACGGAAACTGGGTGAACATGCCTCGCAGCTCCACCACGTCATTTGACGTCCCGGGGATTTATGCCGGGCGCTACCTGGTGCGCGTCCGCGCAATTAATGCCGCTGAAATTTCCTCAGGATGGGGATATTCAGAAGAGAAGACACTGACCGGCAAAGTAGGTAATCCGCCTAAGCCAGTAGGATTCACGGCAACGGGAATTAACTGGGGGATTCGTCTTAACTGGGGTTTCCCGGCAAACACCGGCGATACCCTAAAAACGGAGATTCAGTACACAGCTAACAGTGACTTTTCAAATCCATTATTGCTGTCAGATGTGCCTTATCCATCCGCTGAATATACCCAGCTCGGGCTTAAGGCTGGGCAGGAATTCTGGTACCGCGCGCAGCTGGTCGACAGAACAGGTAACGAATCCGGGTATACCGACTGGGTAAGGGGGATGTCTAATGATAACGCCGATGATTATTTGGGCGATATCGCAGACGATTTCCTAACCTCTGCCGACGGGGAACGCCTCACTGGTGACATCGATACCAACATTGAGGGAATTCTACAGAACGCCCTGGCGAACCACGGAACAGTTGAGCACCAGTGGGCACAATACGGTGAAGTGCGTGCCGATATCCTTGTTGTTAAAACGACCATTGCTGAGGTAGATAAGGCAATGGCCGAAATGTCGACGCAGGTGCAGGCCCAGATCAATGACGTCACGGCTGCACTGGAGGACAAGCTTACCGCAGTGGTCGATGCCTCAGGTGCTTCGGCAATTTACACCCTTAAAACAGGCGTGAGGATAAATGGCATCATGTATAACGCCGGGATGTCGATTGCCGTTCTGGCGCAGGCAGGGCAGCCGATTGTTACCCGAGTAGGTTTCAACGCTAACCAATTCGTACTGATGAGTGGCAGTGGTGATACCCAGTATTCGCCGTTCGCGGTGGTTAATGGCCAGGTCTTTATCAGCTCAGGGTTTATTCAGGATGGCACGATCACCAACGCCAAAATCGGTAACTTTATCCAGTCCAACAATTATGTCGCCGGGCAGTCCGGGTGGAAACTGGATAAAGGAGGTACCTGGGAAAACTACGGCAGCGACGGGGAGGGCGCAAGAAAGACTACGAATGTAACGGACAGCATCAGGGACGCGAACGGCGTTCTCCGCGTACAGATTGGTAAAATTACGGGGGTATTTTGATGACGTGGGGCATTCAGACGTGGGATGCCAATGGCAACCCGAACAATTACGGTATTAAGCCAGTTTCAGTGGTAGGCCGCATCCCACTTTCTGAGGGGCAAAACTCCGGAAGCTGGTCATTTACCATTCCGGACGGAATGAAGGTCGGGTTTGTCGTTTCTCTGGATAAGGGGGCTGTCTCTGTGGGACGACGTATCGTCGCCAGCGGAAATACGATAACTCTTTCCGCGGCAAGCAGCGTAGGGATTGGAAACTATCCAGCATCTGAATGTGAGCTCGTAGTTTATGTGGAGAAAGCCTAGTGGCAGATTATGGCGCGCTGATTGCTCTGGAAAGCGGAAATCCTTTTATTACCCCACAGTCCACACCATTCTGTCTATACAGAAAGGTAGTGGTTAACTCAGTAGCAAGCGGGGCATATCACGGTGCATCTGCAGCAGTAGCTCTGGACGTGTCTTATCCAGCAATGGTTTTTTGCAAAACAAGTGATACAGCTCAGCCTACATTGGTCACTGCGGCCAGATCAGGAGGAAATATTCTTGTTGGATCAAGCAATGCTTATGGACAGGCACATACATTAACGGCCTACATCTTTGCTATCTACCCGCAGACATTGCCAAAATGGGGATTTGCTATCTGGGATGCTGCCGGGAAGTTGGTTCTGACAAACGAAAGTCGGATATTGAGTGACCTTGTGACTGTTGGGACGCCGGGAGCTACGACAGGTGGAATTAATATTGACGTCACTTTACCTGGGAGTTATGCGGTGGCGCCCGCTATCCTTGGCTCCCAAATCATCCAGAACAATAACACTCAGCCACCCACGATTGTAAATATCACAGCTTACTCAGGATGTCGGTTTAATGGTTCATCAACCAGAATTAATGCCGCGCCATCGACCACGGCTACTGGTTCTGCTGCTGGTGGGACAACGACTGGGATAGCTTTGACGGCTATCAACACTGCCGCCTATGATTGATCGTTTTAAGCGATCAAATCAACATAATTGATCTGTTATATCTATTTTATATTTTAATACCGCTGCGTTAGTTTTACTTATTAAAAACTAGCCAAGGTGTGAAATGACAAAAATAATATTCGCGATGGTATTCTGCCTGTTTCTTTCTGCTTGCTCCGGTTCAGTTCTGCAAAAGCAGAAACCATTATGCGAGGCAGAAGCGCTTATTGGTGGACAGGTTCAGTCGGTACAGATTTACGGTGTGCGTAAAGTAGCCAGTCAGACACAATATAGAGCAGGCTACCCCTTCAACTGGCGATGGGTGAGCAAAAATAACTTCACAAGGTCGACCTGTTCAAAATGAACAAAACAAGAACCCGCTTCGGCGGGTTTTTTATTATCTGAACTCAGGAGTTTTTATGTCGGCAGGTACAATTACCCTCACAAACGGGTCCGCTATTGTTGGTGGTAGCGGAACGGCATTTGCAAATGAAATCGCTGCAGGTGACTTCATTGTCTCTACTGTGGGCGGCGTTCCGTATACGCTGTCAGTCAAATCAGTCGAGAGTAATACCCAGTTGACGCTGGTCAGCAACTTTACCGGGCCTACACAATCAGGTGCGGCCTGGTCAGCAGTTCCTCGCGTGGCTCTCAACATGGTAACTGCCGCGCTGGTGGCGCAAAGTGCTGAAGCTCTGCGTGGACTGAATTACGACAAACAGAACTGGCAGCAGGTTTACAGCGCCGCCGGAAACATCACCGTGAAACTGCCCGACGGCACTACCTTCACCGGCCCGTCCTGGAAATATCTGTCTGACAATATGGCGACGAAGAGCGGCGGGGCCGTACCTGTTAATCAGGGCGGTACTGGTTCGACAACCGCATCAGGTGCTCGCACAAACCTCGGTTTGGGAGACAGCTCCACCAGGAACGTCGGCACAGCGGCGGGAACGGTGGCCGCCGGTGATGATTCTCGCCTGAGCACCATTGACAACAAAAGCGGTGGCACGCTTACATCCTCCCTTAACATCACGGGTAACACCGCATCTTTCATAAACCAGGCTGGTTCTCCGTCTACTGGCACATTAGTGTTTGGCGGTTCAATGCGCTCATCTTTCCGGATTGCAAACCAGGAGCGTGCAGCTGCGAGTTTACAGGCGAGATATGTTTGGGGTAATTCAAGTTCATACGCTGAATTAAGTGTTGCTACTTTCACAGCATCCGGGTCGGTAGGGGTTGCAGCGGCCTTCAATTTTGATGGTAATGGTTCAGCAACTGCACCAGGGGCCTGGGTGCCAAACTCTGACGGACGTCTTAAATACGCTATCGAGAGAATTCCGGACCCGTTGGGGAAAATGGTTAAGCTTCGCGGGGTCACATGGAAGCGTCTCGATGATATAGCTCCAGGTATTGGGTTTATCGCGCAGGAAGTGCAGGAGGTATTTCCTGAATTCGTTTTTGAAGGCGGTGACCGTACGCTGGAAGATGGTACCGTCGTGGAGAAGGTTTTAAGCCCTGATACCTACGGTGTGGCGGCAGCCCTTCACCATGAAGCAATTTTGGCTTTAATGAATCAAATTGAAGATTTAAAGAAACAGGTCGAGGCGTTGCAGCCTGGAAGTTAAGGAAACCACCGCCCACCGTATGCAAGAACGGTCAGCGGCTGGTTGCTCAGTGTCCATGCCTGAGCAATTGTCGGGAATTTTACCAGAATGATTTTGGCTGAGCACAAACGTAGTGGAAAGAAAGCAGGCGGTAATAATTTAAGATGTGGCTGTGTGCACGCTTTATAAAAGATTTCCGATCTTTAAGGGGATTTGCAAAGCATAAGTTATTAAAGTTCATCAGGATTGTTCGATGTGCTGATGCCGACTTTGACCAGGCTCAATATCATCAGACCAAGAGCTACAACCACAGTTGAAGCGATTATAAATGTTGTCATGTCGAGATTTCTCACAGGAGTGTGTTAGTTAGACTGCGTGAAGCCACAAACGTTCAGAACATAAAAATAAATATGAGAGTGATCATTGAGGGAGGTGCCGCCCATCGTATGCAAGAATGGGCGGTGGCTGGTTGCTCAGTGTTCATGCCTGAGCTACCGGGAATTAGTTTACTTGAGGTATCGTTCGGTGTCTCTTTTATTAATATGTCTGGCTTTCCATTCAGAATAATCTCTCAGTAACCATCTCGAACTTCTGCCTAGCTTTACCGGGGCAGGGAATTCGCCCCGATTTATAATTGAGTAAAAGTATTTAGCAGTGAACCCCGAATCGTTAGTTATGTACTTGAGGTCAATGAATGAATCATCAGAAAGGTTAGTTCTTGTCTTTGGCATCATGTATGTATTTCCTATAGTCGTGAACTCATTGAAAATGTGCGAAGATAAAAATTACCGCTACTTATACTCCCTCGATGCTCGAACTTTTTCAGTGATCCACGCTTCCACTTCCGTTGATATCCACCTAGTTGACCTACCTATTTTTATTGATTGTGGAAACTCGCCCGCATTCATCGACTTGT
This sequence comes from Enterobacter sp. 296B2, assembly GCF_034106185.1. Taxonomy (NCBI): domain Bacteria; kingdom Pseudomonadati; phylum Pseudomonadota; class Gammaproteobacteria; order Enterobacterales; family Enterobacteriaceae; genus Enterobacter; species Enterobacter sp. 296B2. The sequence goes on along the minus strand of NZ_JAWNCA010000023.1, from coordinate 43,146 downwards.
AAATGAATACCTTTTTGAACCCAACAGCCCTACAAACTTCTTTCAGATCCATCAAATATATGTTCAAATTGTGCTCTCCTCATTGAATGATAAATGGACGTCTTCTTGGAAAAACTAACATTGACACGAAAGGAAGAACGAAGGAGTGAACAAAAGAAAACCCGACGCGGTTTCCATGCAAACAAATATGGGGGTACTTTAGGGGGTATGTTGTTTTATTGAATGGTATATTTATTAGTATTATCAGTGGATTATTTGAATGTATCGAATCCTACAGGGGCCATTTAAAAACAGGCGTTTACGCCACTTTCAAACCAGCCTGATTTTCTCCTTGTGTCGTATTTGTGTTATGGTTTCCAAAAATGGCATCTATCTTTCGTGCATGTTCGTTTAAATGGTTCGGGGCTAGGTGAGCATAACGACGGATCATTTCGAACGACTCCTAGCCGCCATTTCTTGCAGAACGGACAGCGGTATGCCGGACTGAATTTACCAGCTCGCCCTGGTATGGCGGAGGTCATGAAAACGGAAGTTCTCGATACCTGCTTTTTCCAGTCCTGTACGCCAGGCGGCATTGTCATCCACTCGCATTTTACGGACAGCCGGAGTGACGGTTTTGTCGGGGCGCGTTGATGGCTTCGTGTGAACGAATATCATCATTGCCGTACTGACGAATCTCTATTTCAAAATCCGTGAAGACAACCGCCGCAGCAGGAGCCGAGATGAACCCAACGTTGAGGTTTAAGTTGGTGGGTGCCATTGACGGCGGATCTGGAGCAATCACTGTTGCTGAAATAATGCTGGGCAATGCGGATCGGCTGGAAGGTCGGCGTTATTATGCCTATCAGGATGTGGTCGGTGTATGGGCTGTTTGCGATGACCACATCGGCGCTGACATTCGCCGCGGCGAAGCGACCAGTATCGGCGGCCTGACGATGCTACCGGCCCCAGACTTACTGACTCCTCTGCTCGGGATTATTTCATCCTCAGAGAGTGGAATCTTCACAGTGACGAAACAGGTTGTCTATCTGCAGGAGTACATAACTACACAGTGTATGAGGTAAAATGCCATCTTTATTCGGAGGGCATATGTCAGAACACGAGTTAGCAGTTCAGTCTCTCTATGTAGCACAGTATTCTGCAAGATGGGCGCGATATGCTGTATGGATATATGGAGTTTCTGCAGTAATTGGCTTGGTGGCAGCTATGGCAACATTATGGGCAGTATTAGTTGCAAGAAAAGGGTTGAGTTCATGGAAGGATCAACACATAAGTGTTGCGAAGGCTGAGTGGATTGCTTCTCTGGTAAATTACGCTTCCGGCTTGTCTTCTTTGCCAGATTTAATAGATTGGCGTAATCCTGGTGATGCGAAGCACGTAGAGAGAATTGCTTTTCTTCAATATGAATGTATTAAGTGCTGGAAAGTTCTTCAGGTTCATTTGTCACAAAACCCAGTGTTGGAAAAAGAGTTTCATGAAAGATATAACCTTAAATGGGCAACATTTGGAGTTAACTCCCATAATGCATATATGAGCAGGCAGATGACTAAGGAAGCGTTAAAAAAAATATGCATTGATTTGTATAACACTTGAGATTGTTCATGCCGCCTACGGGCGGTTTTTTATTGCCATCACCATGAACAGACCCATCATAATGGCAATTCTGCTCACTTCTTGCAGAGGATGCGCAAATCCTTGCGATTAAACCCGCCATCTTTTGACAGATCTTGATATCCGTTAGGGCAAACTTCATTTGCTTTTGCATAGCAAACATCCCAACCGGTCGAGGCGCCACATTGGATGTCGTACTCGCTTGAGCCATCAGAGCGTTTGATTTCTTGGGAAGTAGAGCAGCCAACAAGCATGACCGCAAAAGTTAAGGGGAAAAGTGTTTTCATGTTCATCTCCAGGGGAAAGCATGAATATAAACCGCCTGCTCATGATTCGCGAGCCATCGTTATGCCTGGAAGAATAAATGCTGGACATTTACCAAATCACGCTAACCTCCCGGACAGGCGAAACCTTCACGGGCAAGATGTCGCGACGTCAGCCTGAGCTGGTTAACTGCTTTGTGCCGCTGGCGACCGAGACAGGGGAGTGGATATATTTCGCTCCGGCCAATGTGAAGCGCGTGCAATTCACGCCGCTGGTAGGGAGCGTTGAAGAAAAGGGCGAATGAACGCCCTGTGTATTAACCGCGGGCCTCTCGGCCTTCTTCATCCTCAGGGACGCGGTAACGCCAGTATTTTTCAGGTTTAACCCAAACGACATTTTTCCCGCTATCAACTCGAAACTTATTAATCACTTTGGTTGATAGCGCCTGGTTACCGTCAGCATTTTCCTTGATATGCTGCTCGTTGTTATGTTTAACGAGATAGTCGACAACATCTTGTTGGTAAAGACACTTGGATGACTGAAGGTTAAACATCATCCAAGATGACACGTCCGAGACAGATAGCCTTGGTGTGTTTGGGTTTACGGCTTTGGGGATGGGACCATTAACGAAACTTCAGGAAAAACGCCGCTATCAAGTTTCTTCCCTGCGAACCATTGGCATCCGTAAGAAAGTAATTTCTCTCCATATTGAGATGGCAAAATAACATCTTTGATAGTCATATCAGGACCACCGGATTTAAGAGTAACTATATCTCCAGCGGCATATTTAGCTTTGCTGCTCATAAAAACTCCATGAAATGAGATTTCCCATAGCACTCAACGACAAACAAGAAATGTTCTGTCGTGAGTACCTCATCGATTTAAACGCCACTTAAACGGCTATTCGGGCGGGATACAGCGCAAAGACAGCTAACTGCACAGCCTCCGAAAAGCTGTCAAAATCTGACGTTCAGCCCAGAATTGCCGAACTCAAAGCGCAGCGCAATGATCTGGTTGGCATAAATGCGACATACGTCCTGAATCGTCTCGTTGAGATAGAGCATATGGATGTGCTCGACATCCTCAAAGACGATATGAGTCTGAAGCCAGTAAGCGATTGGCCTTCATTCTGGCGGAGATATCTTAGCGGCTGCGATGTGGCTGAGATGTTTGAAAGCCGTGGGGAGGAGCGTGAGATGGTTGGGCTGCTTAAGAAAATTAAGTGGCCGGATAAAGTCAAAAATCTCGAGCTGCTCGGGAAGCGCATAGATGTGATGGCTTTCAAAGAGCAGGCCACTCATGAACATACAGGCAAGAACGGCTAACCTATCGAAATGGCGATGCTGACCAGATAAGAATACAAGACTTCCCGGCGGGAGATGTTGGAGGATGACGACTGCTGAGCAAAAGGGTTACGCCCGAATGATTGAATGTGAAGAGGACGGGCTTTACTACGCTCGTTACTTCTTCAAGCAGCGCACCGGCGGCATGATGATTGTCGCGCCGCACCACAAGGTTATTCAGTAAACACTGGTTCGCGTCATTGATGGTGAGATTTAGCGCCAGATTATCAACGTTCCGCCTGGCTACACGAAAACGGAACTGGCAACCATCGACAAGATGGGGCTTGCGCTTAACTGCCGAGCCCGCTTAATGCACCTGTGGTACTCGCATAACCTTGCGCTGCTGAACTTCTCCACCGCACTCGGAATGATTAAGTCGCAGGCTTATCAGTCAATGTGGCCGATGGCGCTGCGTGATGATGGAGACAGCAAGGCTATGTGGTGGACTGAGCACGGTGGCGGCGTTTATGCGTCGTCAGCTGCCGGACAGGTTACCGGGTCCCGCGCGGGTCACATGGAACCGGGCTGGAAGGGTATGCTGATTATCGATGACCCGGTTAAGCCGGATGACGCTTACTCTGAGAACGTCCGAGACCGCGTCAACAACCGTTTCAACGAGACAATCAAATCACGACTGGCGATCGAGACGACGCCGATGATTGTCATTATGCAGCGGATCCATTACCACGACCTGAGCGGCTATCTTCTGCGGGGCGGGAGTGGTGAGAAATGGCATCACCTGAATCTGCCGGTGATTATCGACAATAGCCAGCCATACGCTGCACATTATCCTGAAAACACCCACGCTATACCGATTGACCATGGTCTTCCTGATGGATGGCTGTGGCCGTTTAAGCATAACGAATCGCATCGCGTATCCCTGTTTTCTCACCGGCGCACCGCCTAAGCTCAGTACATGTAGAACGCGAGGGAAACGGCCAGTGTCATCAGCAAGCGCCTCGATGTGTCGATGTCGAAGACCATCGCTCAGACTGAGCGGGTTGGAGCGCTGCGGCAGGCGCAATGGAACGAAACGGACTGGGCTGCCGACAGGCTGGGGCTGAATACCGGCCTGCTGTGGCTGTCAGCGCTCAAGCCAACAACGCGCAGTTGGCACGCCAGCCGTCAAGGCAAGATCTATACCACCGAAGAGGTGCGTGACTTCTACGCTGAGAAAGGTAACTGGTACAACTGTTACTAAAGTTAGATTCCGGTGCTGCTCAACGACGACGGCAGCATCTTCAATGAAGGAGTGGCAGAAAAGCTGGCAAAGGAAAGAATAGCTTGGAAAACATCAGATTAATAGTATTTTAATATTTTCGAGGAGAGATACTATGAGTCTAAACTTTTTACATTACCCCGTAGGTATTGGATATACCATTTTTCAAAGACCAAGCGGCACGCCAGTGCACATCGAGCAGGCGTATTTGGTGGAAGGTGAAGATAAAGAAATTCAAGATTATCTTAGCTTCCTTAATCAGGTGCTTGGTGAAACTACCCCTGTGACATATGAAGTGATAATGTCTGGCACCTACAAAGTTCCATCACGTGTGAAATTGGTATGGGATATCGATGAATTCATCAAGATGCCGAAAGATGAATTCATTGCTCGCTTCATTAAGCCATACACGAATAATACATGGATCTACAGTTAACGACCTGACCCGCTCCGGCGGGTTTTTTATTTCCTGAAATCCACCAATGAGGACCCAGCATGAAACGCAACCGCGTTAACGTGCTGACCGTCGTCAACTCCGCTTCAAACATCACCACCGAAAGCGTCAACGGCAAGCCACATATCGTGGTTCGCGGAATCACGCCTGTCGTAGATGATATCTTGATGAACCGGAAATTATACCCGGCAGCTGAAATCGAAAAAGCCTACAACACGCTCGAGCGTAACCCGATGCCCCTAGGCCACCCAAAGGTGGATGGCAAGCATGTTTCGGCGCGTGATGTCCAGGCGGTAAACGAGTACCACGTCGGGGCGTGACTGCAGACGTCAGCCACAAAGACGGGAGGGTGACGGGCGACATGTACGATACTCATTGCTACACCGAGTCCACCCAATAGCCGATTCTGCACCGTCTCTGCTTCAGTTACTGTTTTATCAGACAACACGGCAGCCATTTGCTCCGGCGACATAACTACATGTAATCCGTTACTTATACCAATACTCCATTTACTTGATTTGTAGATAATAAAAAATATCAGCGCGTTGCGCAAAAGGTGTTGTAGTCTGCTAAAAGTGGCCACTTAGACCTACTGCTTAATAATCTAAACCCTGCTAGTAATAGCAGGGTTTTGTTATAGTTGGAGATCTGCAATGCACAATAGTAAACAGCTGCCGTATTTATTTAACCCTGACATGACCGCTGAGCAACATGAAGACTGGCTTGTACAGCAGAAAAATTGCTTACAAAGCGCTGGCGCTACAGAAAGCAATACATCAGTTCTGGCCAGAAGCATCAGAACTTGAATCTGACCCCCTCCTCTAAAGACCATCCAGCCTACATGAAATGACAAACAATAAATCAAAACATATATCTTTTATGAATGCATCGACGGTTCAGGCCGATTTTATGAGCCACGTAACCCCGAACATGATTCGTTCAGTATAGTCATCCGTCATTGCACTATTTGAACTGAAACATATCCCTGCTTTACTAAAAGGTGATTAATCCTGTGATGAGGGTCCACCTGTGGCATATGTCGACAAAGCACTTCGGTTTAATCCCGCCTCACCTGTCTTTCAGGAAAATCTTCATAACGTCTATCAGCATATGCGACACCACCAGCCGGTGGCGCGAATCGGTAAAACGTGGGTGCTTACCCGCTATCAGGATGTTTATCAGGCGCTGAAAGAGCGAGCGTTCGTCTCTTCGGGCATACCTGAAGATGTTCATACCGAAATGGAAAAACAGTGCTTCAATCTCTCGCCCCCTTTACGGGATCTTCTCTACGGCATTGTGCTGTTTGAAGATGGAAATGTGCATCGCGCGCACCGTCAGGCGCTGCAGGCTCTGTTTACCGGCGAATCCTGGGCGGCGCTAACCCGGCTTGTTTCTGAGGAGTCGCATTCAGTGGTGGCAGATTTAACAACCACCGGCACATTTGACGGCATACGCCAGCTTGCTGCGCCGCTCTGGGGAAAACTGTTTACCGCCTGGCTCAACCTGCCGAAAGCGCAGCAGGAGGTGGTAGAACAAGAGAAAAATGCCATTCGGCTCTTATTAGATCCCAGCGCCATCGATCGAGAGGGGCTTGAGCGGCTGGTCGTGGCGCTTTCCCGTCTGGATGACAGTTTTCGACAACTTGCGCAGGCGCACGGACAGGGTTACGACTCGCTTTTTTATCGCAGCCTTCTGAAAGGTTATGGCGGCGATCGGGATGCGCTTGCCGCACGGTTTAGCACCGACTGCGTCACGATGCTTATCGGCGGCAGTGAAACCAGCGAAGCGTTAACCGGAAACCTGGTGTATATGCTGGCACAGCAGCCTGAACTACAGGAACGCGTCAGAAATAACACTCTCCGGATGAAAGAGATCGTCAGTGAAACCATGCGCTTTGAGTCTCCGCTGCAGATGGGCAGACGAAGGGTTGCGGCTCCCGTGCAGTTTCTGGGGCGCGAACTTAAAGCCGGGGATAACATCTTATTATGCCTCGGCTCTGCGAATCGGGATGAAAGCGTCTTTGAAGAGGCGTGGCGCTTTATTCCCGGCCGCAAGAACGCGCAGCGACAGCTGGGATTTGGCGCCGGTGTACACCAGTGTATTGGGCAACTGCTGGCGCAGTGTCAGGCTGAAACGCTGGCGATGGCCTTAAGCGAACGCGGGACGATCTCTCTTGTGGGAGACGCGAAATGGTCGAATCGAAGCCTGATTCTCCGTACGCTGGAGACGCTGCCTGTTAAAATTATCTAAGCGATAATGAGGGTAATGACAGGATGAGGATCCTATTCCCTCGTGATTCACAATAATATTCACGACACCGAGAACTAGAAATAATGTCATTGCAGCCGCTCCCAACGCAGAGTGGCTGTCCTTCAGCAAGCATTAACTTTCCCGACGAGTTCATCGATCTTCATAGGCTTACCGAAATAGTAACCCTGCAAAAAATCGCTGTCCTTTAAGCGCAGATAGTCAGCCTGAGCCTTTGTTTCTACGCCCTCGGCAATAATCCTCAGGTGCATTTTTTTCGCCAATTCGATAAGACTGTCCACCAGTCTGGTATCGCCATTTTCACTAATCTGGCTGACAAACAGTTTGTCTATCTTGATGAATTCGGGGTCTAGCGCGTGAATGTAAGAGATGTTGGAACAGCCGGTCCCAAAGTCATCCAGAGCCAGGGAGATATTGGCTTGTCGGAGCGTTGCAAACCATTCGCTTAACTGAGGAGTGAAATGCAGCGGATCGCGTTCCGTAATTTCGATAACCAGCTGGACCTGGCTCGACGCGAGTTTTTGCAAAAGCTCAAGCGTATCCGTCTCGAAGCGCGGATCAAGGCAGTTACGGACGCTCAGATTAAGGTTGATATAAAGCCGGTCAGGGAAAAGCTGAATTCGATGCTGAAGATCGGCAATGACCTGCTGAATCAGATGATGCGTTAGCGGGGCGATAAGCCGGTGTTTCTCTGCCAGCGGGATAAATGTATCTGGAGACACGGGGCCGTACAGAGGATGATTCCAGCGAGCGAGTACCTCGATACCCGCGATAGTGCCCGTCTGGCTGTTAAAGAAGGGCTGGTAAACCGGCACAATCTCGCGCTTCTCGATGGCCGCGCTCAGGGTGCTTTCCGGGGAGAGGGTAAGCAGGCGGGCCAACAGTGTATTGAAGCGGGTGAACCATCCTGAGGTTAATTTTGTCGTGGTTATCATCATGAGCCTTAAGCGCGCGGCGCCCTCTCCGGACAGCCGCGCGGTGGTTATCAGAATTTGACCCAGTCATCCTGGTCATGGGAAGAAGATCGTTTAATAGGGGTCACGCTGGCGGTTAGCTGGCTTTCTCGTTGGCGGGGTTTGTGCCCGTTTGACACACGGAAAATCGACACCACTTTTTCAAGCTGCACGGCCTGATCCTCCAGCGAACTTGCCGCAGCGGAAGACTCCTCCACCAGGGCGGCATTTTGCTGAGTGGTGGTGTCCATTTCTGCCATCGCCTGGGCAATCTGCGAAATTCCGCGGCTTTGCTCATCAGTGGCGGCGGCAATTTCGTTCATAATGTCACGCACCTGCGCCACGGATGTCTCTATTTTCGTCATCGCATCCCCTGCGCTTTCAACCAGACTAAAGCCGGTATCCACCTGCACGACCGATTCGTTAATCAGGTTTTCAATCTCTTTTGCTGACTGCGCGCTGCGCTGAGCAAGGGTTCTCACTTCTGCGGCAACCACGGCAAAGCCTTTACCCTGGTCGCCCGCTCTGGCGGCCTCAACGGCGGCATTTAGCGCCAGAATATTGGTCTGGAAGGCGATACTGTTAATCACGGTGGTGATCTCTGAAATGCGGTGCGAACTGCTGCGCACGTTTTTCATCGTATCGATCACCTTCAGTGAGATCTGACTCCCTTCCGTCGCATTTTGCGCGGCTTCATCAGCCAGCTGGCGCGCATGATTAGCATTCTCGGCGTTGAGCGCGACGGTAGAAGTCAACTCTTCCATGCTGGCGGCGGTTTCGACGACGGCGGCTGACTGCTGTTCGGTGCGCGACGACAGATCCATATTGCCTGCGGCAATTTCTGAAGACGAACGGGCGACGCTATCCACCCCATTGCGTACGTCATTAATGATGTTTTTCAGGTTTGCATTCATGGTCGCAACGGCCTGCATCAGCAGACCCGGCTCATCACGACGTGTGCTGGTCAGTGTGCTGGTGAGGTCGCCCTGGGCGATTTGCTCTGCAACACGCAGGGTCTCATTAAGCGGACGGGTGATGGACAGGGTGATGCCCATCGCTAAGAGGACGCCAAGCGCAAGACCGATGGCAGCAACGATGCCCATCTGTATCTGAACGCTATCAACCGTATCAGACACTTTTTTCTGCTGCAGGCTAAATAATGTCTGGATGGCCTGCGTCAGCGTTATCGCTTTACCGGTTAAGGTATCGGAGAGTGTCGACTGTTGATTCCAGACGTTTTGGTAATTTATTAACTCTGCCGCGACGTTTTGCATGTCTTCCAGGCCTGACTGCAGCCAGACCTTTTGTTCCTCGGTAGCAACCGAAAGCAGTTGTTCGGTGTCCGATTTTGCGATGTCCAGACGCGCGCGGATCCCTTTCATTAACGCATCCGTAGGATGCTGTTTATAGAGGGTAACCTGAGAATCAATGTCGCTCATGACAAACGCAATCTGAGCGGCCACAAGGGCGTGCGAAGCGTCCAGCGAGCCATTTCGGCTGAGCGTGGAAGCCAGGCCGGAGTTATCGCACAGTCCCTGAGTGCTCAGTTTCTGTTCGCTGATTTTCTTCTCAGAAAGGGATTTTGTGAAAGGCAGCAGGGTGGCGACGTAGCTGTTCACCGCATTTGCCGTATCGTCCAGCGCTTTTTTTCCTTCCGGGGACCAGGACAGTTTTTCCATACTGGCGACAATGCTCTGCATGCGCTGGGAGGCGGCGTTGGTCTGATCAAGGTACTTCTGGTCGAGCGTATACTGAAAATTCGTCCGCCCTAAGCGAACCTGCGTCAGGGCGTTAAACAGGTCGGTGGTATGGCCGTTCTTTTCGACTTTATCCTGAATGTTGCTGAGACCCAGCAAACCTGAAATCAGAATAACAATCGTCACGAGCAGCACGAGAGAAAAACCAAAGAATAACTTCTTACGAACTTTCAAGTTGGCAAAATGGTTGATTATGCTCATATATAAAATTCCAGTGTTGGTATAAACCAAACAACAGTGCTAATAAATCATTAACGAAAAAAATGCTGAGGCAGAGAGATGATAAAAAAAAGCCCCTCACACGTGAGTGCTCAGGGCAAGAACCTGAGTTGACATCACTCACTCAGGCTATCTGTCTTCTCCTCTTTTTTAACAGAATGAGCCGGGAGTTCGCTCATTCTGTAATAAACGGGGATTACATCCGAATAATTAATGATGTAACCACACCCTTTAATATTGCGAATAAAATTTTCTGGTAACCCTAGCATACTCAGTTTGTTGTTGAGATTGCGCAGAACCTGCCACAGTCGTTGTGTGGAGGGGCTCAGATTATGCGCCTCCCAAATTTCTTCAAAGAGCTCTTCTTTAGGGATGGGCTGGGCTCTGCCATTCATCAACAAATAAAGGAAAAGCCTGAGCATCGTTTCATTAAAATAAATAGAGGCAAATGCAATGCTTTTATCACTCTGTATGCCAGTAAGGCGGTAGAGTCTTCGGTTAGAAATATCAAAATGAATGTCATCACCGATCATAAACCCATATAGACGATAACCCATATCTAATACCCATATTAAATGAAGACGAACTTGCATCACTACATATAAGCGCTGAGATAATCCATACCGTTTATAGGGTGGATTATATGGCTGCAATAAATGCTTTCCAATACACATCCCTGTGCGCTATGAGAAACCGGTTGTACCTCACCCTGGCATGGAGTTTTTGTCGATATAAGTTGTATTTTTGGAATAAAACGTCAAATGCTTTTCATTTTTCTTTTGTTTGTTCTGAGAATCGATATGCAATCGACCGCTCAACATAAAAATGCAAATTTTGAAAAAGATTCAGCATTTCTTTCTGTGGACACTACCAGGTAATGAGAAGCCTGATAGCGCCCTTTCGATACCGCATAGGTTACGATTCCTCTGCAGCAAAGAGGAGTGAAGATAAATGATTTATACTGATTAAGTTGATCCTTAAGCTGGGCGGAAGGTGAGAGGGAATGGGGAGTGAAAACCAATAATTCGTTGATAATAAATAACTAATTCCTGAATCAGAAAACGGATACGGATGTGAAAGTATAATAATGATGAATGTACAAAATCCCTGCGCGTTAACGGCCGGTGCGTCATGAAGCCCGTCTTTCTGATAAACGGCACCGTGCTTTTTGAGCCTGAGCTGCGTCGACTGTGCTCACTTTCGGGCTACCCTGAGCGCGCTGTGCTCCTGCATGCTCCGGTTAGCGAGTGCCTGCTACAGCTGCTTGAACACAACGGTGAGGTGCTTACGCAACGTTATCTTTTCTCAGCGGTATGGGAAAAACAGGGTGCAGTTGTCACGACCAACGCCCTCTACCAGACTATCGCCTCTATCCGTAAGGCCCTTAAGATGGCGGGTCTGGCAGATAATGTTGTGCAAACCGTACCCAAAGCGGGGTTTAAGTCGGTTGCTCAAATTCAGACGGGTACACTCGACACCTTTATCGCGACGGACGCGGCTTCGCCAGCCGACCTGCAAACTGAAGCTTCCGTGCCGACACCGCGCGTAGCAGATAACCGTTTCCGCTTTCTCTCAGGGAAAATAGCGTTTGGCGTCGCTACGGTGTTATTTATCCTTTCGTGTATGGTTCTCTATCAACAGTTGCATGAAAAACGCGCGGGATTTGAAACCTATCAACCGATAGGCAATATTGCAGGGTGCGACGTTTATTCCTCCTGGTATGACAAAATAAAAAGTCAGCGGATATATATTGGCCTGACCAAACGTTATCCCATTCAGTGCAACGCAGGTGGGGTGGCCTATATCACGCTCAACCGTTATCAAAATGGAACGTCGGTGATTGTGTGCGATAAATTGCCTGAGGTTGCTGGTGCACAATGTGATTCCATTTTGTACAGGGAGCAATATCATGAAAATGACTAGCCGGAGTGTGCGCTGGTTGTTCATCCTGTTGATGATTATCGCGCCACTTTTTTATGCCTGGTATACGCATTATCAGCGGAATCATTTTACCTGTGAGAGTCATCTCATTATTGTTGATGAAAATTCGCGGGTAGATGCCCTCATGACGTTTACATTTAATAATGGTGTTGGCAGTTACGATTCCACCGGAGAATACAGTCAGGCGGGTCAGGAAACGGTTGCCATCAGCAATAAAATTGCCTTCCGTTACTGGCGCGAAGAAGGGCGAATTATTATGATTTCCAGTGATACAAACGAGCGCCCGAAAAAAGACGAACCTTTTCGTCACTCTATTCCCGATTTTTTCCGCCAACGCGACCATGGCATTAGTATACAGCTCGTTCCGGTAAACGCTGCTTCCTACCTCTTCATCTTCGGAAATACTCCCGCGTTTTACTGTGCTAAAGGATGAGGGGGCCCCTTTATCACGCACTTTTTTGAGCTGGATCTTGCGCATATTTACGCTTGCCAAAGTATAGATAATGCGTATAGTTCTCATTTGCATTGCAACTAATACATTCTAAGGCCCGCCAACGGGTCATTTTTGCGCGCACTTTCAAACGAGTTAACGATGAACAACACCAAAATGCACAAAACGCTGCTGGCACTCGCCATTGGCGCGGTTACACATTCCGCCTGGGCGGCGGAGGGTAAAAAAGAAGACACCATAGTTGTGCAGTCTGCACCTGCCGGCGACTTCAAACCCGGCGGCGACCAGCTGGTGCCGGCCTTCCTTGACGGGCAGGTGGCGAATGGCGGACGCATGGGGATGCTCGGACAGCAGAACGCCATGGACGTGCCGTTCAACATCATCAGCTACACCTCGAAGCTGGTGGAAGATCAGCAGGCGAAAACCATTGCTGACGTGGTCGCCAACGACGCGGGCGTGCAGTTCGTTCAGGGGTACGGCAACAGCGCTGAAACCTTCCGCATTCGCGGCCTGAAGTTTGACGGCGACGACATGACCTTTGGCGGCCTGTCCGGCGTGCTGCCGCGTCAGGTGGTGGATGCCCAGATGGTCGACCGCATCGAGATCTTCAAAGGGGCAAACTCCCTGATGAACGGCGCGGCAAGCTCCGGCGTGGGCGGGATGATCAACCTTGAGCCAAAACACGCGGGCGACACCCCGCAGGCGAAAGTGGGCGTGGACTACACCTCGGACTCCCAGATTGGCACCACGCTGGATGCGGGCCGTCGCTTTGGCGATAACGACCAGTTCGGTGCACGTGTCAACCTGGTCCATCGTGAAGGGGAAACCGGCGTACCTAACGATCGCCGCCGCACCACGCTGCTCTCCACCGGCCTGGACTACAAAGGCGACCGCTTCCGCTCCTCGCTGGACCTGGGCTATCAGAAAAAAACCTTCCACGGCAGCCCGACCAGCGTCAACATCTCGGCGGTGGATTTCGTGCCTGAACCGCCGAAAAACGATCGTAACTTCTCGCAGAAGTGGGCCTACAGCGATATCGAAAACGAGTTCGGGATGTGGCGCAGCGAGTACGACATTACCGATAACTGGACGGCCTATACCGGCCTGGGCGCGCAGCACGCGCATGAAGAAGGGATCTACAGCGCGCCGAAGCTGGTGGACAAGAGCGGCAAGGCGACGGTCAGCCGTCTGGATACCAACCGCATCAGCGATTCCGTCAGCGGCATGGCGGGCATTCGCGGTAACTTCACTACCGGCTTCGTCTCGCACAAGGTGAACGTCGGGTATTCCGCGATGACTAAAAACGAAAAAATCGCGTGGAAAATGTCGGCGGCGAAGGATAACCCGACCACCAACATCTATCACAACACCGGCGTCGATATGCCGGACAGCACTAACTTCAACGGCTCCGGCGGCAAATACAGCGATCCGCTGACCAGCGGGCGCACCCGCACCCAGGGCTGGCTGCTGAGCGATACCCTGGGCGTGCTTGACGACAAGCTGCTGTTCACCGCAGGCGCGCGCCATCAGAAAGTGGTCGTTCGCGGGTATAACAAAATCACCGGCGCAGAGAACGACGCGGACGGTTTCGACGGCAGCCGCTGGATGCCAACCTACGGCGTGGTCTACAAACCGTGGGAGGAAATTTCCCTCTACGCCAACCACACCGAAGCGCTGCAGCCGGGCAAAACCGCACCTAACACCGCCACCAACTACGGTCAGAGCACCGGCATCGTTCACTCTAAGCAGAACGAAGTGGGCGTGAAGGCGGACTTCGGGCGCGTGGGCGGCTCGCTGGCGCTGTTTGAGATCAAAATGCCGTCGGCGATCCTCGATGCTAACAATCACTACGGCCTGGATGCGGAGCAGCGTAACCGTGGCGTGGAGCTGAACGTCTTCGGCGAGCCGATGCTCGGGATGCGCCTGAACGCCAGCGCCACCTGGCTGCAGGCGGAGCTGACCAAAACCAAAAACGGCGTGAACCAGGGCAACGATGCGATCGGTATTCCGAACTTCTACGCCGTGCTGGGCGCGGAGTACGACATCAAGCCGGTTGACGGCCTGACGGCGACCGCGCGGGTGAACCACTCCGGCACGCAGTATGCTGACCTCGCGAACAGCAAAAAACTCGACAGCTACACCACGCTGGATCTGGGCATGCGCTATCGCTTCGCGGTGAACCACAGCGCAAACCAGATGACCATTCGCGCGGGTATCGACAACGTGACCAACGAAAACTACTGGGCCAGTGTGGACGACTCCGGTACCTACATCACTCAGGGCGAACCGCGGACCTTTAAGGTCTCGGTTGGCTACGAGTTCTAAGCGTTCCACCTCGTTATCCGGGGCACGGATGCCCCCATCCTTCCGTCACAGTGTTATAAAATTGTAATAAAAGCTTCTTACACTGGTCGCCAACTCTTTACCTCTTGGCCAATGACAGGAAGCCGCTATGGGCAGACCCCTCAAATCCGTTTTTAAAAAAGAACATCGCGACGATATCGCTAATCGCAGCGCTAACCCGGTATTCTCCGAGGTGGCAGAAGTGTTCCTCTCCCGCCGCCGTTTTCTCCAGATGGGCGCCGTCGCGGGCGCTGCCGTTTCATTCCCCTTTTTGATCAAACCCGAAAATGCCGTTGCCGCGGTATCGAAGCCTTCCGCGCTGGCAAAAGCGGTTTCCCTGGGCTTTACCAGTATCGACGTCTCCACGGAAGATACGGTCAGGGTGCCGGAAGGCTATATTGCCCGCCCGTTCTATCGCTGGGGTGACCCGACGGGGATCAAGAACAACATGCCGGCCTTTAAGCCGGACGCCAGCAACACCACGGACGAACAGGCCGTACAGGCGGGCATGCACCACGACGGCATGGCATGGTTTAGTCTGCCGCAGGGGGAGCACAACCCGGAGCATGGCCTGCTGGCGATGAACCATGAATACATCGACAACGGGATGCTGTTTACCGACGGTACGGCGAACTGGAGCCTCGACAAAGCCCGCAAGGGGCAGAACGCGATGGGCGTCTCGGTGGTGGAAGTGAAAAAAGCGGGCAGCGACTGGCAGGTGGTACGCCCGTCTTCATATGCCCGCCGCATCACCGTCAATACGCCGATGCAGCTTACCGGCCCGGCCCGGCATCAGGACTTAATGAAAACCGCCGCCGACCCGCAGGGGGAACGCGTGCTGGGCACCATGCAAAACTGCGCCAACGGCCACACGCCGTGGGGCACCTATCTCACCTGCGAGGAGAACTGGTCGGATATTTTTGTTAAAAAAGCCGATCGCAACCCGCTGGAAAAACGCTACGGCATCAGCGACAGCGATGAATCCTACCGCTGGAACGAGGTGGATGAGCGATTCAGTGTCGATAAAACCCCTAACGAACCGAACCGTTTCGGCTGGGTCGTGGAGATCGATCCCTACAACTCAACCTCCACCCCGCGCAAGCACACCGCGCTGGGCCGCTTCAAGCATGAAGGGGCGGCCGTCACGCTCGCCGCTGACAGCCGCGTGGTGGTCTATATGGGTGACGATCAGAAGTTCGAGTACATCTATAAGTTTGTCTCGGATAAAAAATACGATCCCGCGAACCGTGAAGCCAATATGCAGCTGCTGACGTCCGGCACGCTGTACGTCGCCAGGTTCAACGAGGACGGGAGCGGCGACTGGCTGCCGCTGATCTTCGGGCAAAACGGTCTGGATAAAAGCAAAGGGTTTGAAAGCCAGGGCGATCTGCTGATTAAAACCCGCCTGGCGGCCGACGCGGTGGGGGCAACCAAAATGGATCGCCCGGAGTGGATAGCCGTCGATCCGCACGCCAGTGGCAGCGTCTACTGTACGCTCACCAACAACAGCGATCGCGGGAAAGAGGGCAAGGCGCCGGTGGATGCCGCCAACCCGCGCGCCAACAACGTGTTTGGTCATATTATGCACTGGCGCGAAGAGGGGACCGATCCTGCCGCCACGCGCTTTAAGTGGGATATTCTGGTGATGGGTGGGCGGACCGACAGCGACGATCCGAAGGCCAAAGGCTCCATGCAGGGCGCGGCATTCGGCAGCCCTGATGGACTCTCTTTCGATCATCAGGGCGTCCTGTGGATCCAGACCGACGTCTCCTCCAGCACCATTAATAAGAAAGCCTACGAGGGGATGGGCAATAACCAGATGGTGGCCACCATTCCGGGCACCAACGAGTATCGCCGTTTCCTGACCGGGCCGCGCGGGTGTGAAATTACCGGCATTGCGTTTACGCCGGACAACCGGACGCTGTTTATCAACATTCAGCATCCGGGGGAGGGCGGGGATGATATTACCGACCCGGCCAATCCGCGCGCCGTCTCTAACTGGCCGGACGCCAGCCCGAACGGACGCCCGCGTTCGTCAACGGTGGTGATTACCAAAGCGGACGGCGGGATCATCGGGTCGTGACGTTTATCCGCCGGGCGCACGCGCTGGCCCGGCGTTAAACTTGCTACCACCAGCATGAAGTGTTAAAACGTGCCCCTTCTAAAAAAGAGACAGGGGTAGGGCGTGAAAGACGCGTCATCCGCTTCAGGCCATGGTAGCGCTGAAGCTTCGTCGGATCAGAATCCGACGCTGCAACGTGGTTTGCAAAATCGACATATTCAGTTAATTGCCCTTGGCGGCGCTATCGGTACCGGGCTGTTTCTCGGCATCGGCCCCGCCATTCAGATGGCCGGCCCGGCGGTTCTGCTGGGTTACGCTATCGCCGGGATTATCGCCTTCCTGATCATGCGCCAGCTCGGCGAGATGGTCGTTGAAGAGCCGGTGTCAGGCTCCTTCGCACACTTTGCCTATAAATACTGGGGCCCGTTCGCAGGCTTCCTCTCCGGCTGGAACTACTGGGTGATGTTCGTGCTGGTGGGGATGGCGGAACTGACCGCCGCAGGCATCTACATGCAGTACTGGCTCCCGGACGTGCCCACGTGGATCTGGGCGGCGGCCTTCTTCATCATCATTAACGCCGTTAACCTCGTGAACGTGCGCCTGTATGGCGAAACCGAGTTCTGGTTTGCGCTGATCAAGGTGCTGGCGATTATCGGCATGATCGGCTTCGGCCTGTGGCTGCTGTTCTCCGGCCACGGCGGCGAGCGGGCCACTATCGACAACCTGTGGCAGCACGGGGGCTTCCTCGCGACCGGCTGGAAAGGGCTGATTCTCTCCCTGGCGGTGATTATGTTCTCCTTCGGCGGGCTGGAGTTGATTGGCATCACCGCGGCCGAAGCGCGCGATCCGCACAAAAGCATTCCGAAAGCGGTCAACCAGGTGGTGTACCGTATTCTGCTGTTCTACATCGGCTCGCTGGTGGTGCTGCTGGCGCTCTACCCGTGGGTGGAAGTGAAGTCCGACAGCAGCCCGTTCGTGATGATTTTCCACGATCTCAACAGCAATATGGTGGCTTCAGCGCTGAACTTCGTCATTCTGGTGGCGTCGCTGTCGGTCTATAACAGCGGGGTTTACTCCAACAGTCGCATGCTGTTTGGCCTCTCCGTGCAGGGCAACGCGCCGAAGTTTCTCACCCGCGTTAGCCGTCGCGGCGTGCCGGTGAATTCGCTATTCCTTTCCGGCGCGATTACCTCTCTGGTCGTGCTGATCAACTACCTGCTGCCGAAACAGGCCTTTGGCCTGCTGATGGCGCTGGTGGTCGCGACGCTGCTGCTGAACTGGATCATGATCTGCCTGGCGCACCTGCGCTTTCGCGCCGCGATGCGCCGCAAGGGACGCGAGACGCAGTTTAAGGCGTTGCTCTACCCGGCAGGGAACTACATCTGTATCGCCTTCCTGGGGCTGATCCTGGCGCTGATGTGCACCATGGATGAGATGCGTCTTTCGGCAATGCTGCTGCCGGTGTGGGTGGTGTTCCTGTTTATCGCATTTAAGCTCTCGCGCAAAAAGTAGCGCGGTTTTCTCCTCTCCCTGTGGGAGAGGGCCGGGGTGAGGGCACCAGACCGCACCTGCCTTCACGCCCGGTCAGGCGAAGCAGCCACCTGCAGTATCAAATCTGAAACGCGATCCGTTTCCCATTCGGTAACGT
The DNA here is from genome assembly GCF_034106185.1 of Enterobacter sp. 296B2. Lineage (NCBI taxonomy): Bacteria > Pseudomonadati > Pseudomonadota > Gammaproteobacteria > Enterobacterales > Enterobacteriaceae > Enterobacter > Enterobacter sp. 296B2. Next base: position 24,613 of record NZ_JAWNCA010000023.1, on the reverse strand, counting down.
CACATCGATGCTCATTTCACCGCCTAGCGCGCTGACATAACGTTTGAGCGTTGAAAGCCGGGGATCGTTTCCCGGCTGTTCGATTTTTGCCACAGTGGGTTGTTTTACCCCCATTGCCTCGGCCAGCTCTGTCTGCGAAACATTGAGCTCTTCCCGCAGTTGGTTCAGGGCAACAATTCTGCGCATCACTTCAACTTTAGCCGCAATACGCTCCTGACTTTCCGCGCTCTGTTGTGCCATGAGTTCTTTTAGCGTTGCCATATGGCCTCCTTATCCGCCAGATGTCTGCTGTACTCAACGTCAGCCAGCGTAATCATTTCGTCATAAAACCGTTTTTGATTGCAACCGGTTTTGTCTCCAGCACAGAGCACAATTGCCTTACGGTCGGGATCAAAAGCAAAAAAGCTCTGATGGGATTTCTCGCATGTTGAATCCGTAACTCTTTCATGTTCGCATAGGCTGAAGCCTTCACGGTGTCTACGTATGGCCGCCCAAGCGTCGGGCCAAATTCAGCAAGAATATGCATTGTTGCCAGCACATCTTCTTTTAATGCTGTTGTTTGTTCAAAGAACCATTCATCAAATCTTTCCGTTGTCTCGACATTCCACATCGTTTCTCCTGTAGCTTCCTCGCTGTATTATTTTATAGCCTATTGGCTATAGCTACAATCAGAACGTCTCGTTTTGTCATACAACGAGCTTTATCGTGACCCCCCTCCCAAATCTGTTTCGATCCACAGGATCTTTAAATTGTAATCGATTACTTTTTACTTGAACTGTTTTGTAATCGATTACTTTTGAGGGTGGGGCTCATCATGATGTCAACAACTGAAAGTAGTGGGAAGGCGATAGCACAGCACCGGCTGCTGGTTCCGCGGCTGTCGCTGATGATGTTTTTGCAGTTTTTTATCTGGGGTAGCTGGTCGGTCACGCTCGGCCTGGTGATGACTCAGCACAACATGTCTTTGCTGATTGGCGATGCGTTCTCCGCCGGGCCAATCGCCTCTATTCTCTCGCCGTTCGTGCTTGGCATGCTGGTGGATCGCTTCTTTGCCTCGCAAAAGGTAATGGCGGTGATGCATCTCGCCGGGGCGGCGATCCTGTGGTTTGTTCCGGGCGCGCTGATTGCCGAAAACGGCGCGCTGCTGATTGGCCTGCTGTTTGGCTACACGCTCTGCTACATGCCGACGCTGGCGCTGACCAACAACATCGCGTTTCACAGCCTGGCGAACGTGGATAAAACCTTCCCGGTGGTGCGCGTGTTCGGCACCATCGGCTGGATCGTGGCGGGTATTTTCATCGGCGTTACCGGCGTGGCGGCAAGCGTCACCATCTTCCAGGTGGCGGCGGCCAGCTCCGTGCTGCTGGCGCTTTACAGCCTGACGCTGCCGCACACGCCAGCCCCGGCGAAAGGCCTGCCGGTCAAGGTGCGCGATCTCTTCTGCGCGGATGCCTTTGCGCTGCTCAAAACCCGCCACTTCTTCGTCTTCTCCGTCTGCGCGATGCTGATCTCCGTTCCGCTGGGCACCTACTACGCCTACACCGCCTCGTATCTGGCGGATGCCGGAATTGCCGACGTCAGCACCGCCATGTCGTTCGGGCAGATGTCCGAGATCGTCTTCATGCTGGTCATTCCGCTGTTGTTCCGCCGCCTGGGCGTGAAGGTGATGCTGCTGATCGGCATGCTGGCGTGGTTCGTGCGTTACGCCATGTTCGCGCTGGGCGTCAGCGAAGAAGGACGCATCCTGCTGTACCTCGGCATTCTGCTTCACGGCGTCTGCTACGATTTCTTCTTTGTCGTCGGCTTTATCTACACCGACCGCGTGGCGGGCGAGAAGGTGAAAGGCCAGGCCCAGAGCATGATCGTCATGTTCACCTACGGCATCGGCATGCTGCTCGGCTCGCAGATTTCCGGCGCGCTCTATAACCGCCTGGTGGCCGGGCAGACCGTGCCGCAGGCGTGGGTGACATTCTGGTGGATCCCGGCGGTGGCTGCCGCGGCGATCGCGCTGATTTTCCTTCTCACGTTTAAGTATGACGATGACAAGGCGTAATGTTCAGGAGGTGGTATGAGGACGATAAAAGGACCCGGCATTTTTCTGTCTCAGTTTATTGGCGCAGAAGCGCCGTTTAATTCGCTCGACGGGCTGGCTGAATGGGCGGCAGGTAAAGGTTATAAAGCGGTGCAGATCCCCTGCAACCATCCGCATATTTTTGACGTCGAGAAAGCGGCTGAGAGCCAGGCCTACTGCGATGACGTCACCGCTAAGCTGGCCGCGCACGGGCTGGTTATCAGCGAACTGTCGACCCATCTGGAAGGGCAGCTTGTCGCGGTAAACCCGATTTACAGCGACGCGTTTGATCACTTCGCGCCCACGTCCGTGCGCGGTAACGATGCGGCGCGCCGGGCGTGGGCCACGGAGAAGCTGAAACAGGCGGCGGTCGCCTCGGCCAGATTAGGCCTGAAAGCGCACGCCACCTTCTCCGGCTCACTGGCCTGGCCGTTTTTCTACCCGTGGCCGCCGCATAACGAACAGCGTTTTCAGGAAGCGTTCGGGGAGCTGGCAAACCGCTGGCGGCCGATTCTGGATACCTTCGACGAGCAGGGGGTGGACGTCTGCTTTGAGTTGCATCCGGGGGAAGATCTGCACGACGGCGTGACCTTCGAGCGTTTTCTGGCGCTGGTGGATAACCACCCGCGCTGCAACATTCTCTTTGATCCGAGCCACATGCTGTTGCAGCAGATGGACTACCTGGCCTTTATCGACATCTACCACGCGCGCATCAGGGCGTTCCACGTGAAGGATGCGGAGTTCCGCCCGAACGGGCGCAGCGGCGCGTACGGCGGCTACCAGCCGTGGATCAACCGCGCCGGACGCTTCCGGTCGCTCGGCGACGGGCAGATCGACTTTAAGGGCATTTTCAGCAAGCTGACCCAGTACGACTATGACGGCTGGGCGGTGCTGGAGTGGGAGTGCTGTCTGAAGGACGGCGAGACCGGCGCGCGCGAAGGCAGCGAGTTTATCCGCCGCCACATCATTCCGGTTTCCGGGCGCGCGTTTGATGATTTCGCCGCTGGAGGCAAGCATGATTAACGTCGGAATTATCGGCAGCGGGTTTATCGGCCCGGCGCATATCGAGGCGCTGCGGCGTCTCGGATACGTGCAGGTTGTGGCCCTCTGCGACGGCACGCTTGCCAAAGCGCAGGAAAAAGCGCGTCAGCTTAACGTGCCGCACGCGTACGGCAGCGTTGAGGAACTGCTCGCACACCCCGATCTGCACGTGGTGCACAACTGCACGCCTAACCACCTGCACGCGGAGATTAACCGCCAGATCCTGCGCGCGGGCAAGCACGTGTTTTCCGAAAAGCCGCTGTGCATGACCCCGGACGAGGCGCGCGAGCTGGTGGCGCTGGCGGATCAGACGGGCGCGGTGCACGGCGTGAGCTTTGTCTATCGCCAGTTTGCGATGGTGCGCCAGGCGGAGAGCATGATGCGTGCGGGCAGCGTCGGGCGGCTGTTTGCCTCGCACGGCAGCTATCTGCAGGACTGGATGCTGCTGGAAACCGACTATAACTGGCGGGTAGATGCTGCGCTGGGCGGCGCATCACGCGCGGTGGCGGACATCGGCTCCCACTGGTGCGACACTGTGCAGTTTGTCACCGGGCGGCGCATTACCGAGGTGATGGCGGATCTCTCCATCGTCTGGCCGACGCGCAGGGCCAGCAAAGGCGGGAATCAAACTTTCTCCCACAACGAGCGGGCGGAGTATGAAGACAAACCGGTCACCACCGAAGACTTCGGCTCGGTGCTGTTCCGCTTCGACGACGGCAGCAAGGGCAGCTTTAGCGTCTCGCAGGTGAGCGCCGGGCGTAAAAACCGCCTGACGTTTGAGGTCAACGGCAGCGAGCGGTCGCTGGCGTGGGATCAGGAGGTGCCGCAGCAGCTGTGGATCGGCCATCGCGCGCAGGCCAACCAGACGCTCACCGACGATCCGGGGCTGATGAACCCTGACGTGGCCGACAGCGCCCACTTCCCCGGCGGACATATCGAAGGCTGGCCGGACGCCTTCAAAAATATGATGGCGCAGTTCTACCGCGCCGTGCAGGCGGGCGCGATGCCGGATACGCCGCAGTTTGCGACGTTTCACGATGGCGCAAACGTGATGTATATCATTGATGCTATTGTGAAAAGCCATCAGCAGCAGCGCTGGGTGCGCGTGGAACAATAACGCGTTGCCCGGTTCGCCGGGCAATAAATTTATGGTAGCCTGCACAAAACGCTAACCGCAGGATGTGTCGTCGCTATGTCAATTCAGAAAATCGCTCAGCTGGCCGGGGTCTCCGTGGCGACGGTCTCCCGCGTGCTGAATAACAGCGACACCGTGAAGGCGAAAAACCGCGAGCGCGTTCTGCGGGCGATTCAGGAGAGCAACTACCAGCCAAACCTGCTCGCCCGTCAGCTGCGCACCGCCCGCAGCTATATGATCCTGGTGATGGTGTCCAACATTGCCAACCCGTTCTGCGCCGAAGTGGTGAAGGGCATCGAAGCCGAGGCGGAGAAAAACGGCTACCGCATTCTGCTGTGCAACTCCGGCTCGGACATCGAGCGCTCCCGCTCGGGATTAAGCCTGCTCTCCGGCAAAATCGTCGACGGCATTATCACCATGGACGCCTTCTCGAAGCTGCCGGAACTGGCCGCGCTGATTGGTTCTGCACCGTGGGTGCAGTGCGCCGAATACGCCGATGCGGGCGCGGTCTCCTGCGTCGGCATCAATGATGTGGACGCTTCACAGCATGCCGTCAGCCAGCTGGCCGACGGCGGACGCAAGCGTATCGCGATGATCAACCACGATCTCAGCTACAAGTATGCCCGCCTGCGCGAACGCGGCTACAAAAGCGTGATCCACCTGCGGGATCTGGACTATCAGGCGGTGGAGTATGCCAGCGATCTCAGCTCCGGCGCGGGCATGGCCGCGATGCAAAATCTGCTAAAAGAAAACCCGCCAGATGCGGTATTTGCCGTTTCCGACACGCTGGCGGCGGGCGCGCTGCGTGCGATTCAGCAGGCCGGGCTGCGGGTGCCGGAGGATATCGCGGTCGTGGGCTTTGACGGCACCGAGCTCGCGGAGATGGTTTCGCTCACCACCATCGAACAGCCGTCGCGGGATATCGGGCGCAAGGCGGTCGATCTGCTCTTAAATAAGATCGACAACCCGGATGCACCCACGGAGAGGGTGATGATGGACTGGCGCTTTATTTCCCGCGCCAGTGCCTGATTATTGCGCGATGATGCCAGCCAGGGAGCGAATATCGTTCCCGGTTGGTGACTGGTGAATGCGCAGACCAAATTCATCCACCACCGCAAAAATATGATCGAAGATGTCGGCCTGAATTTCCTCATATTCCGCCCAGACCACTGTGTTGGTGAAGGCGTATATTTCAATCGGCAGGCCGTTGGCGTCCGGCGCGAGCTGGCGCACCATCAGCGTCATATCTTTGCGGATGCGCGGGTGGTTGCACAGATATTCATTCAGGTAGGCGCGGAAGGTGCCGATATTGGTCATCTTGCGCAGATTTAATACTGATTCCCCTTCACCGTTCTTCTGATTCCACAGGCTAATTTCCTCATGACGCGCGGCCAGATAGGGCTTCAGCAGCTTCGCCTGAATCAGCTTCTGCTGCTCCTGCTCGTCGAGGAAATGAATGCTGGTGGTATCAATATTCAGGCTGCGCTTAATGCGTCGCCCGCCGGAGGCAGACATGCCGCTCCAGTTAATAAAGGCGTCAGAGACCAGCGCCCACGTCGGGATAGTGGTGATGGTGTTATCAAAGTTGCGCACCTTAACGGTGGTCAGGCCGATATCCGTCACCGTGCCGTTGGCGCCGTATTTCGGCATCTCCAGCCAGTCGCCGAGCTTGAGCATGTCGTTGGCGGAAAGCTGAATCCCCGCCACCAGTCCGAGTATCGGGTCTTTAAACACCAGCATCAGAACGGCGGCCATGGCGCCCAGACCGCTGATAAGAATCGCCGGGGACTGGCCGATCAGCAGGGAGATAATTAATATCCCCACCAGAATGGCGCTCACCAGCTTGATGCCCTGGAAAATCCCTTTTAGCGGCAGCTGCGACGCGGTGGCCATTTTCTGCGACAGGTTAAAAATCACGTCCAGCAGCGAGAAGAAGGAGAGCAGGGCATACACCATCACCCACAGCTTCGCGCAGGTGGTGAGCATTTCCGCCGCTTCGCTGCCTTTTTGCAGCCACAGCACCGCCTGAACGTTGACGATTATCCCCTGAAGGGTAAAGGCCAGACGGTGAAATAGTTTATTCTGGGTAATGATCTGCAACCATAAATGGCTGCTGGCCTGCGCGCGTTTCTCAAATGCGCGCAGCACCACTTTGTGAAGAATAAAATGAACGATGATGGCGGTAAGAAAAATAATACCAAAGATAATCACTAAAGAGGTGGTGTGATTAATTTCAATGCCTAACTCTTCAACCTGAGCAATTAATTCCTGCATAACATCTCCTGTATTGTTGCAGCCCCATAATGGCGGCTGCGGATCTATTATGCAAATTTGCGGGCTTATTTGGCGGCCTGGCAGACCTTCGCCACCGGCAGGCACAGCCTGTGACGCATACGGATTGTCGCCAGCGCCAGGATAACCATCAGGCCGGTTTCTACTGCCAGGAAAAGGTTAATCGCCTGCGCGTAATTTCCGTGATAATTCTGCAGGCCGTGTAGCAAAATCGCGCCGAAAATGGCCGGGCCCAGCCCCAGCGCGGCCTGCTGCAACGTGCTGAGAATGGCGCTCGCGGCCCCCGCGTCATCGGGCTGAATATCGCGCATCCCGATGCGGTAAAAGCTGTTTACAATCAGCGCCTGGCCGTAGCCTACCAGCCCGGTGGCAGGCGCCAGCGTCAGCGCAGTATTTTGCAATCCCCAGTAGCGGAACGTGACGATCAGCGCCAGCAGGCCGATTATCTGAATTGCCAGACCCGTCAGCAGAATCGTGCTGGTGCTGTAGCGGGCAATCAGCCTCGGCGCGAACCATGCGGAGATAAAATAGGTCACGCCAAGGGCGATAAAACTGTTCCCGGACTGCCACGGCGCCATCCCCAGCCCGGTCTGCATGGTCAGCGCCATGCAGAACATAAACCCGGACCAGACGCTGAAAAAGAGCAGCGCAATCACGATGCCAAAGCGAACGCTGCGAAGCTGAAGCAGACGCGGCGGGATCAGTGGATGGGCATTCTCACGCTCCTTTTTGCGCGCATTCTGCGCCATCAGCCAGGCCAGCGGAATAATGACAAGAAGCATAACCTTCAGCGACCACGGCCAGTGCTGTTGTGGGCCGAGCGCCATCGGGAACAGCAGACAGCAAAGAATGATCGCCAGCAGCACGGTGCCCGGCCAGTCGATGCGTGACGGCGTCTCACGGCGGGTTTCCGGCACGTAGCGGCGGCTTAACGCCAGCACCAGCAGACAAATCGGCACGTTGATAAAGAAGGCGTTACGCCAGCCCAGCCCGGCGATATCCGCCGACACCAGCCAGCCGCCGCCCATCTGGCCCACGATAAACGCAATCCCGCCGATGCCGCCAAACAGGCTTATGGCTTTCGCGTGGGCGCTGCCTTTTAGCGTGACGTGCAGCGTCGCGAGGATCTGCGGCATAATCAGCGCTGCCCCCGCGCCCTGAACGATGCGCGCGGCCAGCAGCTGTTCAATGTTTCCCGCCATCCCGCACAGCAGTGAGGCCAGGCCAAAAACTGCCACGCCCCACATAAACAGGCGACGGCGGCCAAGGTTATCTCCCAGCTTGCTGCCGAGCGCGAGGCAGACGGCAAAGGCCACGCCGTAGAGGGCGACAATCAGCTCCAGCTCGGTGGCGGTAGCCTGCAGTGAATGGGTGATAGCGTCCAGCGCCACATTGGTGATTGAGGTATCAATCATGGGCAGCATCTGGCCGGTCAACAGCAGTATCAGGCCTGCGCGGCCCGGTGAAACAACTGACGTATTCATGGTAACTCCATTGCGTCATTCATCAGATGGTCGTAGCATCAACCATCTGATAAACGGGTACCAGTTCTTGCTTATACTGGTACTGGCACTACCATGCAGGGGGATTTATGGCCTTGATGTCTGAACCCGTCGCCTCACATCAGGATGACACCCGAAAACAGCTGGGGGCATTTTTACGCGCCCGGCGGGAAAGCCTCGATCCGCAGCGTCTCGGCCTGCCGCGCAGCGGTCGGCGCCGCACGCCGGGCCTGCGCCGGGAAGAGGTGGCGATGCTCGCGGATGTGGGCGTGACCTGGTACACCTGGCTTGAGCAGGGCAGGGACGTCAAACCGTCCAGCACGGTGATGGCCGCCGTGGCGAAAGCCCTGCAGTGCACCCCAACCGAAACCCGACATCTGTTTGTGTTAGCCGGATTGCCGCCGGGTGAAGCGCCGCAGGCGGTCTGCTGCGAGGGCATCAGCGAAGGCACCCGCCGCCTGCTCGATACCCTGATGCCAAAACCCGCCAGCATCCAGAAGCCCAACTTCGACATCGTGGCGTGGAACGACAGCTTCGGGCACCTGATGGGCGTTGATTTCAATGACATCCCGCCGGAAGACCGCAACTGTATTTACCTGTTCCTCACCCATCCGGCGTGGCGCGCGCGTCTCGGCAGACGCGATGACGTGCTGCCGATTTTCGTTTCCTATTTCCGCGCGGCGATGGCCGAGCACCGGGGCGACCCGCTGTGGGAAGCCAAGCTGGCGCGCTTCTTCGCGGTGTCTGAAGAGTTTAAAACCCTGTGGCACCAGCGCAACGACGTGCGCGGCGTGGAGAACCAGCTCAAGCTGTTTACCCATCCAGAACTGGGTGATTTTACGCTGCAGCAGATGTACTGGTACTCCGCACCGCGAAACGGCTCGCGGCTGCTGGTCTATTTACCGGTGGATGAGGCGGGGGAGCGGGCGATGGAATGGCTGGCGGAGCAGGGGAAATAAGTTTTTTGCGAGGCGCTTTCAGGGAATAATGGCTGGTTCTGCTAAGTGGATGAGACAGGTGTAAGGTGGGGTTATCTTAAACCAATCGACTGAATCGACATCATTTCGATGAGGTGTTAAGTCGTCTATACTCACGCCATGAGAAACCACCATGTCGCCACTGATGATTGATTCCGCAGACTTCAGCCAAAAATTAGGCCTTATCTCCCGAAACGTTGAACATACTGAAGCGTTTCTTGCACGAGGCACGGTGGATTTTCATCTGCCTGGATTTATGCTGCCAGCGGGATATCGCCTGTTAAAATCGCGCTACGGCGATGAATACCGTCTCGTGACCACTGACGATGGTAAACCCTATACGGCGTATGCCGTGAAGTTGACGTTTCATAAAGAAATTACATTTCCTCACGGGGCTGCGACACAGGTTATGGTCTGGCGTACGCCACGCGCCGTGCATCAGCGAGTAATAAGTGGGTTACCACAATCCTTCTTTCAATGGGTGCTTAGCGAATACGACATTGTGGTTTCTGACAGCGAACAAACCGGAGACGGACAGCGGTTTTGGTTACGCATGATTGACTGGGCGTTCAGCATGAATTATCAGATAAGCGTGGCGGACGGTACGGTAGGTGAGGAGTGGCACTTAACACCGGTGAGTTCTTACGCCGAGCTGGAAGAGCGCTGGATTGCGTTTGCCTGGGGATACGATCGTGATGTTCATCCACATCGCAGGTTAGTCATCAGTAAAGCGTAACGGGCCGCACAGAGCGGCCCGTTTTGATCAGCACTCGGTCACAATCGTGCTCAGCGGCAGGCGAGACTTCGGCAGCGTGGCGTTGAAATCTTCCACGCTGTGGTGCCCAACCGGCACCACCACCAGGCTGGTGAAGCCTTTCTCTTTCAGGCCAAACTCTTCGTCGAGAATAGCGGCGTCGAAGCCTTCGATTGGCACGGCGTCCAGACCCAGCGCACCCACGCCCAGCAGGAAGTTACCGACGTTCAGGTAAACCTGTTTCGCCATCCACTGGTCGTCATCTTTCAGATCCACGCGGTGCATATCGGCAAAATAGTGGCGTCCTTTGTTATTGGCCGCTTTCGCTTCCGGCGTGTTGAAACGACCATCCGCCTCTTCCTGATCGACAACGCGCTCCAGCCAGGCGTCGTCCATCGCGGTTTTCGCGCAAAATACCACCACGTGAGAAGCATCCAGCATTTTGCGTTCGTTGAACACATAGGTGCCCGCGGCGGATTTCGCCACGCGCGCTTTACCTTCCTCGGTGCTGGCCACAATGAAGTGCCACGGCTGGGAGTTGGTGCTGGATGGGCTGTACTGCAGCAGGGTTTTGATTTTTTCCGCTTCTTCAGCGGTCAGTTTTTTGGTTGGGTCGAACGCCTTGGTAGAGTGGCGTTTCAGGGCGACAGAAATGATATCCATAACTACTCCTGGTAATGAAATTCGCCCGTGCGCGGGCGCGAAAGGAGAGCAGATTACCGCGCGAAGCCGCAAAAGATAAGTGCGATTCGAGCGGTTATACTGTTCGGCACAGACGAACAGTCAGGCTGGCCGTATCCACTTCTGGTCTTTTTTCGGCAGCTTATCGACAACCAGATTCCACGAGTCCGCGATCAGGTCGGCGACCAGTTCTGGCGTGATGTCCTCGGTGCCGTAGAGCGAAATCCAGTGTTTTTTATTGAGGTGGTAGCCCGGCTCAACGCCGCGATAAATCTGCTGGTTTAACAGGGATTTTTCCGGGTCGGATTTCAGGCTAACGTGGGGCCTGCCGTGCGCGGTGGCCATCAGCATAAAAATTTTCCCGCCAACCTTAAACACGTCGTACTCGGGGCCAAACGGCCAGCAGTGTTCGGTGAAAGGCATCTCCAGCGCGACGCGTTTCGCGTGCGCCTGCAGAGAGTTACTGTCCATCGCTATCCTCCTGAGCCAGCCCGCGCCACATGGCTTCAAAACCCAGCGCTTTAAAATCGACGGCACGGGACGGATCGCGGGTGGCAAACTCCATGGTGGTTTCCGCCAGCGATAAGAAAAGCGCATCGCCAAACGTTTTAAATTCATCGGACATAAACACCGGACGCACCGAGCGGCGGCACAGCTCGTGAAGTTCCGGGAACATCTCCTTCACCGCCTGTTCCGTTTCGGCGCTCAGCTTTTCACTGACGCCAATCTGGCGGATTGCCGCATGAGAAACGGGGTTACGAATACCCCAGTCCACGTAGCTGTTCCAGATATTGCGGGTATGCTCTTTAGGAAGGGTGAGGGTGCGATCGAGGTTCGCCAGCATGGTCTGGCAGAGATCCTGCTTGAGGTGCAGGTAAAGGGCATTCAGCAGGTCGTCTTTAGTAGCAAAGTAGCGAAACAGCGTGCCTTCAGCGACGCCCGCGTTACGGGCAATTAACGCCGTTGAGGCGGCAATACCTGACTGTGCAAATGCCACCGTTGCGGCTTCCAGTAAGGCCTGTTTTTTATCTTCACTCTTCGGACGTGCCACTAAATTTCCCCCTCTCAATGCTAAAAACCCTGATTGAAACACGTGCTTTGACACGCTGCAACGCGGAATGTCAAAGATCGAAAACGTCTTGACGACTTTATCATCATATCTATAATGAGTGCTTACTCACTCATAATCAAGTTTCCCCCGCGTAAACCATCGGATGGCGCGCGTTTTCGGGTCAGGATATGAAAAAGCCTCTCTTCATCTGCGTGGTGTTCGTCATGATTATTGCTTCAGCTGCGAGTTTACCGTTTGTTCTGAATGCCGGATTTGGCCAGCCGCCGCAGGGTGCGCAGCTTACGGAAGTGGAGGCTTCTCCGCACTATCGCGACGGGAAGTTCCATAACGCGCTTCCGACGCCTGGCTTTACCGGGCAGCAAAACATGCTGGTGGCGTGGTGGCAGTTCCTGACCCGTAAAACCGAAAACGCCCGTCCGGCGCAGCCGTTGCCACTGGTGAAAACCGATCTGGCGAGCTTGCCTCTGGAGCAGGATACGCTGGTGTGGCTCGGCCACTCCTCGTGGTATATGCAGCTGGCGGGAAAACGCATCCTGATCGACCCGGTCCTCGGCAACTATGCCGCGCCGTTCTCGTTCCTTAATAAGGCGTTTGCGGGAGAGTACCCGTGGCGTGCGGAGAGCATGCCGGAAATCGACCTGCTGATTATCTCGCACGATCACTACGACCATCTGGACTACGCCACCATCCGGTCGCTATTGCCGAAGGTGAAGCGCGTCGTGACGCCGCTCGGCGTGGGATCCCACCTGCGCTACTGGGGAATGAAGCCTGAGATTATCGACGAGCGCGACTGGAACCAGTCGGTGCACATCAGCGATGCGCTGACGGTTCACGTGCTGCCCGCGCGCCACTTCTCCGGGCGCGGCATCAAGCGTGACCAGACCCTGTGGGGCAGTTTTATGTTCGTCACGCCAGAGCAGAAGGTCTACTACAGCGGCGACTCCGGTTACGGCCCGCACTTTAAGGCCATTGGCGAGCAGTTTGGTGAGGTGGATCTGGCCATCATGGAAAACGGCCAGTACGACCAGGACTGGAAGTACATCCACATGCTGCCGGATGAAACGGCGCAGGCTTCGGCGGACCTCAACGCGAAAGCGGTGGTGCCGGGGCATAACGGGCGCTTCGTGCTGGCGAAACACACCTGGAACGATCCGCTGATCCAGCTGGCGCGGGCCAGTAAGGATAAAAATTATCGGTTGCTGACGCCGGAACTGGGTGAGCCGGTTCGGGTGAGCGATAGCACGCAACAGTTTCGTGAGTGGTGGGAATAATGTTGAACCAAGAAACAGAGGGGGAGAGCAGCATGACGATTTCCGCTCAGGTCATTGATACCATTGTCGAATGGATCGATGACAACCTACACCAGCCGCTACGCATCGAAGAGATCGCCCGCCACGCGGGTTACTCCAAGTGGCATTTACAGCGGCTGTTTATGCAGTACAAAGGCGAAAGCCTGGGGCGCTACATCCGCGAACGCAAGCTGCTGCTGGCGGCGCGGGATCTGCGTGAATCTGACGAGCGCGTGTACGAAATCTGCCTGCGCTACGGTTTTGAATCGCAGCAGACGTTTACGCGCATCTTTACCCGCACCTTCCATCAGCCGCCTGGGGCATATCGCAAAGAGAACCATAGTCGGGCGCATTGAAATTGACGAAACGTAGGCCGGGAAAGGCATTGCTGCCACCCGGCTTTTTTATTGGCCTACGACGCCAGTGAAAACCAGCGGCGCCAGACGAAACGCAGGATGAAGAATTCAATGGCCCCGAGCAGTAAAAACCACACGCAGAACAAAATGGTGTAGAGCTGGTTCAGATCGACCATATGAAAGGTCTGAACCAGCTTCTGCGCCAGCACCAGACCCAGCGACGGTGCGGGCAGCAGTAAGCAAGAGAGCAGGGCCAGCAATAAAATGCCCCCTGCAGTCAGCAGCGATTCCAACGGGTGTTTCATCGTAATGTTAATCGTCAGTTAAAAATGTCATTGTCCGGCATCCTTTAACGTAAAGCAATATCAACCCGCCAGGCCTTTTTTAATTAAATAATTCTCTACACCAACAAATAATGTGCGAAAGGAAATTAATTTAACCATGATGATTAAATTAATTTCGCTCTATGTAAATAAATGTCTGCATCACGAAAATAATTTTACAAACGTATAGGTGCTGTATCCAATTAACGTCGCAATAACAATGGCTGCGACAATGTATAACGCCAGGCGCCGTCCGCGATAAATACCAAACATGGTACCCCCTCGTTTAGGAATGGTTTAGAAATATTTTGTAAAAATCAGCTCGTCGAAATAATTTTAATCAATTCTGAATAACCCAGTGGTAAATATATTGCGGTAGATCAATTTTACCCGCAAGACTTTAAAATCAATTTATTTAAGCCAGAAAGGAATTCAGGCTTCTGTTCACCGGATATTGAAGGAAAAATACGATGACTGAAAAAAAATTCTCCCCAAACATGCCGCCTTCCGGCGGGCTGGCATACCAGCAGACCACAGAGCAGGTGCTTGCCTACGCGCAAAGCCAGGCGAGCGGTCTGGACCGGGCAGAGGCGCAGGCGCGTCTGCAAAAACAGGGACCGAACGCGCTTCCGGAGAAAAAGGGCAAGCCGGGCTGGCTGCGTTTTCTCGCGCACTTTAACGATGTGCTGATTTACGTTCTGCTGGCCGCTGCGGTATTAACGGCGGTAATGGGCCACTGGGTCGATACGCTGGTTATTTTGGGCGTGGCGGTTATCAACGCCTTGATTGGCCATATTCAGGAAAGCAATGCGGAAAAATCCCTGAAGAGCATTCGTAATATGCTCTCCAGCGAGGCGCGCGTTATTCGCAACGGCAACCATGAAACCATCCCAACGACTGAAATAGTCCCGGGCGATATTATTGTATTACGCGCGGGGGATCGTATTCCGGCAGATATGCGTTTAATCGAAGCGCATAATTTACGCGTGGAAGAGGCGATTCTGACCGGCGAATCCACCGTGGTGGATAAACATATTAATCCGCTGAGCGGTGAACTGCCGCTGGGCGACCGCACCAATATGGTCTTCTCCGGGACGACCGTCAGCGCGGGCGGCGGCATCGGCGTGGTCACCGCGACCGGTAAGGAGACGGAGCTCGGCCACATCAACCAGATGATGGCGGGTATCGAAAAACACCGCACGCCGCTGCTGGTGCAGATGGACAAGCTGGGTAAAGCGATCTTCGCCATTATCCTCGCAATGATGGCTGCGCTGTTCGTCTTCAGCCTGGTGTTCCGCGAGATCCCGATGGGCGAGCTGCTGCTCTCCCTGATCAGCCTGGCGGTGGCCTCCGTGCCGGAAGGTCTGCCGGCGATAATCTCCATCATCCTCTCGCTGGGCGTGCAGGCGATGGCCCGCAAGCGGGCGATTATCCGCAAGCTGCCGACGGTTGAAACGCTCGGCGCAATGACCGTGGTCTGCTCGGATAAAACCGGCACCCTGACCATGAACGAGATGACGGTCAAAGCCATTATCACCGCCGACGCCTGCTACCGCGTGGACGGCAACAGCTACGAGCCGGTGGGCAACATCTACCTGGAAGGCAGCGACGAGCCGGTCCACATCCAGCCGGGCACCGTGCTGGAGCAGTACCTGCGCACCATCGACCTCTGCAACGACAGCCAGCTGATTCAGGACGAGCGCGGCCTGTGGGGCATCACCGGTGGCCCGACCGAGGGGGCGCTGAAGGTGCTGGCGGCGAAGGCCAGCCTTGAGCCGGTCGCGACCACGCTGGTTAACAAGATCCCGTTCGACTCGCAGTATAAGTACATGAGCACCCACTACCAGATTGGCGGTGAGGAGCAGATCCTGATCACCGGCGCGCCGGACGTGATTTTCGCCCTGTGCGCCGAGCAGCAGACCCGCAACGGTGCGGAAGCCTTCAACCGCGCGTACTGGGAAAGCGAGATGGAGCGCTATGCCCGTCAGGGGCTGCGCATGGTCGCCGCGGCGTTCAAGCCGGCGAACGGCGAGCAGGAACTGACGCACGACGATCTGAGCCACGGTCTGATCTTCCTCGGCATCGCCGGGATGATGGATCCGCCGCGTCCGGAAGCCATTGATGCGATTAACGCCTGCCAGCAGGCGGGGATCCGCGTGAAGATGATCACCGGGGATCACCCGCAGACGGCGATGAGCATCGGCCAGATGCTGGGGATCACCAACAGCGAGCAGGCGGTCACCGGCTACGAGCTGGAGAAGATGGACGACGCCGCGCTGGCGGAAGCGGCGGTGAAGTATGACATCTTCGCCCGCACCAGCCCGGAGCATAAGCTGCGCCTGGTGAAAGCGCTGCAGGACAAGGGCGAAATTGTCGGCATGACCGGTGACGGCGTGAACGATGCCCCGGCGCTGCGTCAGGCGGACGTGGGCATCGCGATGGGCATCAAAGGCACGGAAGTGACCAAAGAGGCGGCGGACATGGTCCTGACGGACGATAACTTCGCCACCATCGCCAGCGCGGTAAAAGAGGGGCGTCGCGTTTACGACAACCTGAAGAAGACGATTCTGTTCATCATGCCGACCAACCTCGCGCAGGGGCTGCTGATTGTGATTGCGCTGCTGGCGGGGAACATCATTCCGCTGACGCCGGTTCTGATTTTGTGGATGAACATGGCTACCTCCGCCACGCTCTCCTTCGGCCTGGCCTTTGAGGCCGCCGAGCGCAACATCATGCGTCGTCCGCCGCGTCAGACCGGGCAGCACGTGATGGACGCCTACGCCGTGTGGCGCGTGGCCTTCGTCGGCACCATGATTGCCATCGCCGCCTTTGCGCTGGAAGCCTGGCTGGCTCCGCGCGGCCACAGCGCGGAGTTCATCCGCACCGTGCTGCTGCAGATGCTGGTCTGCGCCCAGTGGGTGTACATGATTAACTGCCGCAACACCGAAGGGTTCTCCCTGAACCGCGGCCTGCTGGCTAACAAAGGGATCTGGCTGGTGACGGGCGTACTGTTCCTGCTCCAGGCGGCGATTATCTACCTGCCGTTTATGCAGATGCTGTTCGGCACCGAAGCGCTGCCGCTGCGCTACTGGTTCGTGACCCTGGCGGTGGCGGGCGTGATGTTCTTCGTCGTCGAAATCGAGAAGCGACTGACCCGCAGGTTCCGTAAGGCTGCATAACAAAGAACCCCCTCACCCTGCCCTCTCCCCAAAGGGGAGAGGGTGTTCAAGTTCCCTCTCCCCTTTGGGGAGAGGGTTAGGGTGAGGGGAGACAACGCTGAGGTACTCCTATGAAATTCCCGGTCCTGTTAGCACTCCTTGTCAGTACCCTGCAACCCGCATTCGCCGCCATCCCCGTGCGCGTCGCCGCCGTGGAAAAGACCGCCCACGCCGCCGAGCGCCAGATCCCGGGCCGCATCGAAGCTATCCACACCGTTGAGCTGCGCGCCCGCACGGAAGGCGTGATTACCAAAATCCACTTCCGCGACGGGCAGTACGTGAAAAAAGGCGACGTGCTGTTCGAGCTGGACGACGCCGAGCCGCGCGCCGCCCTGCGCCTGGCGCAGGCCGAGGTGAGAAGCGCCGAAGCCACGCTGCGTCAGGCGCAGCAGCAGCTTTCCCGATTTGAAAGCCTGGGCAGCAGCAACGCCATCAGCCGTCACGACGTGGATAACGCCCGCATGCAGCGGGACGTCGCCAGCGCCGCGCTGGAGCAGGCCAAAGCCCGGCTCGACACCCGCAGAGTCACCCTGAACTACACACGCATTACCTCGCCGATTGACGGCCGCGTGGGGCACAGCCAGTTCCACGTCGGCAGCCTGGTGAATCCTGCCAGCGGCGTGCTGGTGGAGGTGGTGCAGCTTGACCCGATCCGCATCGCCTTTGCGCTGGAGGAGGGGGCATTTGCTACCAAAGCCGGACAGCATGCTGACATCAGCGCCATGAAGCAGGCCTGGCAGGCGTTAATTGACAGCAACGGCCAGCGCGTCAGCGGCGAGCTCACCTCCGTGGACAACCGCATCGACCCGCGCACCGCCAGCGTGATGCTGCGCGCCGAGTTCGCCAACCCGCGCCATCAGCTCCTGCCCGGTGGCAATGTAAACGTGTATTTGCGCCCGGCAAGCGAACAGCCCGTGCTGACCCTGCCCGCTGCCGCGGTGCAGCAGAACGGCGACGGGTTCTTCGCCTGGGTGGTTAACGCCGACGGCAAGGCTGAAATGCGTCCGCTGAAGATAGCCGGACAGATCGGCCAGCAGTTTCAGATTGCCTCCGGCGTGAAGCCCGGTGAGCGAGCGATTACTGACGGCGCGCAGCGCGTGCAGCCCGGCGCTACCGTCCAGATACTCAACTAAGGAGCCATCATGCTGACGTTTTTCATCAAACGCCCGCGCTTCGCGATGGTGATTGCGCTGGTCATCACCCTGCTGGGGGCCATCGCGCTGAAGATTATTCCGGTGGAGCAGTACCCGCAGATCGCGCCGCCGGTCGTGAACGTTTCTGCCAGCTGGCCGGGCGCCAGCTCGGCCGACGTGGCGGAGGCCATTGCCACGCCGCTGGAGACCCAGCTGAACGGCGTGGACCACATGCTCTACATGGAGTCCACCAGTTCGGACGAAGGCACCTACAGTCTGAACATTACCTTTGCGGCGGGCACCGATCCGGACCTCGCCGCCATCGACGTGCAGAACCGCGTGGCGCAGGCCGTGGCGCAGCTGCCGACCGAGGCGCAGCAAAACGGCGTGCAGGTGCGCAAGCGCGCCACCAACCTGATGATGGGGGTAAGCCTTTACTCACCGAATAACACCCATACGCCGCTTTTCGTCAGCAACTACGCCAGCACCCAGGTGCGCGAGGCGCTGGCTCGCCTGCCGGGCGTCGGGCAGGTGCAGATGTTTGGCGCGCGCGACTACAGCATGCGCATCTGGCTGCGTCCGGACCGCATGAACGCCCTGAACGTCACCACCGACGACGTGGCGCAGGCGCTGCGCGAGCAGAACGTGCAGGGGGCGGCAGGCCAGGTTGGCACGCCGCCGGTATTTAACGGCCAGCAGCAGACCCTGACTATCAACGGGCTGGGGCGCTTAAATCAGGCCGAAGACTTTGCCGACATCATCATCCGCGCGGGCGAGATGGGCCAGCTGGTGCGCCTGAAGGACGTCGCCACCATTGAGCTTGGCTCGCGCAGCTACAGCTCGGGCGCGCAGCTGAACGGGCACGACTCCGCCTACCTCGGCATCTACCCGACGCCGTCCGCCAACGCCCTGCGCGTGGCCGACGCGGTGCGCGCGGAGCTGGAGCGCCTCTCGACGCGCTTCCCGGACGACCTGGTATACGAGGTGAAGTTCGACACCACTTCCTTTGTGGCCGCCACCATTAAAGAGATCGGCGTCTCGCTGGCGCTCACCATGCTGGCGGTTGTGGTGGTCGTTTCCCTGTTCCTGCAAAGCTGGCGCGCAACGCTGATTGTCGCGCTTGCTATTCCGGTGTCGCTGGTGGGCACCTTCGCGCTGCTCTACACGCTCGGCTACTCCGCCAACACCCTCAGCCTGTTCGCCATCATTCTGGCGCTGACCATGGTGGTGGATGACGCCATCGTGGTGGTGGAGAGCGTCGAAACGCTGATGGCGGAAGGGCAGAGCCGCACGGCGGCGACCGCGCTGGCCCTGCGCCAGATTGCCGGGCCGGTCATCGCGACGACGCTGGTGCTGCTGGCGGTGTTTGTGCCGGTGGCGCTGCTGCCGGGGATTGTCGGCGAGCTGTACCGCCAGTTCGCGGTGACACTCTCCACCGCCGTCACGCTCTCAAGCCTGGTGGCGCTGACCCTGACGCCCGCCCTGTGCGCGCTGCTGCTGCGCCCGCGCCCGGAGAAGCCTGCTGCGGTTTATCGCGCCTTTAATCGCGGGCTGGACGCCTCGCGCGGTTTCTATACCCGCATCGTGCACGTCTTAAACCTGCGCCCGTGGCTGGCGCTGCTGGCCACCGCATGCGCGGCGGCGGTAGTGGTGTTCAGTTTTATGTCGATGCCAAAAGGCTTCCTGCCGCAGGAGGATCAGGGCTACTTCTTCGCCAGCGTCCAGCTGCCGGAAGCGGCCTCGCTGGAGCGTACCGAGGCGGTGATGACCACGGCGCGCGAACTCATCGCCAAAAATCCGGCGGTGGAGGACGTGATTCAGGTCTCCGGGTTTAACATCCTCAACGGCACCAGCGCCTCTAACGGCGGGTTTATCTCCATCATGCTCAAAGACTGGAGCGAGCGTCCGCCGCTGGACGAGGTGATGGGCAGCCTGCAGCGCCAGCTGCAGGCCCTGCCGGAAGCGACCATCATGACCTTCGCGCCACCGACGCTGCCGGGGCTGGGCAACGCCTCCGGCTTCGACCTGCGCATTCAGGCGCAGGCGGGGCAGAGCCCGGCGGAGCTGGAGCGCGTGACGCGTGAGGTGCTGGCGAAAGCTAACCAGCATCCGCAGCTGAGCCGCGTGTTCACCACCTGGAGCAGCAATGTGCCGCAGCTGACGCTGACCGTTGACCGCGAGCGCGCCGCGCGCCTCGACGTGCCGGTATCACGCATCTTCAGCAGCCTGCAAACCGCCTTTGGTGGCACCCGCGCCGGGGATTTCAGCGTCAACAACCGCGTCTACCACGTGGTGATGCAAAACGAGATGCAGTGGCGCGAGCGCGCAGAGCAAATCAGCGAGCTGTTCGTGCGCAGCAACAGCGGCGAGCGGGTGCGCCTGAGCAACCTCGTCACCATCACGCCGAGCGTCGGCGCGCCGTTCCTGCAGCAGTACAACCAGTTCCCGTCCGTGTCGGTGAGCGGCTCGGCGGCTGAAGGGGTAAGCAGCAGCACCGCGATGGCGGTGATGGGCGAGCTTCTGGCGGAGAATTTGCCAGCGGGATACGACTACGCCTGGAGCGGCATGTCTTATCAGGAGCAGCAGACCGGCAACCAGGCGGTGTGGATCGTGCTGGCGGCGGTGGTGATGGCGTGGCTGTTCCTCGTCGCCCAGTACGAGAGCTGGACGCTCCCGGCGAGCGTGATGCTCTCGGTGCTGTTCGCCATCGGCGGGGCGCTGGTCTGGCTGTGGTTGGCGGGCTACGCCAATGACGTGTACGTGCAGATTGGCCTGGTCTTGCTGATCGCGCTAGCGGCTAAAAACGCCATTCTTATCGTGGAGTTTGCCCGCGAGCGGCGCATGGACGGCATGGCGATTGTCGATGCCGCAAGAGAAGGGGCCTCGCGCCGCTTCCGCGCGGTGATGATGACCGCCGTGTCGTTCATTATCGGCGTCCTGCCCATGATGCTGGCGACCGGAGCGGGTGCCCAGAGCCGCCGCATTATCGGCACCACGGTGTTCAGCGGCATGCTGGTGGCGACCGTGGTGGGGATTGTGTTCATCCCCGCGCTGTTCGTGCTGTTCCAGCGCCTGCGCGAGTGGGGCCACGGCCTTACGGACTCGTCGCCCACAGCTCGCAGTGTTTCTGCACCAGAGAAATAAGCGAGCCACCGTCGGCGATAAAGTCCCGCATGCGCTGCGCCTCGCTCTTGCCCTGCTTTAACAGCAGGGCAATTTCATTGATTGCGCTGGTCGCGCCGAGCTTTTCGGCCGACGGCGCAACCTGCTCCAGCAGCCACGCAATGTCTTCCGCTACGGTTTTGTGCTCACCGGTGTGCACGTCCGTCAGGATCCCCTCCAGCCCGTAGCGACAGGCCTGAAAACGGTTAAAGCGGTAGAGCAGAAAATCCTTCTCCTGATGCTTATAGGGTCGCGCGGTTAACAGCCAGTGCGACGTCGCCTGAATAAGCCCGGCGATGTTAATGGCGTGGCCGAGCGTCAGCGGCGTATCCATCACCCGCACCTCCACGGTGCCAAAATGCGGGCTGGGGCGGATGTCCCAGTGCAGATCCTTAATGCTGTCGATCATGCTGGTCGAACTCAGGCGGCGGAACAGCCCCTCGAACTCCTGCCAGCTGTTGACCCACGGCATCTGGCCGTTATCCGGGAAGCCGGAGAAGATGTTGAGCCGCGACGAGGAGAACTTCGTGTCCGTGCCCTGCATATACGGCGAGGCGGCCGCCAGGGCGATAAAGTGCGGCACGAAGCGCGACAGGCCGTGCAGCAGGTAAATCGCGTCGTCCCCGGTCCGGCAGCCGACGTGCACGTGCTGGCCGAACACCGTTGCCTGCAAAATCAGATAGCCAAAGCGCTCCAGCGTGACGTTATAGCGCTCGTCGTCGCACACCTCCTGACGCTGCCATTTCTGGAACGGATGCGTCCCGCCGCCGCAAATCTGAATATGCTGCTCCGCCGCGGCGCGCAGAATGCTCTGCTGCATCACCGAGAACTGCGCCGCCGCCTGGTCGATGTTCTGGCACACGCCGGTGGCGATTTCGAGCATGCTTTCGGTGATGTCGTGTTTGACTTCGCCGCCTTTGATGTCGTCTTTGACGGCGGCGATAAGCGCGGAGGAGTCCTGGCTCAGATCGTAGCCCGGCGGGTTAACCACCTGCAGTTCGAGTTCGATGCCGAGGGTGAACGGTTCAGAGGATTTGAAATCAGGTAAAGGCATGGCGCACTCCGTTGTCTGTTGTGTGTTGAGTATAGACAACGACGTGGCGCTCACTTTTCAGGGTGGTATAACTGTTAGCAGGCTTAGCGAAAAGGGGAGTTAACCATGTCTGACAATCCAGTGATTGCGCTGATTGGGCCTGGCGCAATTGGGACCACCATTGCCGCGGTGCTGCACGACGCGGGCCGTACGCCGATGCTGTGCGGACGCACCGCACATCCGGAATTACGTCTGCGCCACGACGAGGGTGAAACCGTGGTGCCCGGCCCGGTATTAACCGATCCGGCCGACATTACGCGCCCCGTCGATCTCGTTTTCGTGGCGGTAAAAACGACGCAAAATGCCGACAGCGCAGGATGGCTGCGGGCTCTGTGTGATGAAAACACCGTGGTCTGCGCGCTGCAAAACGGCGTGGAGCAAAAAGCCCAGCTTGAGCCGTGGGTTAACGGCGCAGCGGTGCTGCCGTCGGTAGTCTGGTTCCCGGCGCAGCGCGAGCCGGATGCCTCCGTCTGGCTGCGGGCGAAGCCGCGTCTGACGCTGCCGGACGTGCCTCAGGCGCAGCGGGTGGTGGAGGCGCTTCGCGATACGCGCTGCGCGGTTGAACTCTCGGCAGATTTCGCTACCGTCGCCTGGCGCAAGCTGCTACAAAACGCGGTCGCCGGGCTGATGGTGCTGGCCAACCGCCGCGCAGGGATGTTCAGGCGCGAGGATATCAGCGAGCTTGCGCTGGCCTATCTGCGCGAGGGGCTTGCCGTCGCCCGCGTCGAGGGGGCGAAGCTGGATGATGCGGTGGCGCAGGAGATTCTGGCGAACTTCCAGCGTGCGCCAGTGGATTTGGGCACGTCGATCCTTGCGGACCGTCAGGCGGATCGCCCGATGGAGTGGGATATCCGCAACGGCGTGATCCAGCGCTACGGCCGTAAGCACGGGATTGCGGTGCCCATCAGTGACGTGGTGGTGCCGCTGCTGGCGGCGGGGAGCGAGGGGCCGGGGTGAGCCAGGGTCTGGAGTGAAGGAAAGACCCGGCCGTTGTGCGCCGGGTAGCGTCTCTACTTAGCCTGACGGGCTTTCTCTGCTTTCAACTCTTCCATGGTTGCCTCCAGGATCCAGAGGCACTGAGCACCTTCAAACGTTTCCAGCAGCGCCTGGCGGGTACGCTGATAAAACGCGTCGATTTCGGCGGATGATTTCTCTAAAGGCGGCGTGCAGACGATATCGCTGCCTACCATGTGCGGCCACTTTCCGGCATCAAGGATGCGGAGCGCTTTCAGCGTGGCGTTGGTGTTTGTGGTGAGCGCTGCGGCTAAGGCATCTTCTAACTGCTTTGCCTGGTTCTCGTCAGCAACGGCAGCAAGCTTTGGGGCTTGCTCAATCCGGTGTACATCACCTGAGGCAATTCCCTTCACTGCTGAAGACCAGTCACTAACGTCAGCTATTGCCGGGGCTGTAAGAGCACATATCAGCAGTACGATCGGGTATTTCATCGCACTACCTCAAGCATGCCGCCGTCGCGAAGAATCTTACGTCTCGTTGACGGTGAGAGAATGATGCACCCCTCGGATGCAAACCCCGCGGGGCCATACTTGTGGTCACCATGAATGCGGAATTCTGAGCGACCAAAACTTTCGCCTGAGGTTTGCTCAAGAATGATGGTTATCGGTCCTTTAGAATTCGAATGACCCGCGATTTTATACGTCCCGCGAGGCAGTGGCCCCAGTCCTTTCACATGCTGACGGTCCGGGTTGTTTTTATTCGTAAGAGCACCGGAATACCCGATCTCAATTAATTTACCGTCTTTATACATCTTGCCGGTCGACTGCTCATACTTCCATCCCATAACGTTCTCCTTATGCCGTCTTGCGGCCGTTCCAGCTATCTGAATGTATGGTGTTACCGTCGACATAGCGCCAGGTAATTTTTTCATACAGCAGTTCTACCAGCTCAAGATGGTTATGCTTCTCGTAGTCAGGATCTTTGATATCTAGCATCATTGGACAGACGCTGACAATCGTCACTCCCTCCATAAGAGTGGAGAAATATTCCACTTCCTGACCGGCATCGTTGATATGGTAAAACTTCACCTCTGCAGATTTTAGCTTCTGACCTGTGCTGACAGCCTTGTACAAATAGGGGCTGGAGGCGTCGATCTCTTTATCAAAAGAGTAGGGGGAATGGACGCGAAGACTTGTCGCCTTACCGGTATGTTTGTCCGTGGGCTGCATTATGCCGTGGTTCAGCGCGATTATCTCGATACTTCCATCACGACCATGTATATCGACAGAGCCTTTGATGTCGGCACCGCCGTCATCTTTGAGCCATAAATAAGCGGGAATAGCCATTTGTTTAAAACTCCATTTAAGGAAAACCTGAAAAAACCTTTTAGTTTAATTGGTTATGTAACCAGGGTAACGCTAGTGCTTACAAAATGGTCCGTCAATTTTTATATGGTATGGATATAAAACGATCTTCGTTTTCGTTGATGAAAATTAAGAAATAATGGGATCTTACTGTTTGGATCTGGATAAAGTGTTAATGATTAATATCGTGGTTTAA
>NZ_JAWNCA010000022.1:0-81252 GCF_034106185.1 Enterobacter sp. 296B2 | reverse complement strand
GCTTCAGAGTCAAGCGTTTGTTTTGCTTTTCTCTGCTGACCCGGCGGCGTGTGTGCCGTTGTTCCGTGTCAGTGGAGGCGCATTATAGGGAGTTATTCTTAAGTGACAAGAACAAAATACAAAAAACTTTTCGTTCGCTCACTTTTCAAACTTAACGCTTATTTAAGTCGCGAATCGCCCGCTAAATGCGCAATTTCCCGTGCAAAACCGGCCACCTGAGACCAGTCGGTATAAACCACTTCTTTACGCGTATCGGTTTCGCCCCCGGTCATCTTCATAATCAGGCGGATCATAAAGCGGTCATACCAGCGGTAGCGAGGGTAGCGCAGCGCGCCGGCAAAAACGGCACACAGGTCTGGCTGCCACGGCGAGCTGAGCAAAAACTTGCGCGTGTAGCTGTTGGTCTGCGGCGTACGCTTCTCGGCTTTACGGGCAACCAGATTGACCGAGTAAAACGCGCCCGGCAATTTGTTGAGTACCGCCGTGTGCTTTTTCACGAAGCGATCCAGCGCCGGATGGAAATGCCCGTAACGAATGGAGGCGCCAATCACCACGCGATCGTACTCCTGCCAGGCAATCTGCTCCGCGCGATTCAGGTTCACCACATCCGAGTAAATGCCCAGCTCTTTTAATTCCGACGCCAGATACGCGGCAATCTCACGCGTTTGCCCGTCTCGCGTAGAGAAAAGAATCAGTGTTTTCATCAACGGCTCCTTATTCGCGCCAGAATGTTGGGGTGAACAGCACCAGCAGGGTAAAGACCTCAAGACGACCAAACAGCATATTGGCAATGAGGATCCATTTCGCGACCGGGTTCATACTGGCAAAGTTATCCGCCACAACCCCCAGGCCAGGCCCGAGGTTGTTCAATGTTGCGACGACGGACGCAAAGGCGGAAAAATCATCCACCCCCGTCGCGATGATCGCCAGCATGCTGACGATAAAGACCAGCGCATACGCCGAGAAGAACCCCCACACCGCCTCGAGGATACGTTCCGGCAGCGCGCGGTTACCCAGCTTGATGCTGTAGACCGCATTCGGGTGAACCAGACGCTTCAGCTCACGGTTCCCCTGCTTGAACAGCAGCAGAATACGAATCACCTTCAGGCCACCGCCCGTAGACCCGGCGCAGCCGCCGATAAAGGCAGAGCACAGCAGCAGTACCGGCAGGAACAGCGGCCAGCGCGCGATGCTGTCCGTGGTAAACCCAGCGGTCGTCGCCATCGACACCACCTGGAAGAACGCCTGATTAAGCGTGGTTAGCGCAGAGTTGTAAACATCATGGAACCACAGCACCAGGGTGCAGATGACGACCAGTGTAAGCTGGACGCCAATGAACATGCGGAACTCAGGATCGCGCGAGTACACCTTCAGGCTACGCCCGCTGAGTAACGAGAAGTGCAGACCGTAGTTACAACCGGAGATCAGCAGGAAAATGGCAATGATGGTGTTTATCGTTGGACTGTCGAAGTAGCCCACGCTGGCGTCGTGGGTGGAGAACCCGCCGATAGCAATTGTCGCAAAGCTGTGTCCGATAGCATCGAAAGCAGGCATCCCGGCAAACCAGAGCGCCAGCGCGCAGGCTACCGTCAACAGAACATAAATCAGCCACAGGGTTTTCGCCGTCTCGGCAATACGCGGGCGCATCTTGTTGTCTTTCAGCGGTCCCGGCATTTCAGCCCTGTACAGCTGCATCCCCCCGACGCCCAGAATCGGGAGAATAGCCACCGCCAGAACGATGATCCCCATCCCCCCGAACCACTGCAGCATCTGGCGATAAAAGAGAATAGCGTGCGGTAACGAATCCAGCCCCACCAGCGTCGTCGCCCCGGTGGTCGTTAATCCGGAGAAGGATTCAAAAAAGGCGTCCGTGATGCTGAGATTAGGCTGTTCAGAGAAGATAAAGGGCAGCGAACCGACGCTTCCCAGCACCGTCCAGAACAGGACCACAATCAGAAATCCTTCGCGAGATTTCAGCTCACCTTTCTGACGACGGTTCGGCCACCACAGCAGCGAGCCGATCGCCAGCGCGACAAAGAAGGTCTGGGTAAATGCCCGCCCCGCGCCGTCCCGGTAGATAAGCGCCACCAGTCCAGGGAGAATCATCGTCCCCGAAAAGAGTATGACCAGCAGTCCAACGATTCGGGTTATGGCACGAAAATGCATCTCTGCCGTTTCCTTTGGTATTCAAAAAAGTGAGGTGGGGATTATTCTTCAATCGGCAGCAATTGCAACGAACCGCGACTGAAATCAGCCAGTTTTGCTGAAAAAGCAGCCAGTTCCGCCTGAGGAAGCGCCACGCGTAATTGCACCATTGCCTGGTAATCACTGTGCGCAATCACGCCGTTAAATTGTTTGAGCAGCGTTTCAATGCCCGATAGCTGAGCGTAATCGCACAACAAAGTATATTCGGTGAGCGGCGTTTTGCGGATGGTCGTCAGGATATTCAGTGCCTGCTGAACTCCGCCACCATACGCTTTAACCAGCCCGCCCGTACCTAACAGAATGCCGCCGTAGTAGCGCACCACCACGGCGGTAATTTCACCCACGCCGCTGCCCATCAGCTGTGAAAGCATGGGTTTACCGGCCGTGCCCGCCGGTTCACCATCGTCGGAAAACCCCAGTTGTTGTGAATCGTCAGGCGGCCCTGCCACCCACGCCACGCAGTGGTGACGTGCGTCAGGATGCTCGGCCCGGACGGACTCGACAAACGCCTTTGCCGCCTCTACGCCATCGGTATGCGCCAGCAGCGTAATAAAGCGGCTTTTCTTGATTTCCTCGACAAAGGTGACCGGTTCAGCCGGTATCAACCAACTTTCCATCAGGCCAGCTTCAGGTCTCGCGTCATATTCTCGATACCGTTTTCGTGAACCACCACGTTATCTTCGATACGAATGCCGCCAAACGGCTTCAGCGCGTCGATTTTTTCCCAGTTGAAGTGTTTGCTGAACTGACCTTCACGCCACGGCGCCAGCAGGGATTCGATAAAGTAGATCCCTGGTTCAATCGTCAGTACCATACGCGGCTCAAGAATACGGGTGCAACGCAGGTAAGGATATTTAGACGGTGCCGCCAGGTGCGTGCCGGTATCATCCTGCATAAAGCCCGCAACGTCGTGAACCTGCAG
This sequence comes from Enterobacter sp. 296B2, assembly GCF_034106185.1. Taxonomy (NCBI): domain Bacteria; kingdom Pseudomonadati; phylum Pseudomonadota; class Gammaproteobacteria; order Enterobacterales; family Enterobacteriaceae; genus Enterobacter; species Enterobacter sp. 296B2. The sequence continues at coordinate 78,125 of NZ_JAWNCA010000022.1, read as the reverse complement.
GCCCAGCGGGTGGCCGATACCGTGCGGCATAAATGGCCCGGTCAGATCGTTCTCGACCATCGCCTCTTCGCTCATGTCTTTCACAACCTGATGCTTACGCAGCAGTTTGGCGATGCGCTGATGGAACTGGATGTGGTAATCCACGTAGCTGGTTCCGGCTTTCATGGTGCCAATCAGCGCCAGCTGTTCATCGTTCACGTCTTTAATCAGCTGCGCGAAATCGGTGTCCGCATTTGCCGCCCAGGTACGGGTCAGGTCGGCCGCATAGCCGTTGTACTCTGCGCCTGCATCCAGCAGGAAGCTGCGCATCTCAGACGGAACCTGGTGATCCAGTTTGGTGTAGTGGAGAACAGACGCATGCTCGTTCAGCGCGACGATGTTGCTGTACGGCACGTCGGTGTCGCGGTGACCGGTTGCGGTCAGGTAGGCCTGGTTAATGTCGAACTCGCTCATGCCTGACTGGAACGCCTCGTGCGCGGCACGGTGGCCATTCACCGCCGTTTTTTGCGCTTCACGCATGCAGTAAAGTTCGTAGTCAGTCTTATACGCGCGATAGTAATGAAGGTAATCCAGCACGCCTTTCGGGTTGAGTTTATCTGCCGGAATATCCAGACCGAGCGCACGTTCAGGTACGGGGCCGATGTAGCCGATGTTGCCGCGCGCCGCTGGCAGCTGGCTGCCAATACCGTCCGCTTTCGGCAGAGCAATAACCTCAATTTCTTCCGTCCAGAAAGAGGTCGGCAATGGTTCAACGTTGTGCCAGTAATCGACCGGCAGGTAGAACCACAGTTTCGGCTTGTTCACGCCATCCACCAGCAGCCAGCAATTTGGAACCTGAGTCACCGGCACCCAGGCTTTAAACTGCGGGTTGACCTTAAACGGGTAGGCGTGATCATCAAGAAAAGTATTCATCAGCTCGCCGGAGTGGATCAGCAGGGCATCCAGCTTGAAGCGGGCCAGTACATCGCGGGTACGTTCCTGTAGGGTAACGATATGATTTTTATAAAGCGAAGCCAGTGAGTCCATCATTCTTCCTTTCGTTTTTTTGACCTCAAGTCATCGCATCTTAGCACACCTCACTCCGGCTGCGTGATTTCCACCGACCGTGATCAATGCAGCATTTTCTTAATGAGTAATTTGCATTTTATTAACATAAATTCCACACTCCGTTTCATCTGGTATGACCAGATCCACTTGCTGGATTCAGGAGACTGACATGCTTTACAAAGGCGACACCCTGTACCTCAACTGGCTGGAAGACGGCATTGCCGAACTGGTGTTCGATGCCCCCGGCTCAGTGAATAAGCTTGATACCGCGACGGTGGCCAGTCTTGGCCAGGCGCTGGAAGTGCTTGAAAAGCAATCTGAATTAAAAGGGCTGCTGCTGCGCTCTAACAAAGCGGCCTTTATTGTCGGTGCCGATATCACCGAATTCCTTTCGCTGTTCCAGGTTCCGGAAGAACAGCTGAGCCAGTGGCTGCACTTTGCCAACAGCGTCTTTAATCGCCTGGAAGATCTGCCTGTTCCAACGATCTCTGCCGTGAACGGCTACGCGCTGGGCGGCGGGTGCGAGTGCGTGCTGGCGACCGACTACCGTTTGGCGACGCCGGACCTGCGCATCGGCCTGCCGGAAACCAAGCTGGGCATTATGCCGGGCTTTGGCGGATCCGTGCGCATGCCGCGCATGCTGGGTGCAGACAGCGCCCTGGAAATCATTGCCGCTGGTAAAGACGTAGGCGCGGAACAGGCGCAGAAAATCGGCCTGGTCGACGGCGTCGTGAAGCCAGAGAAGCTGGTTGAAGGCGCACTTGCCATACTGCGTCAGGCGATTAACGGCGATCTCGACTGGAAGGCCAAGCGCCAGCCGAAGCTGGAGCCGTTAAAGCTCAGCAAGATTGAAGCCACCATGAGCTTCACCATGGCCAAAGGCATGGTGATGCAGACGGCGGGTAAACACTACCCGGCGCCAATTACGGCGGTGAAAACCATTGAAGCGGCAGCCCGATTTGGCCGCGACGAAGCCCTGAAGCTCGAAAATCAAAGCTTTGTTCCGCTGGCGCACACCAATGAAGCCCGCGCGCTGGTTGGCATCTTCCTCAACGATCAGTTCGTGAAGGGCAAAGCCAAACAGCTGACCAAAAACGTTGAGACGCCAAAACATGCGGCAGTGCTCGGCGCCGGTATTATGGGCGGCGGCATCGCTTACCAGTCGGCCTGGAAAGGCGTACCGGTAGTGATGAAAGACATCAACGAGAAATCTCTGACGCTGGGCATGACCGAAGCGGCCAAGCTGCTGAATAAGCAGCTGGAACGCGGAAAAATTGACGGGCTGAAGCTTGCAGGCGTGATCTCCACCATTCAGCCTGTGCTGGAATACAGCGGTTTCGACCGTGTCGACGTGGTGGTCGAAGCCGTCGTCGAGAACCCGAAAGTCAAAAAAGCGGTGCTGGCGGAAACGGAAGACAAGGTTCGTCCTGAGACCGTACTGGCCTCTAACACCTCCACCATTCCAATCAGCGAGCTGGCGAGCGTGCTGAAGCGTCCGGAAAACTTCTGCGGGATGCACTTCTTCAACCCGGTACACCGTATGCCGCTGGTCGAAGTGATCCGTGGGGAAAAAACCTCTGACGAAACCATTGCTAAAGTGGTGGCGTGGGCAAGCAAGATGGGTAAAACACCGATCGTCGTTAACGACTGCCCGGGCTTCTTTGTTAACCGCGTGCTGTTCCCGTACTTCGCCGGTTTTAGCCAATTGCTGCGCGACGGCGCGGACTTCCGCAAAATCGACAAAGTAATGGAAAAACAGTTCGGCTGGCCAATGGGCCCGGCATATCTGCTGGACGTGGTGGGCATTGATACCGCCCACCACGCCCAGGCGGTGATGGCGGCAGGCTTCCCGCAGCGCATGCAGAAAGATTATCGCGACGCCATTGACGCGCTGTTCGACGTCAACCGCTTCGGCCAGAAAAACGGCCTGGGCTTCTGGCGCTATAAAGAAGACAGCAAAGGTAAACCGAAGAAAGAAGAAGATGCCGTGGTCGATGGCCTGCTGGCCGACGTTAGCCAGCCGAAGCGCGACTTCACGGACGATGAGATCATCGCCCGGATGATGATTCCAATGATCAACGAAGTGGTGCGTTGCCTTGAAGAAGGCATTATCGCCAGCCCGGCAGAAGCCGACATGGCGCTGGTATACGGCCTCGGCTTCCCTCCGTTCCACGGCGGCGCGTTCCGCTGGCTGGACACGCTCGGCAGCGCCCGCTATCTCGATATGGCCCAGCAGTACCAGCACCTCGGCCCGCTTTATGAGGTGCCGGAAGGGCTGCGTAACAAAGCGCGCCATAACGAACCCTACTATCCAGCAGTTGAGCCAGCCCGTCCGGTTGGCGAGCTGAAAACGGCTTAAGGAGTCACAATGGAAAAGGTTGTCATTGTTGATGCGATTCGCACCCCGATGGGCCGTTCAAAAGGCGGCGCGTTCCGTAACGTGCGTGCGGAAGACCTCTCCGCGCACCTGATGCGTAGCCTGCTGGCGCGTAACCCGGCGCTGGATCCTGCTGCGCTCGACGATATTTACTGGGGCTGCGTACAGCAGACCCTGGAGCAAGGTTTCAACATCGCCCGTAACGCGTCGCTGCTTGCGGAGATCCCACACTCGGTTCCGGCGGTCACCGTCAACCGTCTGTGCGGTTCGTCCATGCAGGCGCTGCACGACGCGGCGCGTATGATCATGACCGGCGATGCCCAGGCCTGCCTGGTCGGCGGCGTTGAGCACATGGGTCACGTACCGATGAGCCACGGGGTCGATTTCCACCCGGGCATGAGCCGCAACGTGGCGAAAGCCGCGGGGATGATGGGTTTGACCGCCGAGATGCTCTCTCGTCTGCACGGCATCAGCCGTGAAATGCAGGATGCCTTTGCCGCGCGCTCTCACGCTCGCGCATGGGCGGCGACGCAGTCCGGTGCCTTTAAAAATGAAATCATCCCCACCGGCGGTCACGACGCGGACGGCGTACTGAAGCAGTTCAGTTACGACGAAGTCATCCGCCCGGAAACCACCGTAGAATCGCTTTCCACGCTGCGCCCTGCGTTTGATCCGGTCACCGGTACGGTAACGGCGGGTACTTCGTCAGCGCTGTCCGACGGCGCCGCCGCGATGCTGGTAATGAGCGAAAGTCGCGCCCGCGAGCTGGGTTTAACGCCTCGCGCTCGGGTACGTTCGATGGCGGTGGTGGGCTGCGATCCTTCGATCATGGGCTACGGACCGGTTCCGGCCTCGAAGCTGGCGCTGAAAAAAGCGGGGTTAACCGCCAGCGATATCGATCTGTTCGAGATGAACGAAGCGTTCGCCGCGCAGATCCTGCCGTGCATTAAAGATCTGGGGCTGATGGAGCAGATCGACGAGAAGATCAACCTCAACGGTGGCGCGATCGCTCTCGGTCACCCGCTGGGCTGCTCCGGGGCGCGTATCAGCACCACGCTTATCAACCTGATGGAACGCAAAGATGCCCAGTTTGGTCTGGCAACGATGTGTATTGGTTTGGGTCAGGGTATCGCGACGGTGTTTGAAAGAGTGTAAATCAGGAAAAGTATCTCAAAGCCAATGGCGTCAGAACGAGCGCAGCCAACGCAGTTATGGCGTCATTGGCGAAGAGAGACAGTTTAGTTGCCGTTCTTCCCGCCTGTCAGGGGCGGGTTTTTTATTTAGATAAACGCAAACGCATCACCGAACAGACGGTCTTCACGCGCGTCACGTTCGTTACAGAACAGATCGCGGGCAATTTTCGCCATCTCGAAACGGCCTGCAATGTAGATATCATGTCCCGCCAGCGTACCGTGATCCTGCAGTACCGCCGTCAGCACCGTTCCACTACGTCCACGCCAGCCCTCTTCAGGCTGCTCGACCACTGGCTCGATGCGCAGATTTGGATGGTTGATGCTCAGCGCTTCCAGTTCAGACAGGTCATACAGGTGCTTCTCTTCGCGGCCGCCCCAGTAGATGGTGATATCACGTTCCGGGTTACGCGCCAGTGCGGTCAACAGAATAGAGCGCACATATGAGAAGCCTGTACCACCAGCGATCAGGATCAGTGGACGGTCTTCGTCATCACGTAACCATGCCTCGCCGTGAGGAATATCGACCACAATCTCACGCTCTTTCAGGATGCGGTCCATCACGGCCATCGCGTACAGGTTAAGCTCAGACGCACCAATATGCAGCTCAATAAATTCCTGCTCTGCTGGCGTAGAGGCCATAGAGAAAGGACGCTTATCACGCTCATCCATCACGACCATCAGGTACTGGCCAGCACGGAATGAGAATGCCGCTTCAGGAACCAGGCGGACGCGATATACGGTGTCGGTAATAGCATCTACCGACGTCACTTTACAGCTTAAGGTTGTCATTCGCTCTCTCTGTCGGGAAGTCTATAGGGCTTAACGGTCAGCTCAGAGTTTACCGTTATTCATTATGGCCAGTTCGTCCCAGATCGCGTCAATTCGCGCGGTCACGGCAGGATCTTTTTTGATCGGGCGACCCCATTCACGGTCGGTTTCGCCAGGCCATTTATTTGTGGCATCCAGTCCCATCTTTGAGCCAAGACCGGAAACCGGCGAGGCAAAATCCAGATAATCTATCGGCGTGTTTTCGACTAACACCGTATCACGCGCAGGATCCATTCGCGTGGTGATTGCCCAGATGACGTCATTCCAGTCGCGGGCGTTAACGTCATCATCGCAGACAATAACAAATTTGGTATACATAAACTGGCGCAGGAAAGACCATACGCCCATCATCACGCGTTTAGCATGACCTGGGTACTGTTTCTTCATCGTAACCACCGCCATGCGATACGAGCATCCTTCAGGCGGCAGATAAAAATCAACGATTTCCGGGAACTGCTTTTGCAGGATCGGCACAAATACTTCGTTCAGCGCCACGCCCAGCACCGCCGGTTCATCCGGTGGACGGCCAGTATAGGTTGAGTGATAAATCGCATCTTCACGCTGGGTAATGTGCGTGACGGTAAACACCGGGAAGTTATCCACTTCGTTGTAATAGCCGGTATGGTCGCCGTAAGGGCCTTCTGGCGCCATTTCACCCTGCTCAATGTAACCTTCCAGCACAATTTCTGCACTGGCCGGTACTTCGAGATCGTTAGAGATACACTTCACGACCTCGGTTTTGGTCCCGCGCAGCAGGCCGGCAAAGGCATATTCAGAGAGCGTATCCGGGACGGGCGTGACCGCGCCCAGAATGGTGGCCGGATCGGCGCCTAAGGCGACAGACACCGGGAAACATTCACCCGGATGCGCAGCACACCACTCCTGGAAATCCAGCGCGCCGCCGCGATGCGACAGCCAGCGCATGATGAGCTTATTTTTGCCAATCAGCTGCTGGCGATAAATACCGAGGTTTTGCCGCTCTTTATGCGGCCCGCGCGTCACGGTGAGGCCCCAGGTAATCAGCGGCGCAGCATCTTCAGGCCAGCACTGCATAATCGGAATTTTGGTGAGATCCACCGCCTCACCTTCCAGCACTTTCTGCTGGCACGGCGCGCCGCGCAGTCGTTTGGTGGGCATGTTCAGCACCTGCTTAAACTGCGGCAGCTTGTCGAACAGATCGCGGAAGCCTTTCGGCGGCTCTGGCTCTTTCAAAAATGCCAGCAGTTTACCCACTTCACGCAGCGCGGTAACGTCTTCCTGCCCCATCCCCAGGGCGACACGACGCGGAGTGCCGAACAGGTTGCACAGCACCGGCATGGAGTAACCTTTGGGATTTTCAAACAGTAATGCGGGACCACCGGCACGCAGAGTCCGGTCAGCAATTTCTGTCATTTCCAGATAAGGATCAACAGGAAGCGTAATGCGTTTCAATTCACCCTGCTGTTCCAGCAGCGTCAGGAAGTCGCGGAGATCGTGGTATTTCATGCAGTTAGTCATGGCCTCTCTGTAAGCGCTTCATTATACGGCGTAAGCCTTCTCGATGCTGTAATTTTGTTAAATTCGCGTGAACTTATCCGTTGTGTTCGAATTTCCCCCATTATAATCAACTTAGCGATCCCTCCAGGGTTTTGATATGCTTGCGCCCCGAACTAAGGGAAAGAGTGATTATGCAGGCCTGGTATTTACTGTATTGCAAACGCGGGCAACTTCAGCGCGCGCAGGAACATCTTGAACGTCAGTCAGTAAATTGTCTGACACCCGTGATCACGCTTGAAAAAATGCAGCGCGGGAAGCGCACAACCGTCAGTGAGCCTCTATTCCCGAACTATCTGTTCGTGGAGTTCGACCCTGAGGTGATCCACACCACCACCATCAGCGCAACGCGCGGCGTCAGCCACTTCGTTCGTTTTGGTGCCCACCCGGCCACGGTTCCGTCGACCGTCATTCATCAGCTGTCTGTTTATCAACAGCCTGAAGGGATCACCGATCCGGAAACCCCTTACGCGGGCGATAGCGTCGTCATTACGGAAGGCGCATTCGAAGGCCTGCAGGCGATTTTCGCCGAGCCGGACGGTGAAGCACGCTCAATGCTGTTGCTCAATCTGCTGAACAAGCAGGTGCTGCAGAGCGTGAAAAACACCGACTTCCGCAAAGTCTAAACGTTTATCCCGAACAGGCGACGCACGTTGTCATCCGTCTGCGCGGAAAGCCAGTGCGGATCCTCTCCGCGCCAGTGCGCTACGCGCTCAACAATGTGCCCCAGCCAGGCGGGCTCATTTCGCCGCGATGCCGGTTTGGGCTTCATATCTCGCGGCAGCAGATATGGCGCATCGGTTTCAAGAAGCAAGCGTTCTGCCGGGATCGCCGGCAGCAGCTCGCGAAGCTCAAGCCCGCGACGCTCATCGCAAACCCAACCGGTAATGCCCAGATAAAGCCCTCGCTTCAGGCAATCTAGCGCTTCCTGCCGTGAACCGGTGAAGCAGTGCAGCACTGCGCCCGGCAGTTTATCCAGCCACGGGTCGAGCAGTGCGAGAAAACGTTCATGCGCATCGCGACAGTGCATAAAGACGGGCATCTCAAGCTCTGCAGCCAGCGCAAGCTGGGCAGTGAATGCCTTTTCCTGTTCGTCAGGCGTCGAGAAGTTGCGGTTGAAATCGAGCCCGCACTCGCCAATAGCCACCACCTCTGCTGTTTTCGCCAGCGCGCGCAGTGTTTCTGCGCCCTCCTCAGTCCACTGACTGCTGTCATGAGGGTGAACGCCTGCGGTTGACCAGCAGCGTTGATAACGTTGCGCCAGCCGCTGCGCCTGCTCACTCTCATGCAGGTTGGTCCCGGTCAGCAGGAGTCCTTTGACGCCGGCGTCAAAAGCCCGTGCAACCACCTCGTCACGATCTTTCGCAAACTGTGAACTGGTCAGGTTGAGTCCGATATCAAACATGCGAATCCCCATAGAACAACCGCCCTGACGGGCGGCTGGTTTTACTCTTCAGTGGTCTTTTCGGACGCGTCGTCTTCATCGTCCGACCGGCGTCCTTTACCCACGTAAAAACGCGAGAAGAAGACGCCAACCTCAAACAGGCAGTACATCGGTATTGCCAGCAGCGTTTGCGAGAAGACGTCCGGCGGCGTCAGCAGCATGCCGACTACGAAGGCGCCTACCAGGATATACGGACGCTTCTTACGCAGGTCATCAGGGGTGGTTACCCCAACCCAACAAAGCAGCACAATGGCCACCGGCACTTCAAATGCCACGCCGAACGCCATAAACAGCGCCATCACAAAGCTGAGGTAGCTGGCGATATCCGTCGACACCTGGACACCTTCCGGCGCGGTGTGCGTCAGGAAGCCGAAGGCCAGCGGGAAGACAACGAAGTAGGCAAACGCCATGCCGATATAGAACAGCAGCGAACTGGATACCAGTAGCGGGATGACCAGCTTGCGTTCGTGCTTATACAGTGCCGGCGCAACAAACGCCCATACCTGATAAAGGATGACCGGAGCAGAGGCAATCAATGAAACCCAGAAGGTCAGCTTAATCGGCGTAAAGAACGGAGAAGCAACGTCTGTTGCAATCATCGTTGCACCCAGCGGCATCTGCTTGATCAGCGGCGCAGAGACCACCTGATAGATATCGTTGGCGAAATAGACCAGGCAAAGGAATATGAGGAATACCGCAATAATGCAGTTTAACAGGCGCTTACGCAGCTCAATAAGGTGCGTAATAAGCGGTTGAGTATCATCTACTGCCATGGTTACGCTTTATCACTCGACGAGGGGGATGATTCGGAAACGGGCGCGGCGGGTTTAGCTTCAGCCGTTTTTACTATCGGCTCTTCCGGCTGTGCCTGTTTTTTCAGTTCAGTTTCCTGCGGCGTTTGCTCAGGCACTGCGGCCTGGTGCTCCGCACTCGCTGGCGTCACGCCCTCACGCTGCGCTTCGCTGTCCTTCACCACCGGGTTATGAATAGTGTTCGCTTCATCGCTCGCTTTTTCAGGATCGTTAACGCTGTAAGAGCGCTTCATGGATTCCGCCGCTTCGCGCAGTTCATCCATTGAGGCTTTCAGTTCCGGCGTCAGGTTATCCATGCTCGCCTTCTCGACCTTTTTCAGGCTTTCCTGAAACTCCTGCAGCTTAAGTTCCTGCGCCAGCTCATTCTGAACGGTCGAGGCCAGCGATCTTAGCGCACGAACCCAGCCCACGACGGTTTTTACCGCAACCGGCAGACGCTGCGGTCCCAGCACGATCAGACCAATCACAAAGACCAGCAGCAGCTCACTAAAACCAATGTCGAACACGACTTACACCTGCTCTTTATCGTGGCGTTTAGCGTCTTCCTTTTTGGCATCTTCTTGCTTGTCGGAGATGGATTTAGCAGTAAAGTCAGCGTCCTGGCTGGTTTTATCCTGCTTGCTCTCATCATCGCTCATCGCTTTCTTGAAGCCTTTGATAGACGCGCCCAGATCGGAACCAATAGAACCGAGCTTTTTGGTGCCAAACAGCAGCACGACGATGACGGCAATAATGACTAATTGCCAGATACTGATACCACCCATACATATTCCTCAGGGATAGATGATTAATTGGTCAGATCGCATTATACGTATGCGACCCGTCGATGGCGACGCAAACTCAGCGCGTTTTTCTCCATCCTGCAAGCCAGACAACAACCCCGCCAGCCATCAACCAGGCGGGCATCATCTGCCAGTCAGGACGGTTGATCAGCAGCAGCGTACCGCTCAGCAGCAGCGTTGCGCCAATCCCAAAAAGATAGCGTGACTGTCCCTGGCGCACACGGCTGGACTGAAGCTCGCGGGCGATTTTATCCATGCTGTGCTGAAGATTCTTGCTCTGACGCAAACTGTCGTAAACCAGCTCAGGAATTTCAGGCATTTTTTCTATCCAGAACGGGCCTTTCTCTTTAAGAGACCGAACCAGCGCCGGAAGGCCAACCTGATCCTTAATCCAGGATTCCAGGAAAGGTTTAGCCGTCTTCCACAAGTCTAACTGAGGATAGAGTTGTCGACCTACACCTTCAACGTAAAGTAATGTTTTCTGAAGTAAAACTAACTGCGGCTGAACTTCCATATTAAAGCGGCGAGCCGTATTGAACAGGTTTAACAATACGTGGCCAAAGGAGATTTCTGCCAGCGGTTTTTCAAAAATTGGTTCGCAAACGGTCCGGATCGCAAACTCGAACTCTTCGACGTTGGTGTCCGGCGGAACCCAGCCGGAATCAACGTGCAGCTCAGCCACTTTTCGGTAGTCGCGGTTGAAGAACGCGATGAAGTTTTCAGCCAGATAACGTTTATCTTCTTTGTTCAGCGAGCCCACAATCCCACAGTCGATACCGATGTACTTCGGATCCTCAGGATGCTCGTAGCTCACGAAGATATTACCCGGGTGCATGTCCGCGTGGAAAAAGCTGTCGCGGAAGACCTGGGTAAAGAAGACCTGAACGCCACGTTCGGCCAGCAGCTTCATGTTCGTTCCCTGCTTCTCCAGGGCCACCACGTCCGAAACCGGAATACCGTAGATGCGCTCCATGACCATCATGTTTTGGCTGCAGTAGTCAGAATAGACTTCAGGCACATAGAGCATCGGGCTGTTTTCAAAGTTCCGACGCAGCTGAATAGCGTTTGCCGATTCGCGCAGCAGATTAAGCTCATCAATCAGCGTTTTTTCATACTCCCGCACCACTTCCATCGGGCGCAGTCGGCGACCATCAGGTAACAAACGCGGTACCCAACGCGCCAGACGATAAATCAGCTTCATGTCGGCTTTGATGATCGGCAGGATATCCGGGCGGATCACCTTGATCACCACCTCTTTACCGTTCTCTTTCAGACGCGCAGTGTGCACCTGAGCGATAGAAGCCGACGCCAGCGGTTCTATTTCGAAATCGTCAAACCAGGCTTCAACGGGAAGATTTCCCATCGCCTCTTCGATCTGTTTCTTCGCTCTCACCCCATCAAACGGGGCGACACGGTCCTGAAGCATCGCCAGTTCATCGGCAATGTGCGGCGGGAAGAGATCGCGGCGGGTTGAGAGCATCTGCCCGAACTTAATCCATACCGGGCCGAGCTCCTGCAGCGCCAGACGCAGGCGTTCACCCAGCGGCTGACCTTTATGGCGATTTGGCATCCAGAACAGCGTCCGCCGCCAGATTCTGAGCGGCAGCGTGATACGCATTTTGGGGATAAGCTCGTCGAGCCCGTAACTCAAAAAGGTGTGGATGATAAAATAGAGGCGCCGAATTTCACCAGGCGTCATTTGCCCTCCAGTTTTTCCAGCCGTTTGGTTAACGCATCAACCGCGCGTTCAACAGCAGCAGTCTCTTCCGCAAACCACGCCACTTCCAGCGGTCCGGGGGCCATGCGCCACTCTTCCGTCAGTACTTCCGCGGCATAGCGCTGTTGACGTTGCAGATTTTTGCGCAGGAACGCCGTGCCGCCATGAATAACTTTCCCGATCCCTTCAGCGGCGATGTCACCAATAAAAGGCGCCAGCAGCTCTGCCGGATCGAATTCAGCCAGATCGCTGAGCGCAACAAAGTTCTGCACGACCTGGATGTCACCTTCTACTTCCAGCTCACCGCTGCGGATAAGCGCCGTTAATTGCTGGCGATCGCGCAATTTTGGCAGCACGCTCATATGGGTAATGACCGAGCAATCAGCCTCGCCTTCCCACTCACCCAGAACGTCAAGCTGGCGTTCGCTGAAGACCAGCACGAGCGGCGTCGAGAACTCTTTTAATACAATGCGCAGTACCTTCCCGTTTAGCCGCTGACGTGCGGCTTTCAGCGCCGGAGCGCGATACAGGAAGGCATTCAGCACATTCTCGATGCCTGCGGTGACTAAGGGTTTAAAGGGCACGGGACACCTCCACTCAGAATTTGTAACCGCGATGCAGCGCGACGACACCCGCCGTCATGTTGAAGTATTCAACGTTCTCAAATTCTGCATCCTGCATCATGGCTTTTAAGGTGTCCTGATCCGGGTGCATGCGAATTGATTCCGCCAGATAGCGATAGCTTTCCGCGTCGTTTGCCACCAGCTCGCCAATACGCGGCAGCACGTGGAAGGAATAGGCGTCGTAGGCTTTGCTCAGCGGGTCGATAATCGGTTTAGAGAACTCGAGCACCAGCAGGCGTCCACCCGGCTTCAGCACGCGGTACATGGAGCGCAGCGCTTTTTCTTTATCGGTGACGTTACGCAGACCGAAGGAAATAGTGATGCAGTCAAAGGTATTGTCCGGGAACGGCAGCGCTTCGGCGTTGGCCTGCACGTATTCCACGTTACCCACCACGCCGATGTTACGCAGCTTTTCGCGTCCCATTTTAAGCATGGAGTCATTAATATCAGCCAGTACAACGCGACCGGTTTCACCCACCAGACGGGAGAATTTCGCCGTCAGATCGCCCGTACCGCCAGCCAGATCGAGAACCGTTTGTCCACGACGCACACCGCTGCAGTCAATGGTGAAGCGCTTCCACAAGCGATGAATGCCGAACGACATCAAGTCATTCATCACATCGTACTTCGCCGCCACGGAATGAAATACGTGGGCCACCATGTCAGCTTTCTGCGCTTTGGCTACTGTCTGAAAGCCAAAGTGCGTCGTGTCTTGTGAATCGTCAACCATCTCAGAGCCTGCTAATCAGTCAAATGTTCGTGAAGTGTAACAGATTGGGCGCAATTGCCCTACGATTCAACCACCGCGAAAGAAACGCGCCGGCTGTTCATCTGGCGATAAACCTGCCGCTAAATCGTTGTCCTGGCTGAGGGTATTTTGTTCATCCCTGCCCTCACGCAGACGGAACTCTTCGTCCTGCGCTGTCGCCTGTTCGACCAATTCCGGATTAATCTCGCGTTTAACCTCCACCCCCAGGCTGCGGAATGCTTCAGCCTGCGCAAGCAGGTTGCCACGCCCCGAGGAGAGCTTTTTCATCGCCTGGCGGTAGTTATCCTGCGCACGGTCCAGGCTTTGTCCGACGGAAGACATATCGTCCACGAACAGACGCATTTTGTCGTACAGCTTGCTGGCGCGATCGGCAATCTGCTGGGCATTGCGGCTCTGGTGCTCATAGCGCCACAGGTTGGCAATGGTCCGCAAGGCCACTAACAGCGTGGTGGGGCTGACCAGCATAATGTTATTTTTCAGCGCTTCAGTGATAAGCTCAGGCTGTCTGTCGAGCGCCAGCAAAAACGCGGGTTCGACCGGGATAAACATCAGCACGTAGTCCAGCGAGCGCAGCCCCGGCAGCTGCTGATAATCCTTTCTGCCCAGCAGGCGAATATGGTTACGCACGGAAGCAATGTGCTCCTGCAGCGCCGATTCGCGCGTGTAGTCATCTTCGGCATTGAAGTAACGCTCATAAGCCACCAGCGTCATTTTGGCGTCAATGACCACATCTTTGCCCTGTGGCAGCCGCACAATCACATCCGGCTGCATGCGCGAGCGGGCGTCGTTTTCGATACTTACCTGCGTTTCGTATTCATATCCTTCCCGCAGGCCGGAGGCTTCCAGCACGCGGGTAAGTACCACTTCCCCCCAGTTACCCTGAGTTTTGTTATCGCCTTTCAGCGCCCGCGTCAGGTTGACCGCCTCCTGTGCCATCTGCGCATTCAGCTGCTGAAGATTGCGAATCTCATGGGCCAGCGTGTGGCGCTCGCGGGCTTCCTGACCAAAGCTGTCCTGCACCTGACGGCGAAAGCCGTCCAGCTGTTCGCGCAGCGGCGTCAGGAGGCTGTTCAGGCTCTGGCGATTCTGTTCGTCAACGCGGCGGTTGCTGTGCTCGAAAATGCGGTTAGCGAGGTTCTCAAACTGCTCGCTGAGGCGCTGCTCGCTGTTGATCATCTGGCGGATTTTGTCTTCGGCGTGCAACTGAGTGGACTCAAGGCGGGTAGTCACTTCGCGGAGATCGGCCTCCAGCGAGGTATTGATATCACGCAGGTTACGCAGTTCGTTATTGAGCAGCTCGCACTCGTCGCGCCAGTGGTCGCTCAGCGCAACCTGTTGTTTTGCCGCGCTAAGCTCGGCGACGATCTCTTCCCGCTCAGCCAGCTGCTCGGCTTTCTGCTGCGCGTGCTGGTAACTGGAAATCAGCCAGCCTATCCCTACGCCCGCCAGCGCAATCACCGCATAAATCAGGATTGAGATATCCACAATGCCCCCTGCATCAACGTATTACCCGCACAAAATAAGATTGTGCTGTATAAACGTCCAGTTTGAAAGGGTTTTCCTGCGAGGCGCTACGCAAAAAATAAAGGCCGAACGCGTCGGCCTTTTATCTCAGAGAGGAGAACTAGATCAGGCGGCGAGCCGCTTCAACCACGATTTTCACCGCATGACTTTCGGTCTGCTTCATGGTTTCGGCGTTCGGGATCTCCTGCTGGGTACGGTTGACGATAACGCCCGCCACCATACCGGCACGCAGACCCTGGCTTGCGCACATGGTCAGCAGCGTTGCGGATTCCATTTCGTAGTTCATCACGCCCATAGACTGCCACTCTTCCATTGAGCCTTTGAAGCGGCTTACCACGCGGCCAGAGAAGGTGTCGTAACGCTCCTGGCCCGGGTAGAAGGTATCGGAAGAGGCGGTTACGCCCACGTGAGTGGTTGCGCCCACGGATTTCGCCGCTTCAACCAGCGCGGTGGTGCACTCGAAATCAGCCACTGCCGGGAATTCCATCGGCGCAAAGTGCAGGCTCGCGCCGTCCAGACGCACGGACGCGGTCGTCACCAGCACGTCGCCGACGTTGATGTGCGGCTGAATAGCGCCGGTGGTACCGATACGCAGGAAAGTACGAATGCCCAGTTGCGCCAGCTCTTCAACCGCAATCGAGGTAGACGGGCCACCGATACCGGTAGAGCACACAATCACCGCTTTGCCATCCAGCTCTGCGCGCCAGGTGGTGAATTCACGATGGGCAGCCAGCTTGACCGGCTTATCCATCAGCGCGGCGATCTTTTCCACACGCTCCGGATCGCCAGGGACGATAGCGAGCGTAGCCCCTTGTAAATCGTTTTTAGTGAGGCCGAGATGAAAAACATCAGACTTAGACATAGGTGACTCCTCTGTGGGTCGGTTAGTCAGAAGAAGTAAAACGGTACTTTACAGAAGCAGTAAGCATATTTTCGTGACGCACCTCACCATGAATGAAAATGATTACATTGAATTTCCATAAAAAAGTGATTTACATCACATTAACAAGTTATATCGCCAGGTGCTGCACAAAAGATAGACCGTTTAAGGCACTGTGAGTTGTTAACCTGGTGTCTATATTTACCTTTGCGCTAACTCATTGGTACGGAGAATGCCATGACTGAAAAAATCGGTTTTGCACCTGCTGCGGCCCCACATGCTTCAACCATCGTGTCGACGCCAGAAGCGGCAATTACCGCGGGTGAGACCTCCATTCCCTCGCAGGGGGAGAATATGCCTGCTTATCACGCACGGCCAAAATCGGCAGAGGGCCCGCTGCCCATCGTGATTGTGATTCAGGAGATATTTGGTGTTCACGAACACATTCGCGACCTCTGCCGCCGGCTGGCGCTGGAAGGGTATCTGGCCGTTGCGCCAGAGCTCTACTTCCGTCAGGGCGATCCGAACGACTACAGCGATATTCCAACATTGCTCAGCAACCTGGTCAGCAAAGTCCCGGACGCGCAGGTGCTGGCCGATCTCGATCACGTCGCCAGCTGGGCGGCGCGCAACGGCGGCGATCCGCATCGTCTGCTGGTCACCGGTTTCTGCTGGGGCGGACGCATTAGCTGGCTGTATGCCGCGCATAACCCGCAGCTCAAAGCCGCTGTCGCCTGGTACGGCAAACTGGTGGGTGAAAAAACGCTGAATTCACCGAAACATCCCGTGGATATCGCCACCGAGTTAAATGCCCCCGTGTTAGGGCTTTACGGTGGACAGGACACCGGTATTTCGCTTGATTCGGTAGAGACCATGCGCCATGCGCTCCGTGCGGCCAATGCGAAGGCGGAGATCGTGGTGTATCCGGATGCCGGGCATGCGTTTAACGCGGATTATCGTCCGAGCTATCACGCTGAATCGGCTAAAGATGGCTGGCAGCGGATGCTGGCGTGGTTTAGCCAGTACGGCGGTAAGAAGGCGTAATAACAAAAAAGCCCGGTGGCGGCTACGCCTTACCGGGCAATCCAGCACCTACGCCTGACGCAAATTCTGCGCCGCCTTCACCATGTTGGCGAGCGCCGCGCGCGTCTCTGGCCAGCCGCGAGTTTTCAGTCCGCAGTCCGGGTTCACCCACAGGCGCTCTGCAGGGATGCGCTGGGCCGCTTTTTTCAGCAGGGCTTCAATCCACTCCACGCTCGGGACGTTCGGAGAATGAATGTCGTACACGCCCGGCCCGATTTCATTCGGATAGTCGAACTCTTCAAACGACTCCAGCAGCTCCATGTCTGAACGCGAGGTCTCGATGGTGATTACGTCAGCGTCCAGCGCGGCAATCGAATCCATGATGTCGTTAAATTCGCAGTAACACATGTGGGTGTGGATCTGGGTATCGTCCTTAGCCACCGCAGCGTTGATGCGGAACGCTTCCACGCCCCACTGCAGGTAAGCATCCCAGTCGCTGCGGCGCAGCGGTAAACCCTCGCGCAGCGCCGGTTCGTCAATCTGGATGATGCCAATCCCCGCAGCTTCCAGATCCGCCACTTCATCACGCAGCGCCAGCGCAATCTGTTTGGCAATGGTCTCGCGGGTCACGTCTTCACGCGGGAACGACCAGCAGAGAATGGTAACCGGGCCGGTGAGCATGCCTTTCACCGGCTTGTCGGTCAGGGACTGCGCGTACTTCGCCCACTCAACCGTGATCGGTTCCGGACGGCTGACGTCACCGATGACCACCGGCGGCTTCACGCAGCGGGAGCCGTAGCTCTGCACCCAGCCGTTTTGGGTAAAGACGAAGCCGTCCAGGTGTTCACCGAAGTATTCCACCATATCGTTACGCTCGGCTTCGCCGTGCACCAGCACGTCCAGCCCCAGGCGCTCCTGCTCGATAATCGCCTGCTTGATGTGTTCCGCGATGCCGGTGCGGTAGTGGTTCGCATCCAGATTGCCCTTTTTGAAGTCCAGACGCAGGCCGCGGATCTCCGTAGTCTGTGGGAAGGAGCCGATCGTCGTGGTCGGCCACGCGGGAAGGTTGAAGCGGGCGCGCTGGGCTTCGGCACGTACCTCATACGGGCTCTGGCGCTGGCTGTCCTGGGCGGTGATGGCCGCCAGACGTTTTTCCACCGCCGGGTTGTGCACGCGGGACGAGTGACGACGCGCCTGGATCGGAGCGCTCCACTCGGTGATCGCCGCCGTGTCGCCGCTGTTCAGCGCGTCGCGCAGCAGTGTTAGCTCTTCGCATTTTTGCAGGGCGAAGGCAAACCAGCTTTTCACTTCAGGGTCGAGGCGGGTCTCCACGCTGAGATCGATTGGGCTGTGCAGCAGCGAGCAAGAGGATGCAACCCACAGCTCACGTTTGCCGACGATGTCTTTAATCTGTGCGTATTTTTCGGTCAGATCGGCGCGCCAGACGTTACGGCCGTTGACCAGACCGGCGGAGAGCAGCCAGTCTGCGGGCAGGCGCTTGTGCAGTTCCACCACATCGTCCTTACCGTGAACCAGGTCAACGTGAAGGCCCTGAACCGGCAGCGCGGTAATGGTCTTCAGGTTCGGCGTCACGCCTTCGAAATAGGTCGTGAGCAGGAGTTTTACCTGTCCGGCGAGCGCGTCATACGCCGGTTTGAAGGCATCGAGCCAAACCTGGGGAAGCTCCAGCACCAGCGCAGGCTCGTCGATTTGCACCCACTGGATACCGCGCTTGCCCAGCTCAATCAGCACCTGCTTATAGACCGGAAGAATATCGTTCAGCAGGCTGAGGCGGTCAAACTGCTCGCCCTTCACTTTACCCAGCCACAGGTAGGTTACCGGCCCCAGCAATACGGGCTTCACCTGGTGTCCCAGCGCCAGTGCTTCATCCACCTCCTCCAGAAGCTGCGTCCAGGTCAGCTTAAACTGCTGGCCTTTGACGAACTCCGGCACCATATAGTGATAGTTGGTATTAAACCACTTGGTCATTTCCGCCGCTGCCGCTGGCTCACCCGTTGGTGCGCGGCCACGGCCGATGCGAAACAGGGTATCAATATCCACCGATCCATCTTTGTTCTGATGACGAGCCGGTACGTTGCCAAGCAGCAGGCTGGTCGTCAGAACATGGTCGTACCAGGCGAAGTCGCCCACCGGCAGCAGGTCAATGCCCGCCTGTTTTTGCTGATCCCAGTGGCGGGCGCGCAGCTCCCGCCCCACCGCCAGTAGTTCTTCACGGGAGGCGTTGCCCGCCCAGTAGCTTTCTTGCGCTTTTTTCAACTCGCGACGCAGGCCAACGCGAGGGAAACCGAGAGTGTGATTGCGGATTGTCATGGTGTGCCCCTTGTGAAATTCGTTATTTAGACGTCCAGATGTTTACACTTCTATAATTGGCAGGTACTGTATATTCCTCAAGCGCAAAATGTTCATGGCGGAGTGAAGGACTTTCATGATCGAGATTAAACACCTGAAAACGCTACAAGCGTTGCGGAACTGCGGTTCGCTCGCGGCGGCTGCGGCCACGCTGCACCAGACCCAGTCCGCCCTTTCTCACCAGTTCAGCGATCTGGAACAACGCCTCGGATTTCGTCTTTTTGTGCGTAAGAGCCAGCCCCTGCGCTTTACGCCGCAGGGTGAAATTCTTCTTCAGCTGGCGAATCAGGTGCTGCCGCAGATCGCCAGCGCGCTGCAGGCGTGTAACGAGCCGCAGCAGACCAAACTGCGCATCGCCATTGAGTGCCACAGCTGTATTCAGTGGCTGACCCCCGCGCTTGAAAACTTTCGCCAGAAGTGGCCGCAGGTGGAGATGGACTTTAAATCCGGCGTGACGTTCGACCCGCAGCCTTCGCTCCAGCAGGGCGAACTGGATCTGGTGATGACGTCCGACATCCTGCCGCGCAGCGGCCTGCATTATTCACCGATGTTCGATTATGAAGTGCGCCTGGTGCTGGCGCCGGACCATCCGCTGGCGGCCAAAACGCGCATCACGCCGGAAGACCTGGCGACGGAAACGCTGCTAATTTATCCGGTCCAGCGCAGTCGTCTGGATATCTGGCGCCACTTCCTGCAGCCAGCAGGCATTAGCCCGCAGCTGAAAAGCGTGGATAACACCCTGCTGTTGATTCAGATGGTGGCGGCCAGCATGGGGATTGCGGCGCTGCCGCACTGGGTGGTGGAGAGTTTTGAACGCCAGGGTCTGGTGGTCACCAAAACCCTGGGAGAAGGACTGTGGAGCCGGCTGTACGCCGCCGTGCGCGACGGAGAGCAGCGTCAGCCCGTTACGGAAGCGTTTATTCGCTCAGCGCGGAACCACGCGTGCGACCACCTTCCGTTTGTGCGGAGCGCGGAGCGACCCAGCGGCGATGGACCCACAGCGAAGCCAGGATCACCGCTCCCCCAATAAGGAAGCTCGGCCAGTGCGGCTGTTCCTGCCAGATGGCGAGGTTCACCAGCAGCCCCGCTGGCACATGCACGTTGTTCATGATCCCCAGCGTCCCGGCGTCGACCTGCGTAGCGCCGTAGTTCCACATGAAGTACCCCAACCCTGACGCCACCACGCCCAGCCAGACCAGAACGCTCCACTGCACGTTGGTGGTCGGCAGCTTTTGCGGGTTGCCGAGCAGAAACCACGCCGCCACCGCGACAATCGCCGCACCCATATAGAACCACGCAAACGCGTTGTGCTGCGGCATAGGGCGGGTTTCCATCAGGCGTTTGTAGCCTACCATGCCGATAGCAAAGCTGATATTGGCGAGCTGGACGAACATCAGCCCGGTCCAGAAGTGATCGCTTACTTTGTCATAGCGAATTATCGCCGCACCGACCACCGCCAGCGCGGCGCTCAGCAGGTATCCCCAGCGCAGACGGCGTCTGCTGAGCAGGTCGTAAATCAGCGTGATATAGAGCGGCGTCAGCACGGTAAAGAGCAAGAATTCAGAGACGGACAAGTAGACGTAAGCCCGGAAGCTAAACAGATACATGATGCCGAGCTGCATCGCGCCCACCAGCATGTAGAGCAAAATGGTTTTCAGCGATTGCCCGCGCGTGCGCAGGAACGGCAGGAATACCAGCGCCGCCAGCCCCACGCGCATCAGCACCGAGAAGTAGCTGTCGACCGAACCGGCAAGGTATTCGCCAATCAGGCTAAAGGAGAAGGCCCACAGGATAGTGGTGATAATGAGTAGCGCCACAATGCTTGTCTCTCAGAAAGAAGGAGAGGCATTGTAGCGAACTCTTTAGTTGACAACTGAGCAATAAACAACCAAATGAAGATTATTCAAGGAAAAGCTTGCGCAGATACTTCGGTACCGCGTTGTCTGCGTTGGTGCCGATCACTTCCAGCTCCGGGTGCAAATCTTTCAGACGCTGGTGTGCGTTTTCCATAATGCAGCCCTTGCCTGCCATCGAAAGCATCTCGGCGTCGTTCATGCCGTCGCCGAAGGCGATACAGTCCTTCAGCTCAAAGCCCAGTCGTTTCGCGACGGCTTCGAGCGCGTGGCCTTTTGAGACGCCCCCGGCCATTACTTCCAGACAGGTCACGGTGGAGAAGCTCACGTTGACGCGATCGCCCCATCGGGCGTTGATCGCCTGTTCCAGCGGCAGCAGCTCTTCGTGGCTGTCGCAGGTGAAGAACACCTTGCTGATCCCCTCTGGATCCAGCAAACCCGGCTCATAAAGGGAGTAGTTGAATACCGCTTCCCTGAAGAAACGCATTTCATCCGGGCGGTGGCGATTCATGAACCATTCGTCGTCGCGGTAAACGTTAGTGACGATAGCCGGGTTGTTATGCACCACGCCGAACAGATCGGCGGCAATATCGCGATCCAGGTTGTGCGTAAAGATCAGGTTGCCGTCGGTATCATGCACGCGCGCACCGTTGGAGGTGATCATGTACGACTTGATCTCAAGGTTATCGCGGATCTGCCCCACGTCCACGTGGTGGCGGCCGGTGGCAAACACAAAGTTCACACCACGGGCGGTCAGAAGCTTTAAGGTCTCTTTCGCGTAAGGCGACAGGGTGTGGTCGGGGGAAAGCAGTGTGCCATCTAAATCAGATGCAACAACCTGGTACATAGGGATTTCAACCTCTGGTGGAAAACAATAATCAATTATGCCTGTTGAAAAATTCAACAATGGCGTTAAGCGCGACTGAGCGCATAGCGTCCTTTTCAAAAAGGATCTCATGGAACGCGCCGTTGATGACCAGCGGTTTACCCCCTTCGCAGGGGTGCCCCGCCGCAGCGCGCAGTTCACAATAGCGGTCATGCATGCGGTTATCCACCACACGCTCTTCTTCCGCCTGAATCAGAAGCGTCGGCGTGTCATCATCGCCTACGCCCGCCAGCACCTGCTCACCAGCCAGAATACCCTCCCGCACCCAGTGCCAGGTCGGGCCGCCGACGCGCAAGCGCGGTTCATCGGCATAAAAGCGCAGGTTGCGGCGATAGCGCTGCCGACTGTGGGTCAAGACGTTGATGGCGAACGGCAATGCGCGCCAGCGTCCGGTTCCGATGGCATAGCCTTCACGAATGCGCTGATGGCCCTCAGCCCAGTCGAGTAGATGGCGCACCATCCAGTCGGGGAAGCGAATAACGATACCGTACATCGGCGCGGTAAGCGCAATGGCGTCGCACTGGTGCTCATACCGCTGCAAAAACAGCGTCGAAATGGCACCGCCCATGGAGTGGGCAAGGATATACCGCTTGCGCCAGGGGCCGGGCTGCAATTCCTGCTGCCAGAATGCGGCAAAATCGTCGACGTAATCGCTGAAGCGATCCACGTGCCCACGGTGCGTGTCGGGCAGCATACGCCCGGACAGCCCCTGCCCACGGTGGTCGATGATCAGCACATCAAAACCCATATGGACCAGATCGTAGGCCAGTTCGGCATATTTAACGTAGCTTTCGATACGCCCAGGGCAGACCACGATCACCCGGTCATTTTTTTCATTGCGGAAACGAACGAAGCGCACCGGGATGCCCCCGACGCCGGTAAACTCGTCTTCCTCGCGCTGCCGCCAGAAATCGGTCAGCGGCCCCATTGAGAAAGCAGCAAATGCGTTTTCTCGTGTTTCCC
Source organism: Enterobacter sp. 296B2 (assembly GCF_034106185.1). Taxonomy (NCBI): domain Bacteria; kingdom Pseudomonadati; phylum Pseudomonadota; class Gammaproteobacteria; order Enterobacterales; family Enterobacteriaceae; genus Enterobacter; species Enterobacter sp. 296B2. The sequence goes on along the minus strand of NZ_JAWNCA010000022.1, from coordinate 55,501 downwards.
AGTCCTTTTTCTGCTGAAACATTGGGTTTCCACTCACGTAATCCAGGGAATATCGTTTTTTTTCGTCACTGGTCACAAAATGACTCAACAATAGCGTATTGTGGCATAAAAATAGACGGTTCGGGAGTTTCAAATGACCTTCGAGTGGTGGTTCGCCTATCTGCTGACATCCGTAATCCTCAGCCTTTCACCCGGCTCTGGCGCCATTAACACCATGACCACCTCCATCAACCACGGCTATCGCGGTGCGGCGGCGTCGATTGCCGGTTTGCAGACCGGGCTGGGCATTCATATTGTGCTGGTCGGGATTGGTCTGGGGACCCTGTTCTCCCGCTCCGTGCTGGCCTTTGAAGTGCTGAAATGGGCCGGGGCGGCGTATCTGATTTGGCTCGGTATCCAACAGTGGCGCGCGGCAGGCTCCATCAACCTGAATACGCTCGCTCAGACGCAAAACCGCGGCCATCTGTTTAAGCGCGCGGTGTTCGTTAACCTGACCAACCCGAAGAGCATCGTTTTCCTCGCCGCCCTGTTTCCGCAGTTTATCGTGCCGCATCAGCCCCAGGTGATGCAGTACGTGGTGCTGGGTGCGACCACGATTATTGTCGATATCATCGTGATGATTGGTTACGCGACGCTGGCGCAGCGAATTGCGGCGTGGATTAAAGGGCCTAAGCAGATGAAGGCCCTGAATAAAGTTTTTGGCTCGCTGTTTATGCTGGTTGGCGCGCTGCTCGCGTCAGCGCGTCATGCTTAGCGAGAAATGATGAGATGAATGCCGAAGCCGGCGAACAGCGCGCCGGCGAAGCCGTCGATCCACTTCGCGATACGCTGGTAGCCGCGGCGCATCGCCGGTAAGGCGAACAGGCTGGCCACAATGGTAAACCAGGCAAAGGTTTCAACGACGATCAGCAGGAAGATGCCCCAGCGTGCGCCCGCGCCGACGCTGTCGCCGACAAACAACGAGAACACGGAGCCGAAATAGATAATCGCTTTCGGGTTCGCCAGGTTGGTCAGCAGCCCTTTTACAAAGCTGCGTCCGCCCGTTGCCAGCTCTACTTTTGGTTCTTGCGGTTTTTGCTCTTCTTTCTTCAGCGCCCCGCGCAGCATCTGGTAGCCCATCCAGCACAGGTACAGCCCGCCGCCAACCATAATGATGTTATGCAGCCAGGCCATCTTCGCCAGGATCAGGTTCAGACCGAGCAGCGCGACCGCCGCCCAGACCATAACGCCCATGGTGATACCGAGCACGCCCATCATCGCTTCTTTGCGGGAGCGGCTGACGGCCGTTTGCGACACGAAGAAAAAGTCAGGGCCGGGGCTCATCAGCGCAACGATGTGCACTAACGCCACGGTGAGAAATAGCATTAACATAATTAGCTCGCGGGGAAATAATTTAGTGAGTCATCATCCTGGCACTTTTTCGCCCGGCTGACTACTCCTCATCATCACCATCAACGTGGGAACGGATGAGCGCCATAAACTCTTTACCAAAGCGCTCCAGCTTGCGCGTGCCGACGCCGTTGACGCTGAGCATTTCGCTGGCGCTAAGCGGCATCTGCTCGGCCATCTCGATCAGCGTCGCGTCGTTGAACACCACGTAAGGCGGGATATTCTCTTCATCGGCGATGGCTTTACGCAGCTTGCGCAGTTTGGCGAACAGCTTGCGGTCGTAATTGCCGCCGTACGATTTTTGCATCACCCGCGGCTTGAGGGCGACCACGCGCGGCACGGCGAGCTTGAGTTCAACATCACCGCGCAGTACCGGACGCGCCGCTTCGGTCAGCTGCAGGGCGGAGTGCTGGGCAATGTTCTGCGTGGCAAAGCCGAGGTGGATCAGCTGACGAATAATGCTGACCCAGTGCTCGTGGCTCTGGTCTTTACCGATGCCGTAAACCGGCAGCTTGTCGTGGCCCATGTCGCGGATACGCTGGTTATTGGCACCGCGCAGCACTTCTACCACGTAGCCCATCCCGAAGCGTTGATTCACGCGGTAAATGGTAGAGAGCGCTTTGCGCGCGTCCATCAGGCCATCGTACTGCTTCGGCGGATCGAGACAGATATCGCAGTTGCCGCACGGCTCCTGTCGCCCTTCACCAAAGTAGTTGAGCAGCACCAGACGGCGGCAGGTTTGCGCTTCAGCGAAGGCGCCCATCGCGTTGAGCTTGTGGCGCTCGATGTCCTGGAGCTGGCCCTGTGGCTTCTCTTCCAGACAGCGGCGCAGCCACGCCATATCGGCCGGATCGTAAAACAGCATCGCTTCCGCCGGCAGACCGTCACGCCCGGCGCGGCCGGTTTCCTGATAGTAGGATTCGATATTGCGGGGGATGTCGAAGTGCACCACAAAGCGCACGTTCGGCTTGTTGATGCCCATCCCAAATGCCACCGTCGCGACGACGATTTGCAGGTCATCGCGCTGGAATTTCTCCTGCACGTCGGCGCGGATGTGGTTCTCTAACCCGGCATGGTAAGCAGCGGCGCTAAAGCCGCGGTTTTGCAGACGCGCGGCGGTGTCTTCCACTTTAGCACGGCTGTTGCAGTAGATGATGCCGGACTTGCCGCGCTGCTCCTGCACGTAGCGCAGGAGCTGCTCCAGCGGCTTGAACTTTTCCATCAGCATATAGCGGATGTTAGGGCGGTCGAAGCTGCTGACCTGAATATACGGGTCGTTCAGCCCCAGCAGGCGAACGATATCCAGACGCGTGGTGTCATCTGCCGTGGCGGTAAGCGCCATAAACGGCAGCTCGGGGAAGCGCTGACGCAACTGGCCGAGAGCGGCGTATTCCGGGCGGAAATCGTGTCCCCACTGGGAGATACAGTGCGCTTCATCGACCGCCAGCAGGACCGGGTTCCAGTGCGCCAGGTGATCGAGGAAGTTATCCAGCATCAGGCGCTCTGGCGCGATATACAGCAGGCGAATCTGCCCGGTGCGGCACCCGGCCATGACCTCTTGCTGCTGCTCGCGGGTTTGCGTCGAGTTCAGACAGGCCGCCGCCACGCCGTTGGCGAGCAGCTGGTCCACCTGGTCTTTCATCAGGGAAATGAGAGGCGATACCACGACCGTCAGGCCGTTCAGCACCAGCGCGGGCACCTGATAGCAGAGAGATTTACCGCCGCCAGTCGGCATTACTACCAGACAGTCCCGGCCTTCCAGCACGGTTTCAATGATGGTTTCCTGGCCGGGGCGGAACTGCTGGTAGCCAAAGGTTTCATGCAAAACCTGTTTAGCCAGCGACTCCTGATTCAATACTTCCGCCTGCGCCACGTTAACCCCATTTGCGAAAAATAAAACAGGCGCTATTTTCAGCGCCTGAGAGAGAAACTTCAACGTTTAACGCAAAAACATTCGAGCAGCCTAGAGAATATCGTTCAGCATTACGCCTACGCCAACGCGAGTCTGGTTAAAGTTGTAGTCGATCAGCGACTCGCCATAGCCGCTATACACCTGGGTATAGAGACGCACGTGCTTCGTCACCGGATAGCTTAAGCCCACTTCAGCACCGCCGTAGCCAGTGTTCCAGTTGTACTGGCCTTTCGCGCTCAGCACGGCGTCGCCTAACTGGTAGCCGACTTTGAGCTGGTAGTAGCCCATATATTTGGTAATGTCCGGGTTATCATCCGTGCTGCCGACCACGTACCATGGCTTCACTTCCACCATCCAGTTGCCGTTCTGCGCCATCAGGCGCGTATAGGCACGGTTCCAGCTGCGTGAAGTAGGGTCAGACCGGCCGTTAGAGTCGTGATTAAAACCGACCTCAACGTCACGCAGCGTCCAGCCAGCAAATTCATAATCCGTTGCGAAGCCGAGGAAGAGCTGCGGCTCATAGTTGGTTTCACGGAACGGTGAGGATTCGCCGCTGTTAGAGAGCTGCCACCAGGATTTCTGCGTGTAAGAGGCACCGAGCACCGAGTTCGGCCCCAGAATACCGCGCCAGAACGGGAACGCGAGGCTGAGCTGGAACTTCACCTCATCCTTACGCGCATTATCAGACCAGTTATAAGAGCTTATCGCCTCTTTGTTGAGATCGCTGGTCTGGGTATAAATCACGTAGTTCGTGTCATACGGGTAGAGCGTGAACGGGTTGTCATGCTCCTGAAGCATATTGGCGATAATGCTGCCCTTAACGGCAGGCTTATCATGGACTTCTTTGATCGTCGCTTCCTGCGCATATGCTGTGAGGGGCAGCGCAACCGCCGCCAGTAACCAGGCCAGATACGTCCGCATCGGTGGTGTTCTCCTGCAAAGAGTAAAATTACCTGAATAGTTATGAGGCGAACATTCTACAGACTTCTGCGATAACTGCTGCATCCTCGTTTCTGAAAGTGGAATTCCTTATTGCCGAGGCATAAAATCAACATTTCATTAACAATAAGGATGTGATGCCTCATGTCAGCCATGCTTACCGCCGAAGAAGTGTTAAAACTCGTGGGCGAGATTTTTGTTTACCATATGCCGTTTAACCGTGCGCTGGGACTGGAGCTGGAGCGTTACGAGAAAGAGTTTGCCCAGTTAAGCTTCAACAACCAGCCGATGATGGTGGGTAACTGGGCGCAAAGTATTTTGCACGGCGGGGTGATTGCCTCCGCGCTGGATGTGGCGGCAGGCCTGGTCTGCGTGGGCAGTACGCTGACCCGTCATGACACCATCAATGAAGACGAACTCCGCCAGCGTCTGGCGCGCATGGGCACTATCGATCTGCGCGTCGACTATCTTCGCCCGGGCCGCGGAAATCGCTTCACCTGCACCAGCAGCCTGCTGCGCGCGGGGAATAAAGTTGCCGTGGCGCGTGTTGAATTACACAACGAAGAACAGGTGTATATCGCCAGCGCAACCGCTACTTATATGGTGGGTTGAGACGGCAAAATCGGGTAAAATTGATTCACTTTTTTGTAACGGATTTTCCCGATGGATGCTAAACAGACGCGGCAGGGCGTTTTACTCGCCCTTGCCGCTTATTTTATTTGGGGTATCGCCCCGGCGTACTTCAAATTTATCGCCTATGTACCGGCCGATGAGATCCTCACTCATCGCGTCATCTGGTCGTTCTTCTTTATGATCGCGCTGATGAGCATCAGCCGTCAGTGGTCCGGTGTTAAAACGCTGCTCAAAACCCCGAAAAAGGTCCTCCTGCTGGCGCTCTCTGCGGTGCTGATTGGCGGAAACTGGCTGCTGTTTATCTGGGCGGTGAATAACCACCACATGCTTGAAGCAAGCCTCGGTTATTTTATTAACCCGCTGGTGAACATCGTGCTGGGGATGATTTTCCTCGGTGAGCGCTTCCGCCGGATGCAGTGGGTGGCAGTGATTCTGGCCTTCTGCGGCGTGCTGGTGCAGCTCTGGACGTTTGGCTCGCTGCCAGTTATCGCCCTCGGTCTGGCGTTCAGCTTTGCCTTCTACGGCCTGGTGCGTAAGAAGATTGCGGTGGAAGCCCAAACCGGGATGCTGTTTGAAACCCTGTGGCTACTGCCGGTGGCGGCGATTTATCTCTTCGGTATCGCCGACAGCCCCACCAGCCATATGGGCAGCAACACGTGGTCGCTGAACCTAATGCTGATGGCGGCGGGTGTGGTGACCACCATTCCGCTGCTGTGCTTTACCGGTGCGGCGACGCGCCTGCGTCTCTCCACGCTGGGCTTCTTCCAGTACATTGGCCCGACGCTGATGTTCCTGCTGGCGGTGGTGTTTTACGGCGAAGTGCCGGGTGCGGATAAGATGGTGACGTTCGCCTTTATCTGGGTGGCACTGGCGATTTTTGTCGCGGATGCGATTTATACCCAGCGCAGGGCGCGCAAAGGGCTGTGATGTTGCCCTCACCCTAACCCTCTCCCACAGGGAGAGGGAATTCGATCGTAGGGCGGGTAAGCGCAACGCCACCCGCCAGATTTTACAGCCAGTTACGACGCTTAAAGTAGAGATACGGCGCCAGCCCGGCGAGGATCATGAAGATAATCGCCCCCGGGTAGCCAAAGCTCCACTTCAGCTCAGGCATAAACTCAAAGTTCATCCCATAGCTGGACGCCACCAGCGTCGGCGGCAGGAACACCACGGACACCACCGAGAAGATCTTAATGATGCGGTTCTGCTCGATGTTGATAAAGCCCATCGCCGCCTGCATCAGGAAGTTCACCTTCTGGAACAGGGATTCGTTGTGCGGCAGCAGGGATTCGATATCGCGCAGGATCTCACGCGCCTGTTCCAGCTGACCGCCCGGCAGACGCGCCTTGCGTACCAGGAAGTTCAGCGCGCGCTGGGTATCCATCAGACACAAACGCACCTTCCAGCCGATATCCTCCAGCTCTGCCAGCGTTGACAACGCTTCATCGTACTCATCGCCCTGATGGCCTTCCATGATCACGCGGCTCAGCTTTTCCAGATCGCTGTAGATGTTTTCAATTTCGTCCGCCAGCTGTTCAATTTTGGTCTCGAACAGATCGAGCAGCAGCTCGTAAGCATTACCGTCCACCATCGCCTGGCTGCGGGCGCGCATGCGGTAGAGGCGAAATGCCGGCAGCTCACGCTCGCGCAGAGTGAACAGACGACCGTCGCGAATGGTAAACGCCACGGTGGAGTTACCCGCGTGGTCTTCTGCATCTTCAAAGAAGAAGAAGGAGTGAATGTGCAGGCCGTCTTCATCTTCAAAGAAACGCGCGGAGGCTTCGATGTCTTCCAGTTCCGGGCGGGTTGCCAGGCTTTGCCCCAGCTCAGATTGTACGCGAAGGCGCTCATCGTCGTCCGGCTCGACCAGATCCACCCATACGGCATCAATGAGGGGCTGTGACTCTTCGGCTTCAAGCCGAGTCAGTCGGTTATTTTCGAGTTGAAATGCGCTCAACATGACCGGGACTCCCAATGCAAAAAATATCGGACAGTTCGGTGGGCACACAGAAACAAATTGGGTTTCAGACCATTAAACAGCCTGACTCAGCGCGACGGGAATAATGCAGTCGCTGACAACCACTAAGGCCATCAGCAAGAGGAGATAGCCTTAGGAGTTGTTCCTGGATGACAGGGAATTGAGCCAGTATCTACTGGGTGTGTCCAAGGCGAATGTCCTCTTAGCGTAATCGTGCGCGCATGTTACGCCAGCTATAACTGTGGCGTCAACACGCAACGGAACGCTGAAGGGCATTAATTGACCTTCAACGTATAAGGCTAGCAGATTATTACAAAATAATGATATTTTTCTGAATGTTAGACTGTTTCCAGCTTCGCATAGGCCGCCACCAGCCATTTAATCCCCTGCCCCTGGAACGCGACCTGCAGGCGGCTGTGCTCGCCGCTGCCTTCCAGATTCACAATGGTGCCTTCGCCAAACTTCGAATGGCGCACGCGCTGGCCAAGCTTATAACCGGTGTCGGTTTCAGAGATCGGCGACCCCATGCGCGGATGGCTAACCGGGCGGCTGATGCTGGCGCGCAGACGCACCTCCTCCACGCACTCCTCCGGCAGTTCGCCGATAAAGCGCGACGGACGGTGATAGACCTCTTTACCGTACAGGCGGCGGGTTTCCGCGTAGGTTAGCGTTAGCTTTTGCATCGCACGCGTCACGCCCACGTAGGCCAGTCGACGTTCCTCTTCCAGACGCCCGCCTTCATCCAGCGACATCTGGCTCGGGAACATTCCTTCTTCCATCCCGACGATGAACACCTGCGGGAACTCCAGACCTTTGGCGGAGTGCAGGGTCATCAGCTGAACCGCATCCTGCCAGGTGTCCGCCTGCCCTTCACCCGCTTCCAGCGCGGCGTGGGAGAGGAACGCCTGCAGCGGCATCAGATCTTCGTCTTCTTCGTTATAGCTGAACTGGCGCGTTGCCGTGACCAGTTCCTCTAAGTTCTCAATACGGGTCTGGCCCTTCTCGCCTTTTTCCTGCTCGTACATGGTGCGCAGGCCGGAGTCTTTAATCACCCGGTCGGTCTGCACGTGCAGCGGCATGTCGGCGGTTTCCTGCGCCAGGGCGTCGATTAATTCCAGGAAGCGCTGCAATGCGCTGGCGGCACGTCCGGCGAGGGCTTTTTCCTGGAGCAGCTCGCGGCACGCCTGCCACAGCGTCAGCTGGCGATCGCGCGAGGCCTGACGCACTACGTCCAGCGTACGGTCGCCAATGCCGCGCGTCGGCGTATTGACGACGCGCTCAAACGCCGCGTCGTCGTTGCGGTTAGCGATCAGGCGTAGGTATGAGAGCGCATCTTTGATTTCCTGACGCTCGAAGAAGCGCATGCCGCCGTAAATGCGGTAAGGCATGCTCACCTGCAGCAGCGCCTCTTCCAGCACGCGCGACTGGGCGTTGCTGCGGTAGAGAATAGCGCACTGCTCCAGCGCGCCGCCGTTGTCCTGCCAGGTTTTGATGCGGTTCACCACGAACCGGGCTTCGTCGAGCTCGTTGAAGGCGCAGTAAATCGAAATCGGTTCGCCGTCGACGCCGTCGGTCCACAGCTTTTTCCCCAGACGCCCGTTATTATTCTCAATCAGGGCGTTGGCCGCGCTCAGGATGTTGCTGGTTGAGCGGTAGTTCTGCTCCAGACGAATGGTTTCCGCGCCGGGGAAATCGTTGAGGAAGCGCTGGATGTTCTCCACCTGCGCCCCGCGCCAGCCGTAGATCGACTGGTCGTCATCGCCCACGATCATCACCTTGCCGGTATCCCCCGCCAGCAGGCGGATCCACGCGTACTGGATGTTGTTGGTATCCTGGAATTCGTCCACCAGGATATTGGTGAAGCGTTCGCGGTAGTGCTGCAGGATGTGCGGCTTGTTGAGCCACAGCTCGTGGGCGCGCAGCAGCAGCTCGGCGAAATCCACCAGGCCGGCGCGATCGCACGCTTCCTGGTAGGCCTTGTAGACGTTCTGCCAGGTCTGCTCGACCGGGTTGCCGAAGCTCTGAATGTGGTGCGGGCGCAGCCCCTCGTCCTTCTGGCCGTTGATGTACCACATCGCCTGACGCGGCGGCCACTGCTTCTCGTCGAGATTCATCGCCTTGATCAGGCGCTTCAGCAGACGGAGCTGATCTTCGCTGTCGAGGATCTGGAAATCCTGCGGCAGATTGGCGTCCATATGGTGCGCGCGCAGCAGGCGGTGCGCCAGGCCGTGGAAGGTACCAACCCACATGCCGCCCTGGCTGGTGCCCATCAGTTGGGCGATGCGGTGGCGCATCTCCGCCGCCGCCTTGTTGGTAAACGTGACCGCCATGATGGAGTACGGCGAGCAGTTCTCCACGCTCTGCAGCCAGGCGATGCGGTGAACCAGCACGCGCGTCTTACCACTGCCCGCCCCAGCCAGAACCAGCAGGTTGGTGCGCGAGGCGGCAACCGCGTCACGCTGTTTGTCATTAAGGCTGTCGAGCAGGTAAGAAACGTCCATTGGCACCGTCACATAGTCTTCAGGAACACAGCAAAGCGCCCGGTGGCGCTTCGCTTACCGGGCCTACAACTGCAAACCCCTGGTAATTTATACAATATTACTGGTGATTATATCAGCGTCGTGAGGGATGCCAACCGCGAAATTTCCACGTGCGGCAGAAGACGGCTGTCGGTTGCGGTCATCAGCTCCGCATTTTCTGGCCTGATCCAGCAGGCCTGCATCCCGCAGCGGATGGCGCCGGCCACGTCCGTGGTCAGGTCATCCCCCACGTGCAGGATCTCACCCAGCGGCAGGTTAAGTTTATCTGCCGCCAGATGGTACATGTCACTGAACGGCTTCGCGCGCCCGTGCGGACCCGCGCGCAGCACGAACTCAAAGTAATCGCTGAGGCCAAACAGCTCCGGCTGGGCATTACCGTTGGTAATGGCCACCAGCGGCCACTTTTCGGCAAGCGTCGCCAGCGTGTCGTGGGTCTCCTGCGGCACGTCGATACGGCTGCGCCATTTGGCGAAGTTTTCCATTGCCGCTTCAGCACCGATGGCCGCATCCTGCGCGCTCAGGCCAGCGTTGAGCATCGCCTGCTCAACCGCACGGCGACGCCATTCGGTCACATCATGGTAAATGTCCGGTTCGGTCTCCCGCAGGGACTGGCGCAGCCTCTGGAAATCCTTGTTCTGCATCGCTTTCAGCGCGGGGTGGTAGTTCTGTACAAACGCCAGCGACTCCTGCTCGGTACGCAGGATCACCTCGCGGTTGTCATAAAGGGTGTCATCAAGGTCAAACGTCAGGGCTGAGATCTGACCTAGTGGGCGGTAAAAACGCATTATTTCCCCCGTTTGGCGCGTGGATGCGCCGCGTCATACACCGAGGCAAGGTGTTGGAAGTCTAAGTGGGTGTAGATTTGAGTGGTCGACAGATTCGCGTGGCCAAGCAGTTCCTGCACGCCGCGCAGATCGCCGCTCGATTCCAGCATGTGTGTCGCAAAGGAGTGGCGCAGCTTGTGCGGGTGAACGTGGCTGTTCAGCCCCTGCTTAATGCCCCACTCCGCAAAGCGCTTCTGCACATTACGCGCCGAGATCCGCTTGCCGAGCTTCGATAAAAACAGCGCATCTTCTTCCGCGCCAAACAGGCCGCGCAGATCCAGCCAGTGCTCAATCCAGGAGACCGCATTGCGGCCAATCGGCAGGCGGCGCTCTTTGCTGCCCTTGCCCATCACCCACACTTCGCCGGTGTCGAGATCGAGATGCTTTAAGTCGAGGTTAACGAGTTCAGACAGACGCAGGCCTGCGCCGTACATCACCTCCAGCATCGCGCGGTCGCGCACGGCGAGCGGATCGTTAAGATCGATATCCAGCAGGCGGTTTACGTCGTCGACGTCGATATTTTTCGGCAGATGGCGCGGAGCTTTCGGCGTGGCGATCCCTTTCGCCGGGTTGGCTTTCAGGCCGCCCTGGCTGACCAGCCAGTCGAAGAAACTGCGCAGCGCGGAGAGCCGTAGCGCCAGGCTTGCCGGACTGAGATTTTTTTTTCGGCTACGCACGACGAACCCGCGTACCGTGGCAGCATCACATTGTTGCCAGCTTTTCAGGCCGATTTCGTCGGCAATCTGCATGATGGCATCAAGCTGACGCTGATAGTTGAGCAGCGTGACAGGGCTGAGCTGACGCTCAACGCCCAGATAGCGCAGAAAGCGCGAGACGTCAGTGGCGAGCAGTCCGTCCGTCATACGCGTTCAATCCAGCGCTCCAGCAGCTCGGGCAGCATCAGGGCGATCTCCTGCAGCAGGTGCGTGGCTTGCCCCTGCTCGTAGTGGTGCGCGTCGCGGCTGGTAAATAATATTACCCCCAGGTCACCATCGCGCCCCATCAGCGACATTGCCACCGAGCCAATCGCTTTGGCTTCCGGTAACACCACCAGCAGCTCTGGCCCGTTAAGCGGCCCCAGATAGTGGTGCGCATGGCCCAGGCGCTGAATGCGCAGCGGCTCAAACGCCTGACGGCTGAGCGCCAGATGGGTGAATCCCGACGGTGCGCCAATGCGCCAGCGGTCAGGGAACAGACGAATCGTTGCGCCTGCCAACCCCAACTCCCGGGCCCAGCGGTGGAAGCGGCTGAGGAACTCGTCAAGGCTGTGCGCCGACGCCAGACGCGCCTGAAGATGCAGCAGACGATAGAACAGGCTTTCGTTGGTGCTGGCCTGCTCCATCAGCAGCGTCATGTTCTCTTCAAGCTGATTGATGTGGTTGCGCGAGCGCGCCATGTGCCATTCGACCAGCGACACGGTCCCGCGAACCGGATGCGGCACGCGCATCTGTTCAACGACGCGCGCATTGCGAATAAAAAACTCAGGATTGTTCAGCAGATAATCAACAACAGCGCTGTCGTCCAGTTCCGTCACTGTTTCCTGCAGTTCTTCCCCTGGTTGTTTCATAGATGGATAAACCCGTCATAAACATGTGTCGCCGGGCCCGTCATATACAGTGGATGACCCGGTCCTTTCCAGGCGATATCAAGCCGACCGCCCGGTAATTCCACGCGAACCTCTTCTGCCAGTAACCCCTGAGAGATCCCGACGGCGACGGCCGCACAGGCACCGCTTCCGCAGGCCTGAGTCTCGCCCGCGCCGCGCTCGTACACCCGCAGGCGGATGTGCTCACGCTTCACCACCTGCATAAAGCCGATGTTCGCGCGCTCCGGGAACCGCTCGTGGCTTTCCAGCACCGGACCGAGCGTTTCGACCGCCGCAGTTTCCACGTCATCCACCTGAATCACGCAGTGCGGGTTACCCATCGAAACGACGCCGCACAATACTGTCTGCTCGGCCGCACGCATAATATAGGTCTTTTCCGCTTTGTTTGCGCGAAACGGCACGGCGGAAGGCTCGAAATTAGGCTCGCCCATATTCACGCGCACCAGCTCGTCGTCAGTGACGCTGAGCACCATGCGGCCGTTAGCGGTGCTGACCCGAATATCGCGCTTGTTGGTCAGCCCTTTCAGGCGGACAAAGCGGGCAAAACAGCGCGCGCCGTTGCCGCACTGGTTAACCTCGCTACCGTCCGCGTTAAAAATACGGTAGTGGAAATCGAGGTCGGGATCGTAGGGCGGCTCAACCACCAGCAGCTGATCGAACCCCACGCCCACGTGCCGATCCGCCAGTCGACGGATCAGCTCCGGGGAGAAAAACACATTCTGCGTTACCGCGTCGACGACCATAAAATCGTTGCCAAGGCCATGCATTTTAGAGAACTGCATCATTTGCTCCATTGCGCGGGTACAGAACGTTGTCGTCAGAGGTTAACCTGAGTTGGGCCACCGTTGTCGCCACGATCGTTAGTCTTTGGCGTGGAAGACTCGATGCCGCTGTTAACAGGTTTTGTCGGCGGCGGCGCGGTTTTATCCGCAGGTGGGAAGTAGAGTGGTCCCTTCAGTCCGCAGCCGGTCAGGCTAAACAGCGTGATGAGAACGGCAAGCGTTCGGAAAGCGTTTTTCATTATAAAGTTGCCCGTAAGTTCAAATCTGTTTCTATCATCGCAGGAGAAGACACAAAAGCAAGAGTTTGCCGCTTTCCTGCAACGGGAATTATTTAGCGTTATACTGCCGCCATCACGAAAAACAGGAACAAAACCATGAACGACAGTGAATTCCATCGCCTTGCCGACACCCTGTGGATGACCATCGAAGAACGTATCGACGACTGGGACGGCGACAGCGATATCGATTGTGAAATCAACGGCGGCATTCTGACCCTGAGCTTCGAAAACGGCAGCAAAATTATTATTAACCGCCAGGAACCACTTCACCAGGTGTGGCTGGCGGCCAAACAGGGCGGCTATCACTTTGATCTGAAGGGTGACGAGTGGGTTTGCGACCGCAGCGGCGAAACGTTCTGGGATCTTCTTGAACAGGCCGCGACCGCGCAGGCGGGTGAGGATGTAAGTTTCAGGTAGTTTTGTTGCCCGGTAAGGCGTAGCCGCCACCGGGCGAAAAGCCTCAGGAGAAATATTGCTGCAACAGCGGTGCGGTATCCTGATTAGCGGGTACTGCTGGGGTAATCGCCTGCGTACGGAACGGGATCACCTGCGCTCGCCCATCCACGTTCACAATCTGGTAGAACTGCGGCAGGTTGAAGTTGATAAAGCTGGAACCGTAGGTAAAGCGGTCATGCGAGGAAGAGTAGAAGCGGCTGACGTCGCGCACCAGCTCCTCTTTGCTGCCTTCACAGTGGTGATACACCTCGGCGCGGTTGGTCTCATCCAGAATGTAGATGTTGAACCCGGCATCGTCGCCAGACTCTTCAAAGAAGAACTGAATAATCCCTTCACTGGCAAAGCCGTCCACCACCTGCGGCAGCTTGACGTGGTTGGTTTCCACCTGAACTGAGAGGCCATGCAGCTTGTTGTGTGAAATCGCGCCGTAGAACTCAATGGCGTTTTCCAGCTTCTGTACCGACACGTTCAGACGCTCGAAGAACAGGCCCCAGGTCTGCCCGGAGACGCGCAGCGCTTTAAAGCGCCCGGTTTCCTGACGGGTGCTGGAGAGACGTAGCTCGATACATTCAGATACCAGCTGCTGCACGCGGGTACGAATTAAACCACGCAGGTGCTGGCTGTAGCAGAACACTTCGACGCTGTCCGGCGGCGCGGCATCCTGGTGCATCTTGCCGAGAATGGTTTTCAGCGCTTCGATCATCGCCTGCTCGCCGTTAAAGTGCAGGGTACGCACTTCGTTCCACGAGTTGCGGTACAGCAGGTCTACGCTGCCCACCAGGCAGTTTTGCTGCTCGCCAAAGCTGAACACGTCCAGCTTGCGGAAGTCAAAATGAACCACCTGATTGCGGAAGGCCGCCGTCGGGTCGTATTCCAGGTTGACGATGATCGCCAGATGGCGGATCTCGCACGGGCTGTAGAGCGCTTTTGGCGTTGGCGCAGGCAGACGCAGCGGGAAGTGGTGCGAGACATCCGCCACCATCTCCTGCAGCTTGGCTAAATCGACCACCTCGTTGCCCTTGATAAACAGGCGCGTGCGCGAGGTCAGCAGGCCGTTAAACCAGGCCCACGCCACCAGCTTGTTCAGGTAGCGGTTATACTCCAGCGGCTGATGGCTGATGATCGAATCCATGCTTGGCGCACGGTTGTACAGATACCACCCGGTGCGGTTTGCGCGACCCGGCGGCACGTAAATAAAGGTCAGGTTTGGTTCAGACAGGTCAGGCGAAATCTGCGGGTTAACCAGGGTCACTTTGCCCGGGAGCGCTTCAAACGCGGCGTACAGCTTACGGGTTAACACCCCGATATCCTGAGGGCTGGCGGACACGCTGAGGTTGTTGCGGCGCGCAAAGCGGATCAGGTTACGGTAGCTCTGCATCATTGCGTCGAGCAGTTCATTGTGCGCTTCACGCACCTGATCGATCTTCCAGTTGGCGCGGTTATCGAGCATGGACAGACGCGCTTCGTCCCATCCCCACTCTTTCACTAGCTGACTGACCACTTCACGACGCCAGCCCACGCAGGCGCGCTCGCGGCTCAGCTTTTCACAGACTTTGAGATAGAAACATCGACGCACCAGGTCAAGACGCGTGGAATCATCAATGGCTTTCAGGTATTCGGTAACGCGCTCCAGCATCATGCAGTAGGCATCGAGCCCGTAGGAGACAATCTCCCCGTCGTGCAGGCGCTGCTTGATATCTTTCGCCAGCAGGCGCGGCGTAGGGTATTCCCACGAGTAGGCTTCGAGCAGCAGCGTTTTCAGCACCGCTTTATACGGTGAATCGATACTTTTGTAGAGCTGCCAGAGGCTTGCGCCAAAGTACTCTTCGGCGGACAGAGAGCTGAGGCCGCCCAGGTCCAGCCATTCGTTTGGCGTCAGTACGCCCTGCGCGTAAAGCGACATGACGTAGTCGTCGTAATGCTCTTCTTCTTCGCACGGGACCATATTCCACAGAATACGCTTCCCGGCGAGGCGAACGGCAGTACGGTAAAATTCATCCAGCAGCAGGATGTGCTGAGTCGAGCCGCAGTCTTCACCACCCAGGCTGCCGCTTTCGTTATGGCGGAAACGGTTTTCATCAATCAGGAAGAAGCTCACTTCCACGCCGAGCGAGGCCGCCCAGCTCTCCAGCAGGCTGCATTTACGCTGCAGCAGTTGGCGCTCTTCGTTATCGAGCCAGGATTGATGGCAGACCCAGATATCCAGGTCCGAAGAACAGCTCTGCCCTACCGATGAGGTACTCCCCATCGAGTAAACGCCGGTGATAGGCAGTTCACCTTTCGGAGAAACCTGAGGCGGCATGCCGCGGTAGAGTTCCAGCTCGTTCAGATAATGCTGTTGGGTTTCATCAGGCGTGAAGAGGCAAATGCCCTGGGGAACGTTACCATCAAGGTAGCCAGGCATCAGCGGATGGTGATAGTGCAATAATGTCGGCAGCAGACTGTATACCTGCTGGAAAGCAGGGCCCATGGCAGCAAGCGCGCGATCCACACGCAGTTGATTTATGGCATCCAGTCTCTGTTTCAGAGTCTCAATATAGAGGTACAAGACGTATCGCCTGATGTTTCCGGGTGTCGTAAGCTATTCAAAACACGAACAACAGCGAGCCCGCAGTATTTCAAAAAGATAACCGTTACCCTTTTTTCGCCCTTGTGATTATGGTGGTACCGACGAAAAAATGGTCTAAAACGTGATCAATTTAACACCTTGCCGGTTGACCGTAAAGAAAGATGCGCTACATACAAGTGTAGCACCGTTCTGTACGTGTAAATTCCTGAATACGGCTATGGCTGACGAATACGCCGCCTTGTCCCTCTCGCGCTTCATCAACCGTAAAACTGCCATCCCAGAGTCAACAATGTTAGGATGGTTAGCGATTGATAATGACGGTAACAAGCATGTTAGACAATGTTTTGAGAATTGCCACACGCCAAAGCCCTCTCGCGCTCTGGCAGGCACATTATGTTAAGCAGCGCCTTGAAGCCTGCCACAGTGGATTGCGCGTCGAGCTGGTGCCGATGGTCACGCGCGGTGACGTGATCCTGGATACGCCCCTGGCGAAAGTGGGCGGCAAGGGCTTGTTTGTCAAAGAGCTGGAACTGGCATTGCTTGAGAACCGCGCCGATATCGCCGTACATTCGATGAAGGACGTGCCCGTCGAGTTCCCGGAAGGGCTGGGGCTGGTGACCATCTGCGAGCGCGAAGACCCGCGTGACGCGTTTGTCTCTAACCACTATGACTCGCTCGACGCGCTGCCTGCGGGTAGCGTGGTTGGCACGTCCAGTTTACGCCGTCAGTGTCAGCTGGCGGAGCGTCGTCCTGACCTTATCATCCGCTCGCTGCGCGGCAACGTTGGCACGCGTCTGGGCAAGCTGGATAACGGCGATTACGATGCCATTATTCTCGCCGTTGCCGGCCTGAAGCGTCTGGGGCTGGAGTCACGCATTCGCGTGGCGTTGCCGCCAGAGCTGTCGCTGCCGGCCGTGGGTCAGGGTGCCGTCGGTATCGAGTGCCGTCTGGACGATGCGCGCACCCGCGAACTGCTCGCCCCGCTGAACCATGACGAAACCGCTACCCGCGTAAAAGCCGAGCGGGCGATGAATACCCGCCTCGAAGGAGGGTGTCAGGTGCCTATTGGCAGCTATGCTGAATTAACCGATGGTGAACTGTGGCTGCGTGCGCTGGTCGGCGCCCCGGATGGTTCACAGATGGTGCGCGGCGAACGTCGCGGCAAGCCGCAGGATGCCGAGCAGCTTGGCGTGTCGCTGGCGGAAGAGCTGCTGAATAACGGCGCGCGTGAAATTCTGGCCGAGGTCTATAACGGAGAACCCCCTGCATGAGTATTCTTGTCACCCGCCCTTCTCCCGCAGGAGAGCAGTTAGTGAGCCGTCTGCGCGCACTGGGGCAGGTGGCCTGGAGTTTTCCGCTGATTGAATTCTCCCCCGGTCGGGAGCTCTCTGCGCTCGCCGACCAGATGAATACCCTGCAGGAAGGCGACCTGCTGTTTGCGCTATCGCAGCATGCCGTGGAATTTGCCCACGCGCAGCTGCAACAGCAGGGCCTGGCCTGGCCTGTCGCTCCGCGCTATTTCGCGATTGGCCGCACAACGGCACTGGCGCTTCATACCGTAAGCGGCGCGGATGTTCGTTATCCGTTAGATCGGGAAATCAGCGAAGTCTTGCTACAATTACCTGAATTACAAACTATTGCCGGAAAGCGCGCGCTTATTTTGCGCGGCAACGGAGGCCGCGAACTGCTGGGCGAAACGCTGCGTGAACGCGGGGCTGACGTTACGTTTGTTGAGTGCTACCAGCGCTGTGGGAAACACTACGACGGCGCGGAAGAGGCCATGCGCTGGCACGCGCGCGGAATTAATACGCTGGTGGTCACCAGCGGTGAAATGTTACAACAGCTTTGGTCGCTGATACCGCTTTGGTATCGCGAAAACTGGTTACTCCGCTGTCGGCTTCTGGTCGTCAGTGAGCGTCTGGCGAACCTCGCCCGGGAACTGGGCTGGCAGGATATTCGGATCGCTGATAACGCCGACAACGATGCGCTGCTGCGCGCATTACAATAACTCTCAAATGGGAAGCCATAATGACGGAACACGAAAAATCCTCCGCCGTGGTTGAAGAGACCAGGGAGACTGTGGACATAATGCCACAGCCAGAGACGACTGAGAAAACCGCTGAGAAGAAAAACGGCAGCAATAAAACCAGCCTCGCTTTGAGCGCGATTGCCATCGCCATTGCGCTGGCAGCCGGCGTTGGCCTGTATGGTCTGGTGAAGCAACAGAGTGCTAACCAGACGGCCACCAGCGATACGCTGGTGAATCAGCTTACCTCCCTGCAAAAAGCGCAGGAAACGCAGAAAACCGAGCTGGAAGCGGTGATTAAGCAGCAGGCCGCCGCGCTAGCCGAGGCAAACAGTAAACAGGAAGAGCTGACAAAACAGCTGGGTGAAGTACAGCAGAAAGTCGCCACGATTTCCGGCACCGATGCCAAAACCTGGCTGCTCTCGCAGGCCGATTTCCTCGTAAAACTCGCCGGGCGTAAGCTGTGGAGCGATCAGGACGTGACCACCGCCGCCGCGCTGCTGAAAAGCGCCGATGCGAGCCTGGCAGACATGAACGATCCAAGCCTCATTACCGCACGTCGCGCGATTACCGAAGATATTGCCAGCCTCTCCGCCGTTTCGCAGGTGGATTACGACGGCATTATCCTCAAGGTGAACCAGCTTTCGAATCAAATTGATAACCTGCAGCTGGCGGATAATAACGACGACGACTCCCCGATGGATTCCGACGGTACCGAACTTTCCAGCTCCCTGAGCGAATGGCGCATAAACCTGCAGAAAAGCTGGCAGAACTTTATGGACAGCTTCATTACCATCCGTCGCCGCGACGAAACCGCCGTACCGCTCCTGGCGCCGAATCAGGATATCTATCTGCGCGAAAATATCCGTTCCCGCCTGCTGGTCGCGGCGCAGGCCGTGCCGCGCCATCAGGAAGAGACCTACAAACAGGCGCTGGATAACGTCTCAACGTGGGTACGCGCCTACTACAACACCGATGATGCGACGACCACCGCCTTCCTCGAAGATATCGACAAGCTGAGCCAGCAGAACATCACCATGAACGTGCCGGATAAGCTGGCCAGCCAGCCGATTCTGGAGAAGCTGATGCAGACGCGCGTGCGTAACCTGCTGGCGCAGCCGGGCGTTCCGGCCGAGCAGACCGGCACAGCGCCAGCGCCTGAAAGCGCGCCACAGGGAGAGTAATGATGCTAAAAGTCCTTTTACTCTTCATCCTGCTGATCGCCGGGATCGTCCTGGGGCCGATGCTTGCGGGTCATCAGGGATACGTCCTGATCCAGACCGATAACTACAACATTGAAACCAGCGTAACGGGTCTGGCGATCGTTCTGATCCTCGGCGTCGTGGTACTGCTTGCCGTTGAATGGATCCTGCGCCGTATTTTCCGTACCGGTGCCCATACCCGCGGCTGGTTCGTAGGCCGTAAGCGCCGCCGCGCCCGTAAGCAAACGGAACAGGCGCTGCTGAAGCTGGCCGAAGGCGATTATCAGCAGGTTGAAAAGCTGATGTCGAAAAACGCCGATCACGCAGAACAGCCAGTGGTGAACTATCTTCTGGCAGCCGAAGCGGCCCAGCAGCGCGGTGATGAAGCCCGCGCTAACCAGCATCTGGAACGCGCGTCTGAACTGGCGTCTGGCGACCCGATCCCAGTGGAAATTACCCGCGTCCGCCTGCAGCTCGCGCGCAATGAGAACCACGCGGCGCGCCACGGCATTGACCGTCTGCTGGAAATCGCACCACGTCATCCGGAAGTCCTGCGCCTTGCGGAGCAGGCCTATATTCGTACCGGTGCGTGGGGTTCGCTGCTGGACATCATTCCGTCGATGGCGAAGGCCGAGGTGGGTGATGATGAGCATCGTGATGAGCTTCAGCGTCTGGCATGGATTGGCCTGATGGATCAGGCGCGCGCCGACCTGGGCAGCGACGGTCTGAAAACCTGGTGGAAAAATCAGAGCCGGAAAACGCGCCAGCAGGTTCCTCTGCAGGTGGCTATGGCGGAACATCTTATTGAGTGTGACGATCATGACACCGCGCAGGAGATCCTCCTCGACGGCCTGAAGCGCCAGTACGACGATCGTCTGGTCATGGTGATCCCGCGCCTGAAAACCAATAACCCTGAGCAGGTCGAGAAAGTGCTGCGCCAGCAGATCAAAACCGTCGGTGACCGTCCGCTGCTGTGGAGTACGCTGGGCCAGTCGCTGATGAAGCACGGGGAATGGCAGGAGGCGAGCCTGGCCTTCCGTGCGGCGCTGAAACAGCGTCCGGACGCATTTGACTACGCGTGGCTTGCCGATACGCTCGACAAACAGCATAAGCCAGAAGAGGCGGCCGCCATGCGGCGTGATGGGCTGTTATTGACGCTGCAAAATAACGGAACGCAGCAGTAATTCATCAGGAGGCCAGACGGCCTCCTTTTTTTATCACTGTTTTCCTGCTACATTCTTTACACCGACAGCCGCAAACGAACCCGCCAATGTAACGATATCTTTTCATTAACTTTTTTTCGCACATGCGCGATCTGCGCATGGACTAAATCGTTTCTGAAAGGAAAGCGCCATGAACTCGCTTTTATACGCGCTTATTGAAGCGCTGCGCTGCCATCGCTGGCTGCGCCTGCTTGCTTGTGCTTTTATCTTCTCTTCTCTGGGAAATGGGTTAACCCAGGTCGTCGTCTTCGGTCTGCTGTTAGCGTGGTCGGCCCCGCCAGCGCTGCTGACCCTCGCTTTTCTGTTCGCCACGGTGCCGGGGTTTATCGGCAGCATGCTCGGCGAAAGGCTGTGCTCACGCTTTTCTCCGATATCCCTGCTGATATTGACCGAAGGACTGGGCTTACTTGCCCTGCTCTTTCCCCTGCTTGGCGTGGGTTATCATAGCGTTGCCGCGTTACTCGCCGTGCAATCCACCGAAGCGCTGCTCAGCGGGATGAGCTGGCCCGCGCTGACCTTACTCTTTAAGCGCGGACTCAGCGAAACGGAACTGCCTGCCGCCACCTGCCTGGAAAATGTGATTTTTGCGTCTCAGGTGTTATTAGGTACCGGGCTGGGCGTGGTGCTTTTTCAGAAGATACCCTTGCTCGCCTTGCTGGCCATTGATGCCATCAGCTTTCTCGGGTCGCTGGCCATGCTATGGCTGGCGGGAGGCCTGTTTACTTCGGCGTCACGCACCGGCCGTGTAGAAAAGGGGGCTTCAGCGACATTGCGCTGGCAGACATTGACCGTTCGGCAGAAACGCAGCTTGCTCATTTTGCCGGCGCTGGCCGCCGTCGGGTCACCTGCGATGGCGCTTCTTCCGGCGCTGGCCCAGCAGCTCCGTCCTCAGGACGCGGCGGGCCTTGCTCTGCCTTTGCTTTTCGCGAGGAGTATGGGGCAGCTTTGCGGCCCTCTGCTGCTGCAAAGAGACAGCCTGGCGCGTTTTGCGGCTCATACGCCGCGACTGTTGCTTTGCCTCGGCATCTTTCTGGCCGCTTATGGAATGCTGCCGTTTATGGCCGGCTGGATAGGGTATGCGCTGGGGATGATCTTTGTCGCGCATCTGGCCTCAAACGTGCTTTTTGCGGCGGGTACGTTTGGCGTACTCAGTAATTTTCAGGCCGCGCAAACCGCTATAGCCAGCGGTAAAGCCTGGCGCTGGCAAACGCTCAGTGCCTCTCTTTTTACCGGAGTAGCAGCGATAGTGGCATCAGAGTTTGGCTCAGTACAGGCGCTTTATATGGTTTCGTCAGCGGCTCTGCTGATGGTTGCCCTCATCATGCGCTTTTATCGGGAATAAGACATAAAAAAACGCCTGCTATAAAAGCAGGCGTTAAAACAGGTCTGTAAGACAACATATTTGGTGCTTCACTCAACGTTATGTCCATGGTGTCTGATGAGGCCGAAGCGACATCTGTCAGTGGACGATAAGCACCGTAAATGGCTCTGCGTCATTCCTGAGTTTATGAGGCACTAAGGCGAACATAAGAGATGGAATGAGCATCTACGCGTATATTATTGCACGTAACGTGCCAGATTTACACGCAGAAGTTTTACATGGCGCAACATTTTAAGATAAAAGGAAATTATGCTGTTCAGCGGCATCTGACGCTTCACAACGTATCGGCAAAAGCATAAATATGTCGCCAGGAAGAGACAGCAAATCCCGTAAATAATTATTTCTTGTAATTTCAAATGGTTGTATGTCGCTGAATCGCGACAGTGATACAGGGCGCTGTCGGGGGATAACTACAGGGGAGAAAAGTTGCAGAAAACAAAAAACCCCGCCGAAGCGGGGTTCAAAATTGGTCGGCGAGAGAGGATTCGAACCTCCGACCCACTGGTCCCAAACCAGTTGCGCTACCAAGCTGCGCTACTCGCCGATGTACTGCTTTTTTGAATTTTTAGTTCAATTTATTAAAAAGTCGTGGTGCGAGGGGGGGGACTCGAACCCCCACATCCTAAGGACACTAACACCTGAAGCTAGCGCGTCTACCAATTCCGCCACCTTCGCAATTCACAACTCTTTCAATAATGGGGTGGCTAATGGGATTCGAACCCACGACAACTGGAATCACAATCCAGGGCTCTACCAACTGAGCTATAGCCACCACTGTATTCTTTCACGCGGTACTGACTACTTCTCAGACCACCGCAGCTCTAGCGCCGGGAACTAAAATGGCGCGCCCGACAGGATTCGAACCTGAGACCTCTGCCTCCGGAGGGCAGCGCTCTATCCAGCTGAGCTACGGGCGCTTAGCGCCGTTGCGGGGCTGGATATTACGTACCTCCGCCCCCGCTGTCTAGTGCTTTTTTGAAAAAAATGCGCGTTTGGTTATGGTTTGCACATTTTGCCGCTTATTCCTCCACTTTCTGCGTGGTGGCACGGCGACCCAGGCCAAAAAGCTTATACGCGGCCGTCACTGCCGCCAGGAAGATCAGCCCGACAAACAGCGACATGCGGGTATCTTCATTAAAGTACATTCCAATTAATACGCAAATCAGGAACGCCATCGTCAAATAGTTCGCATACGGGAACAGAATCGAGCGAAACGGATGGCTGGCGATCGCTTTTTTATGCGCATGGCGGAAACGCAGTTGGCTGATGAGGATAACAAACCACGGCACCATGCCCGGCAGCACGCTGGCGCTGTAGACGTAAACAAACACGCGCTGTGGATTAGGAATGATGTAATTCAGGCAGGAACCAATCAGCAGGATGACAATGGAGACCGCTACGCCCGCTACCGGCACGCCAGCACGTGAGACTTTACTCATTGTCGCAGGCAGCTGGTTATTTTTCGAAAGCGCGTAGAGCATACGGCCACAGCTGTACATCCCGCTGTTACAGCCTGACAGCGCTGCCGTCAGAACCACAAAGTTGATGATACCCGCTGCTGCTGTAATTCCGATCTTCGCAAAGGTTAATACGAACGGACTCCCCGTCGTCCCAATTTCGTTCCACGGGAAGATGGTGACGATGACGAAGATCGCACCCACGTAGAAAATCAGGATACGCCACAGCACTTTGCCCACCGCACTACGCAGCGTGACCTGCGGGTTTTTCGCTTCACCGGCGGTAATCCCGATCAGCTCCACACCCTGGTACGAGGCCACAACGATACACAGCGCCGTCAGGAAGCCCTTCCAGCCGCCGGCGAAGAAGCCGCCGTGTTCAGTCAGGTTGCTAAAGCCGATGGCGTGTCCGCCGTTGCCAAAGCCATAAAAAATCACGCCCAAACCAATAACAATCATCACGATGATCGTGGTCACTTTGATCATCGCAAACCAGAACTCGATTTCACCGTAAAGGCGCACGGCTGCAAGGTTTGCCAGGGCCACCAGCCCCACGGCAATGAGAGCCGGTATCCACTGGGCCATGTCCGGGAACCAGAACTGGACGTAAACCCCTATCGCGGTGATTTCAGAGATGCCCACCGCCATCCACATAAACCAGTATGACCAGGCCGTCAGGTAACCAAAGAACGGGCTCATGTAACGGTGTGCGTAAACGGCGAAGGAACCGGTCACCGGCTCCAGAAAGAGCATTTCACCCATTGAGCGCATGATGAAGAAAACAAACAGCCCGGCGATGATATACGCCAGTAATACGGAAGGGCCTGCCCATTTTAGGGTGCTTGCGGAGCCCATAAACAGGCCAACGCCGATAGTGCCGCCCAGCGCTATCAGTTCGATGTGACGAGCTTCCAGCCCACGCTGTAGCTCCGGTTGTTTCTCTGCCATAGATCCTCGATTGTGTTTGCTGTTTCCCGGCTTAATACCGGTTGTTGTTTTTTAGGGGTACTAAAATACGGTGCGAATGGTTTCTTAAAATCGGCCAAATGGCAAACGATGCATTAAAAAAATGAATGCATTGCACAGAATATCAGCAGTTTTGCAGGCGAGTTGCAGCGCGAATAGCATATCGCGCTGCATTCTGATTACATTTTCCCGGTATACTGCCAGGCGAGGTAACGAAGCAGACGAATCTGTCGTTTAATGCGCGTCGGTTGCGATAGCAGGCGGTAAAGCCACTCCAGCCCCAGATTTTGCCAGACCTTTGGCGCACGCTTAACATGGCCGGTAAAGACGTCGTAGGTGCCGCCGACGCCCATATAGAGGGCATCCGGACAGACCAGACGGCAGTCGCGCATCAGGATCTCCTGGCGTGGGGACCCCATCGCCACGGTGACGATTTTTGCCCCGCTGTCGCGCACGCGGGCAAACAAAGCCTGCTGGTCTTCAGGCTTGAAGTAACCATTCTGGCTGCCGACGATATTCACATTCCATTGACGACGCAGTTTCTCTTCGGTCTCGGCCAGCACTTCAGGCTTACCGCCAATCAGGAAGACTGGCGTACCTTCCGCGCCTGCGCGGGCCATAAGCTGCTCCCAGAGGTCGGCACCCGCCACGCGGGAAACATTAGCGTCAGGATACTTTTTACGGATAGAGCGGACCACGCTGATACCGTCCGCGTATTTAAATTCAGCCGCTTCAATCAGGCTTTTCACCTCGGCGTTATCTTCCACCGCCAGCATCTTTTCCGCGTTGATAGCAACCAGCGTACCGGATTTCATCTGCCCGTCGGCGAACAGAAAGTCCAGCGCGTGCTGCATGTCGCGCCAGCCAATAAGCTGCAGGCCACGAAGCGCATAGCGCGGTGCAGAAATTTTATCAGTCATTACTTTCCCTACTCAGACTTGCGACAGCGTTGTGTTGCCCTGTTGCTCGCGCTTGTGCACAAGCCCTGCGCTGTCGAACAGCCAGTACAACAGTTTGGCCAGTAACAGGCAGATGCCAAAAACGACCATGAAGAAAACCACGCGTGAAACGAACGAGTCCAGACCCTCGCGCGCCAGAACGATCATATTGAAAATGGCACCAAAGCAAAAACTGTGCAAAATAGCCGCCTTGTAGCGGTTGGTCTCTTCGTTACCACGCACGTAGAGCCAGTCGAACCACTTGATAATCAGCCCTACGACAAACGCGCCCGGCAGGATAAACCAGCCTCCTCCCATCACCACCAGGGAACCAATCAACGTTGGCGAGATCGCCAGGCCCGAATGGTTGTTGAGCACTTCCCAGGTAAAATAGTTCGCGGTATTGAGCACCACACCAGGGCGGTCCGGCCACAGCCAGCTCGGGATAAAGACGTAGAAGTCGCGAACAATCGGCGCCAGCCCCTGGAAATCAATCTTGTCGTAGTTTTGCAGCAGCAATGCCAGATTTTCCCACGGCGAGAAGGTGTCGCGCGTCAGGTAGAGGAACGTGTAAAATGCCTCATCGCCCGCCACGTTCATCCCGTAGCGCTTCAGCGCCAGCCAGAACATCCCCACAATGCCAAACACGCCTGCCGCAACCAGCATCCACAGCGAGATCCAGCCGCGGATAATGCCGATAAACAGGAAGATAGCGAAAGCAATGATAATGTTGGCGCGCGTACCGCCCACAATCATGTAGGTCAGGATACCGAACGCAACGGTACTGACCAGGAAGAACAGCCACGCTTTGCTGTCCTGGCGCAGGAAGAAGATCACCAGCATCGCCGGGATGAAGAAATAGAAGAATCGCTTAAGCGCCACGCCTGAGACTTCGGCCGAAAAAATCTGGCTGTAGGAGTGGAGCTTAAACAGCAGGAAGCCGTTATGCATGAAGAAGATGCCAACGCTGACCAGGGCGATGGTCATGAGCATCACCCACGTCAGATGGGTCTCCACCCGGTTCATGGTAAAGAGCGCCCGACGCGGGGCGGCGGCCTGCGCTGGCCGCAGACGCGTTTTATAGGTGACGTAGTAAACCGCATAGAAGCAGGTCGCCGCCAGCAGGGCCTGGAGGAGAATCTCCGGCGGCGCGACGCTCACGTCAAAACGGAAGACCAGAATGCTGGTCAGCGGGAAGCCGAAAAAGAAGGTCAGCAGAAACAGCAACGAGAAGAACACGTTAAAGTTGAAGCGCACGCGGCGGAACTCAAACCAGGTGAGCGTGGCGATAAACAGGGAGCTCAGAAGCCAGACAACCAGTAAGCCGCTGAATTGCAACTGACTCATGCGTTGTCTCCTGAAGCGATACGCAGCGCGCGGTGCCACGGCGTGAGGTAATTCGGGCTGAAAAAGTCGATGCTATTTTTATCCACCAGCGTGAGCTGGCGCTGTGCTTCACGCACCACTTCGACATTCAGCGTGTCTGAGGTGAACAGCACCGGAATATGCTGCTCGGCCATGTCCTGCCAGAACGGGTTGTCGCGGTTGAGCACGCACGGTACACCCGCCTGAATCAGCAGGCACAGCGTACCAATACCCTGCTGGCGGGCAAAGATGAAATAGCCCAGATCGCATTTTCGCAGCAGCGCAAGATAGTCATCAAACTCCAGCTTTTCGCTGAGAATGTGCAGATTTCCTTCGCTGAATAACGCAAGCCCCTGCTGGCGAACCTCATCAATGTAGGCGTCGTTGTTGGCCGGATAACCCATCGGCACCACCACGTTCACCGTGTCGCCAAACTGCTGGTATACCGCCCGTAGCGCGGCCACATGCTCGTTACTGCGGTCGCCGGAATTCCCCACCAGGATCGTCAGCTTGCCTTCGCGAACCGCGTCATTCGCCATGGTGTTCAGCGCCGGGTCCATACGGGTTGGGAAATAGAGTAGCTCGCCGCGCACGTTCGGGTGCTGCTTCGCAAAATAATTCAGATCGCCGCGGGTGGCAAAAACGCGGCCCACCCTTCCCTGCGCCATGCGACGCAGGGGATAGAAAAGACGGAACTTCCAGCCGCGGGAAACTTCGTAGAGATCGGCTCCCCAGATATGCCAGCTGCACTGGGAGGGTTTAATTCCCCCGCTGAGCAGAGCCAGCCACAGGCCGGTATTGAACTGCCCGTGGAAAAAGAAACGTTGCTCACGATCCGCTTTGGCTTTGGCAATAACCGCCTTCGCCAGGGAAGCTTTATCCGGCCAGAAGGCGATAGTCAGCGCCGGAAACGCCGCGCTCAGGCCATTATCCTGACCTGCAACCATAAACTCGCGCGCATCAGGATTTCCTGATGCCAGCTCGTCGTTAAAGAACCGCAAAACGGTCTGGTTATGGTGTGGGATATCCGATCCCAGGATATGAATCAGTGCAGTCATGCGCGTTTACGCCACAATAAAAATACGCCGCAGCAGGCAGCGAAATAAACGATATAGGTTGCCATATAGGCCTGAGCCGCCCCCAGCGCACCGTGCGCGGGTATCAGCCAGTGTGAAAATGCTGTCAGTAGCGCAAACTGGCTAATCTCCGCCAGGATATACAGCCGCAGCGAAGCTTTCGCAATCACCAGATAGCCGAAAACGTAAGCCCCCACTTTCAGCACATCGCCCACCAGTTGCCAGGCAAAGAGATCGCGCATGGCGGTAAACTTTGCGGAGAAAAGCAGCCAGATGGCAACATCGCGCAATAGCCAGACGGTCAAACTGGCCGCCGCCACAGCGGGTAATACGAAACGCAAGGAGCGGGAAATTTCTCGGGTAATATCCTGCCTGGACGTCAGGCGCGATAAGGTTGGCAGCAAATAAACGCTAAAGGAAGCCGTTATAAACTGGAGGTAAGCGTCGGAAATACTGCTTACCCCTTGCCAGATCCCCACCTCATCCCAGCTGTAATGCGCCGCCAGCAGGTTTCGCATCATCACGTATGCCACTGGCAGCGTGACGGAAGTAATGAGCGCCATCAGGGTAAACTTACCCAGCTGGCTGACAAGCACCTTGTCCCATTGTGGTTTCAGGTAGCTCAGAGGGATAACACCCCGACGCATCAGCATAAATGCCGCAGGCACAACAACCAGCGCCGGGACCAGCGCAAGCCCCAGCAGTGCGCCTTCATAGCCGCCCAGGCGATAGCAGAAGTAATAGGCAATCACGCCGATGACGCTGCCCAGGATTAAGGCAAGCGCGTTCCCGGCAGCATCGCGAAAACCTTTCATCAGCGCCAGCAGCAGGTTAGCCCAGGCAATGCCCATCTGGACCAGCGCAACCAGACGGACCAGCCCCTGGTAATGGGTGTGCCCGAACAATCCCTGGCTGATGGGCGCCGCCGCCAGCAGAAACACAATCGCCAGCAGGGTCGAAAAGCCTGTCACCATCGCCGACGCGGTGCCCACTACCCTGCGAAGCTGGGCCGCATCATCATGATATTGAGCAACGTATTTGGTCACGCCGTTGAAGATTCCGGCACCGGCCAGCACACCAAGGACGGTGACAAGCTGGCGGAAGTTGCCCGCCAGCCCCACACCAGAGGGCCCAAATGAGACGGCGAGCAGCTTGACGACCAGCAGTCCGGCACCAATTTTTACAAGCGTGGACGCGGCGGTCCACACCGATGCTTTTGCCAGAGACATATCAGCTGAAATAGCTCAGAAGGGTATTGATCACCGTACGCTGGTTAACTGGTGCGAGGTTGTAGAACAGCGGCAAGCGAAGCAAACGCTCACTTTCTTTCGTAGTGTAACGATCTTCACCCGCGAACGTGCCAAATGCTTCTCCGGCCGGGCTGGAGTGCAGCGGGATATAGTGGAACACCGCCATAATTTCGGCCTCTTTCAGCCAGGCGATGAGCTGGCTGCGATCGTCGTTATCGCGCAGCTTGATGTAGAACATATGGGCATTATGGATGCAATCGGCCGGAATGGTTGGCAACTCAATACGCCCGGCTTTGGCCAGAGGCTCCAGCGCGTCGTAATAGGTTTGCCAGAGGGACAGGCGCTGGAGATTAATCCGCTCTGCCGCTTCCAGCTGCGCCCACAGGTATGCCGCCTGCAGATCCGCCATCAGATAGCTGGAGCCGATATCGCGCCAGGTGTACTTATCAACCTGACCGCGGAAGAACTGACTGCGGTTGGTGCCTTTTTCGCGGATCACTTCCGCACGCTCAACCAGGGCACGATCGTTAATCAGCGTCGCACCGCCCTCACCGCCAGCGGTGTAGTTTTTCGTTTCGTGGAAGCTGAAGCAGCCAATGTGGCCGATCGTGCCCAGCGCGCGCCCCTTGTAGGTGGACATCACGCCCTGCGCGGCATCTTCAACCACAAACAGGTTGTGCTTTTTGGCGATCGCCATGATGGTGTCCATTTCACAGGCCACGCCCGCGTAGTGAACCGGCACAATCGCGCGCGTTTTATCGGTGATCGCAGCTTCAATCAGCGTCTCATCAATGTTCATGGTGTCCGGGCGGATATCCACAAAGACGATTTTCGCCCCGCGCAGGACAAAGGCGTTTGCCGTGGAGACGAAGGTATAGCTCGGCATGATCACTTCATCACCGGGCTGGATATCCAGCAACAGGGCCGCCATTTCCAGCGATGCCGTGCAGGACGGGGTCAGCAGCACCTTAGCGCTGCGAAAACGCTGCTCCATCCACTGCTGACAGCGACGGGTAAAACCGCCGTCACCGCAGAGTTTGCCGCTGCCCATGGCAGACTGCATATAGTCGAGTTCGGTTCCCACGACGGGTGGTGCGTTAAATGGAATCATCTTGTCACCTGTATAACCAGTAGGCGGTGGCGTCGATGTTGGCACCACTCGCAATATAACGTTTAAGCGCGGCGGTGTTGCCCACCTGGGTCGCCACCCGCAGCGTCTCAACCTGCTGCTGCTGCGCCCAGTGCAGCGCCGCCTGCATGAGTTTCTCACCCATGCCGCGCCCGGCTAATAAGCCAATACGCGCCTCGCGCGCGTTGAGCTTGCGCAGCGAGACAAATCCCTGAATCTGACCGTCCGCTGTACGGAAAACCAGGCAGACGTGGTCAAAGGTGCCTTTGACCGCATTCTCTATCCACTGGGCATAGAAGCGTCCGCTATCGTCAGGGGCATACCAGGGCGCGCGAAAGCGGCTCTGCGCAAACGCCCGGGCCGCCATCTGGCGCAGCACAGGAATGTCCAGTTCCGTTGCAATTTCCGCGCCGGACGCATCGTGCCGGGTAAGGGCAATGGAAAGGTCTACCTCACCTTCAACCAGCTGAAAACCACGCTGCTGGAGCGCATCAAGCAGATCGGCACGGTCCGCCGGGATTTTAGCCTGCACGCGCTGCCAGACGCTGAGGTCCGCTTCCTGCAGGGCGGGCGCATTCTCGCGCCAGCGGACTATCGCCGAGGGGCGGGCAAAAAATGTGCTTTCCCACTCAAGGGATTCAAGCACGCCATGAAGTTCACTCAACGCCAGACGCCTTTCGTATCAACCACATACTGCTGACGTACGGCATCACCGGACGTCGCTTTAAACTCTTTATGATCCACCAGCAGCACCAGCACGTCCGCCGTCGCCAGCGCGTCATCGAGCGCCGTCAGCGTGCAGTGCCCCGCCAGTTTTGCCGGCAGTTCATGGATATTCGGCTCAACCACCAGCGTTTCGCCCTTATGCCATTCGGTAATCATCTCGGCAATTTCCATCGCCGGGCTTTCGCGCAGATCGTCAATGTTGGGTTTAAATGCCAGACCAAAGCAGGCAATTTTCAGCTCGCTGGCGCGCTTGCCGCTCTCTGCCAGACAGTCCGCTACCGTCGCTTTAACCTGGTTGAGCACCCAGTGAGGTTTGCTGTCGTTCACTTCTCGCGCGGTGCGAATCAGACGCGCCTGCGCCGGGTTCTGCGCCACGATAAACCACGGGTCGACGGCAATACAGTGACCGCCCACCCCCGGGCCAGGCTGGAGAATGTTGACGCGCGGATGGCGATTCGCCAGGCGGATTAACTCCCAAACGTTAATCCCCTGATCGGCGCAAATAAGCGACAGTTCGTTAGCAAAGGCGATGTTAACGTCACGGAAGCTGTTTTCAGTCAGCTTGCACATCTCTGCGGTGCGGGAGTTGGTCACTACGCATTCGCCTTCCAGGAAAATCTTGTACAGCGCGCTGGCGCGTTCGGAACAGACCGGCGTCATGCCGCCAATGACGCGGTCGTTTTTAATCAGTTCGACCATCACCTGCCCCGGCAACACGCGCTCCGGGCAGTAGGCGATGTTGATATCCGCCTGCTCGCCAGCCTGTTGTGGGAAGCGTAAATCAGGACGCGCTTCTGCAAGCCACTGCGCCATCTGCTCGGTGGCACCCACCGGAGAGGTTGATTCCAGGATCACCAGCGCGCCTTTCTTCAGCACGGGGGCAATGGATTTTGCCGCCGCCTCGACATAGACCATATCGGGCTGGTGGTCGCCTTTAAAGGGCGTTGGAACGGCAATCAGGTAGGCATCCGCTTCCACTGGCGTCGTGCTGGCGCGCAGGAAGCCGCCATCAACCGCCTCTTTCACGACTCGGTCAAGATCGGGCTCTACAATATGAATTTCGCCACGATTAATGGTTTCTACCGCCCGTGCGTTGATATCCACGCCGACAACCTGTTTTTGACGGGAGGCGAATGCCGCCGCCGTGGGCAGGCCAATATAGCCAAGGCCAATGACAGAGATGGTAGTAAAACTCATAGCGATACCCGATTGTGTTTAAGTGCATGCAAAATACGGCCACAAGCCTGCCCGTCTCCATACGGATTGTGGGCCCGGCTCATCGCCTGATACGCTTCATCGTCGTGCAGAAGGCGAGTGACCTCTTCGACGATGAGCTGTGCGTTGGTGCCGACCAGACGCACCGTCCCGGCTTTAACCGCTTCCGGACGTTCAGTGGTTTCACGCATCACCAGTACCGGCTTGCCAAGAGAGGGGGCTTCTTCCTGAATCCCACCCGAATCGGTGAGGATCAGCCAGGCGTGGTTCATCAGCCAGACAAACGGCATGTAGTCCTGCGGTTCAATCAGCAGGACGTTTTCGACGTGGCCCAGGATGCGGTTGACCGGCTCGCTGACGTTAGGATTAAGGTGTACCGGATAGACAATTTGCACATCGTCGTTCTGCGCGGCGATTTCAGCCAGCGCGTGACAGATTTGCTCAAAACCCCGTCCAAAGCTTTCGCGACGGTGGCCAGTGACCAGAATGGTTTTTTTGCCGTTATTCAGGAACGGATAGCGGGCAGCGAGCTCTTTCTGCAGCTCGCCGTTTGCCAGTACGCGATCGCGTACCCAAATCAACGCATCAATGACCGTATTGCCGGTCACAAAAATGTTGTTATCGGCGACATTTTCACGCAGCAGGTTCTGGCGAGAGTTCTCGGTTGGCGCAAAGTGGTACATCGCCAGATGCCCGGTAAGCGTACGGTTGGCCTCTTCCGGCCACGGAGAATAAAGATTACCGGTGCGCAGGCCCGCTTCAACATGACCGACGGGAATACGCTGGTAAAACGCGGCCAGGCTTGTTGCCATCGTCGTCGTGGTATCGCCGTGCACCAGCACGACGTCAGGCTTGAACGACTCCAGGATAGGCTTGAGATCCTGCAGTATGCGACAGGTTATTTCCGTCAATCCCTGTCCCGGCTTCATAATATTGAGGTCGTAATCCGGGGCGATGGAAAAGAGGGTTAGGACCTGATCGAGCATCTCACGGTGCTGGGCCGTGACACAGACCTTCGCTTCAATATCAGGATCGCTGGCCAGCGCATGAACCAGAGGCGCCATCTTAATGGCCTCCGGCCTGGTGCCAAATACAGTAAGTACTTTCACATCGATTCTCTTCGATTAGACGATGAAGGCCATAGCCTTCATCGTAAACGGCGTTCTTAGTTTGTACGACGACGCGTTAACGCCACGCCAGCCCCAACGAGTGCGCCCACAATCCCCCACATGATCATCAGGAATGCACGACGCGGACTGTCGCGTTTTACAGGTTCTTCAGGCGTTCTCAAATAACGATAGGTCTGAAAACGCGGATCCAGGGAGGGGCCGACATTAAGCGTATTAAGCATCGCGCGATTTTGATCGTAGTCGAGGTCAAAATCAGGCCCAACGGCCTGCAGATTTTCCAGACGCGCCTGCAGCATTGGGCGACCAAGAAGGAACATTTCAGAATCAGGTAATTCATCAGCCGGAACATCCGTCTCAGTGCGGGAAATGTTGTGCTGTTCCGCAATTTTCAGCGCCTGCTGAATGTTATGGACGCGGCGCGCAAAAATAGTGTTTGCCACCTCTTCCTGACGTTTGACCTGCGCCTTCATCTGGATAGTGCGGGCTGCCCAGGCACCTTTGAGCTCTTCATTGAGATGGCTTGCGGCACGCTGGCTGGCAAACGCAACGTACTGGCGCAACAGGTTATTGGCGTCCGGCGCGGTTTCCGCAATCAGCTTGACGCTGTCGTTGACGTTACGCAGCGCGTCGCCGGGCATATACTGAATATTATTAATCAGATCGTCCAGCAGCGCGGCATCGGCTTTAGTGTTATCAACCCGACGCTGCTTGTAGTAATCCGTCTGGGACCAGAAATCGCGGCGCGTATCCCATGACGCCAGTTGCATCACAAACTCTTTGTAGGCCTCATCCATAACGGAGGCCTGGTCTGGCGTGGCAAGGCTGGCTTTAATATCCAGGTTTCGCAGGAATTGCTGCTGGGAATAGTACCCCCCGAGCATGTTAACCGTTGGTCTGTCCGTGATTGCCGTGGCGCTCCACTCCTGTTTCGCAAAGAACGTGTAGGCCAGCGCCAACAGTGCGAACCCCAGCGCGATTCCCGCAATCCAAAGTTTGCCTGCCCATAACACGCGAAACAAACCCCGAATATCCAGTTCATTCTCAGTTACCACTGATTTCGCTCCCGCCAACGGTTGAGTCATCATAGTCCCGGTTCTACTTAGTTAATGTTGTGTTTTTGCCACTGTTACGTCGCATCCTGCGCTTAATACGTTTAATGAAACGCGCCACCTTCCATGCGCGCTTAATGCAGTAGCCGTAGAGAGAAAATGCTAGCAAGAACAATACCAACATGGCCCACTCAGGTACAAAATGCGTATATTCCGCCGTCACGCCAATCCCCGCTAGAATAGCAGCCGCCAGCGTAATAAGCACAAATGCCTGCCGGGAAGTGAATCCGGCTCGCATGATCAGATGATGAATGTGCTGACGGTCAGCAGAGAATGGGCTCATCCCTTTACGCAGTCGGCGATACATAATCGCAACCATATCCATTAACGGGATGGCGATAATCCATAAGGCTGTTACCGGACTGATGGGATGTACATCGCCCTGAGTAGTTTCCAGCAAAATCCAAATGATAGTAAAGCCGATAAGCGTGCTACCCGCATCCCCCATGAAGACTTTATAGCGTCGGCCCAATGCGCCGAGATTTAACAGGATATATGGCAGGATTGCTGCAATCATGGCGAAACACCACATAGCAAGGCTATATTGCCCATCGAACCATAAAATGAAACCAATTGCGGCAAATGAGACGCAGGAGAGGCCTCCAAGCAAACCATCAATACCGTCAACCATGTTGAACGCGTTAATCGCCACCCACACGGCAAAAAGTGTCAGGAAATAGCCGAACGGGCCGAGTTCCATCTCCCAGGAGCCAAAAATATAGCCCAGGCTACTCAAGTGCAACTTAGCGAATACCATCATTGCAATAGCGACAGCTGCCTGAACGAAAGCGCGTATTTTGACGCTAATGTCGTATCTATCGTCAAGAGCACCGATCACGACAAGAACTGCTGCGCAAGAGAGATACAACCTGGCATGCGGAATATAGTAATCTGCAATAGCAAAAGTGAAGCAGATCCCTGCAAAAACAGAGATACCACCGACCAGAGGGATCATGCCTTGATGACGTTTACGGAAGTTGGGTTTATCCACTAAGCCCAGATATTTCGCCACCTTACGTGCCAGAAACAAAAAGCAGGTGGTAAATAAGAAAATACTGGTTAGTTCAGTAAACGTATCAAGTAGGTTCACAATGGGTGTTCTCAACAAATGTTAGTCAAGGAAGTATAACCATCAAGGCGCCGAGCCTGAAGTTATAAAGCAAACCTCTTACAATTCCATTTGTTTATTATTCAAGCTATTAATGTTTTTACTGTGCGAATTATCTTATTGTCGCACTGACCGGTCAAAATTGGGAGTAGGTGGTACTAGCGTATAGTCCATAAAAGAAAAACGCCACGTAAAAACGTGGCGTTCGCTGGCTTTATTTGCGTTACGAGCGCTTCATCATGTCGAAGAAGTCGTCGTTGGTTTTGGTCATCGCCAGTTTGTTAATGAGGAACTCCATCGCGTCAATTTCACCCATTGGATGGATGATTTTGCGCAGGATCCACATTTTCTGCAGCTCTTCCTGCGTGGTGAGCAGCTCTTCTTTACGGGTACCGGAACGGTTGTAGTCGATAGCCGGGAAGACGCGTTTTTCAGCGATCTTACGAGAAAGGTGCAGTTCCATGTTACCTGTACCTTTAAATTCTTCGTAAATCACTTCGTCCATTTTAGAACCGGTATCGATCAGCGCCGTTGCGATGATGGTCAGGCTGCCGCCCTCTTCCACGTTACGTGCGGCACCGAAGAAGCGCTTCGGACGATGCAGGGCGTTAGCATCCACACCACCGGTCAGCACTTTACCGGAAGCTGGCACCACGGTGTTGTAAGCGCGCGCCAGACGGGTGATAGAGTCGAGCAGGATGATCACGTCTTTCTTGTGCTCAACCAGGCGTTTAGCCTTCTCGATAACCATTTCCGCAACCTGAACGTGGCGAGATGCTGGCTCGTCGAAGGTAGAAGCAACCACTTCACCTTTAACCAGACGCTGCATCTCGGTTACTTCTTCCGGACGTTCGTCAATCAGCAGCACCATCAGCACGCAGTCTGGGTGGTTATAGGCGATGCTCTGCGCGATGTTCTGCAGCAGCATGGTTTTACCTGCTTTCGGCGGCGCCACAATCAGACCGCGCTGGCCGCGACCGATTGGCGATGCCAAATCCAGAACACGTGCGGTTAAGTCTTCGGTAGAACCGTTACCACGCTCCATGCGCAGGCGAGAGTTCGCGTGCAGCGGCGTTAAGTTCTCAAAGAGGATCTTATTACGCGAGTTTTCCGGCTTATCGAAGTTAACTTCATTGACTTTCAACAGCGCAAAGTAGCGTTCACCCTCTTTAGGAGGACGAATCTTACCTGAAATGGTGTCACCAGTGCGGAGGTTGAAACGGCGGATTTGGCTGGGGGATACGTAGATGTCGTCAGGGCCGGCGAGGTAGGAGCTGTCTGCAGAGCGGAGGAAACCAAATCCGTCTTGCAATATCTCCAGCACACCGTCGCCAAAGATATCTTCGCCACTCTTAGCGTGCTGCTTCAGGATGGCGAAAATGATGTCCTGCTTGCGCATACGAGCCTGGTTTTCCAGCCCCATATTTTCGCCGAGAGTGATCAGCTCAGAAACCGGCGTATTCTTTAATTCGGTAAGATTCATAATGGTGTGGGTTCTTAAACTCGGGGTGATTCTCGAACTTAATGTTGTGAATGGTATGGCAGGGTCATCCATGCCTGTTTAGCGGCCATCACCTCATGTCTGTTCGCTGTCTGGTCACAGGGAAAGAACGCAGAACTGAAACGACAAGACGGATTGAGTGACAAGCCCGGAATTTAGCCACTTCACGCATTGTTCATGTCAACAACGGGAAGTATCGGGTAAAACAAGATTCAAACAACAGATATGTTTAAAACGAAGTCATAGCTAACTTAGCACGACTTCAGCCGGGCGTCCAGAGTTCCACATCATTTAGCCGGGGGCTCTGGACGCACAGCGGAGAAACCTTACGCCAGGTTAGCGTCCAGGAACTCTTTCAGCTGACCTTTGGACAGCGCGCCCACTTTGGTCGCCGCCACTTCGCCGTTTTTGAACAGCAGAAGGGTCGGGATGCCACGGATACCGTATTTTGGTGCGGTACCCGGGTTCTGGTCGATGTTCAGCTTGGCAACCGTCAGTTTGCCCTGATATTCGTCAGCGATCTCATCCAGAATCGGGGCGATCATTTTGCAAGGACCACACCATTCAGCCCAGAAATCGACGAGGATCAGCCCGTCAGCCTTAAGTACGTCCGTGTCAAAACTGTCGTCAGTCAGGTGAATAATTTTATCGCTCATATATAACTCCACAGGAATAAGCCTGGTACGTTGGTTTTGTCTCCACCAACGACGTGTTGATGTCGCATTAACCAACTAAAGGTTGACTTTATTTCACCGGATACGCTTTCGTAAAGCAATAGTAAGCTGATATTCTACCACACTATGAGCAAAACACATTTAACAGAACAGAAGTTTTCCGACTTCGCCCTGCACCCGAAGGTGATTGAAGCCCTTGAAAATAAAGGGTTTCATAACTGCACGCCCATTCAGGCTCTCGCCCTGCCGCTGACGCTGGCCGGTCGCGATGTTGCAGGGCAGGCGCAAACCGGTACCGGCAAAACGATGGCGTTCTTAACGTCAACGTTCCATTATTTACTTTCTCACTCAGCGATTGCAGACCGCAAAGTTAACCAGCCGCGCGCGCTAATTATGGCCCCGACGCGAGAACTGGCGGTACAGATCCATGCAGACGCTGAGCCTCTGGCGCAGGCCACCGGCCTGAAGCTTGGCCTGGCCTATGGCGGCGACGGCTACGATAAGCAGCTGAAAGTGCTGGAAAGCGGCGTGGATATCCTGATCGGTACCACCGGCCGTCTTATCGACTACGCCAAACAGAATCACATTAACCTCGGCGCAATCCAGGTTGTGGTGCTCGATGAAGCTGACCGTATGTACGATCTGGGCTTCATTAAAGACATCCGCTGGCTGTTCCGCCGTATGCCGCCGGCTAACCAGCGCCTGAACATGCTGTTCTCTGCAACCCTTTCTTATCGCGTACGCGAGCTGGCGTTCGAGCAGATGAACAATGCGGAATATGTGGAAGTGGAACCTGAGCAGAAAACGGGTCACCGCATTAAAGAAGAGCTCTTCTATCCTTCCAATGAAGAGAAAATGCGTCTGCTGCAAACGCTGATTGAAGAAGAGTGGCCCGATCGCGCCATTATCTTCGCGAACACTAAACACCGCTGTGAAGACATCTGGGGCCATCTGGCTGCCGATGGTCATCGTGTTGGCCTGTTGACCGGCGACGTGGCGCAGAAAAAACGCCTGCGTATTCTGGAAGAGTTCACCCGTGGCGATCTCGATATTCTGGTCGCAACCGACGTGGCGGCACGTGGTTTACACATTCCGGCCGTGACGCACGTCTTTAACTACGATCTGCCAGACGACTGCGAAGACTACGTACACCGTATCGGTCGTACCGGTCGTGCGGGCGCAAGCGGTCACTCGATTAGCCTTGCGTGTGAAGAGTATGCGCTGAATCTTCCAGCCATTGAGACCTACATCGGTCACTCTATCCCGCAGAGCAAATACAATCCGGAAGCGCTGTTAAGCGAACTGCCGCCGCCTAAGCGTCTTACCCGCCCGCGCTCCGGCAATGGTCCGCGTCGTTCAGGCGGCGCACCGCGTAATCGTCGTCGTTCAGGTTAAGAAAATATGCTCAGCTCCACCTCGCTCTATGCGGCAATTGATCTCGGTTCGAATAGTTTTCATATGCTGGTTGTGCGTGAGGTGGCGGGAAGCATACAAACGCTGACGCGCATTAAGCGCAAGGTCCGCCTCGCGGCGGGCCTGAGCAGCGATAATCACCTCTCCCCTGAAGCCATGGAACGTGGCTGGCAGTGTCTGCGGCTCTTTGCTGAGCGTTTGCAGGATATCCCGCATGCCCAAATCACCGTCGTCGCCACAGCGACGCTCCGACTGGCGGTTAACGCCGTAGATTTTATTGCCAAAGCGCAGGAAATTCTGGGGTGTCCGGTTCAGGTTATCAGCGGCGAAGAAGAAGCACGCCTGATCTACCAGGGCGTTGCCCACACCACCGGGGGTGACGATCGCCGCCTGGTGGTGGATATCGGCGGTGCCAGTACCGAGCTGGTCACCGGCACCGGCGCGCAGGCCACGTCACTGTTCAGCCTGTCGATGGGCTGCGTGACCTGGCTTGAGCGCTACTTTACCGATCGGAACCTGGGGAAAGAGAATTTCGACGAGGCAGAAAACGCCGCGCGCGAAGTGTTACGCCCGGTGATGGACGAACTGCGCTATCACGGCTGGAAAGTCTGCGTGGGTGCCTCAGGTACCGTGCAGGCCCTGCAGGAAATCATGATGGCGCAGGGAATGGACGAGCGAATTACGCTTGCCAAACTTCAGCAGCTTAAACAGCGTGCCATTCAGTGCGGACGGCTGGAAGAGCTGGAAATTGAAGGCCTGACGCTGGAACGTGCCCTGGTTTTCCCGAGCGGGCTGGCCATTCTGATTGCCATATTCACCGAACTGAATATCCAGTGTATGACCCTGGCCGGCGGCGCGCTGCGCGAAGGTCTGGTCTATGGGATGCTGCATCTGTCGGTGGATCAGGACATCCGCAACCGTACTCTGCGCAACGTGCAGCGCCGTTTTCTGGTTGATATCGATCAGGCTGGCCGCGTATCGCAACTGGCATCACGCTTTGCCGACCAGGTCGCTAACGCCTGGGATCTTGATCATCTGAGCCGCGATTTATTGCTGAGCGCCTGTGCGCTGCACGAGGTAGGGCTAAGCATTGATTTTAAGCAGGCACCTGCTCACGCAGCGTATCTGGTGCGCAACCTGGATTTGCCTGGCTACACGCCTGCACAGAAAAAGCTGCTGGCAACGCTGCTGCTAAACCAAACCAATGCCGTAGACCTCTCCTCTTTGCATCAGCAAAACGCCGTACCGCCGCGCGTGGCCGAGCATCTGTGCCGCCTGCTGCGTCTGGCGATCCTGTTTGCCAGCCGCCGCCGCGATGATTTGCTGCCTGCCATTAATCTGCTAGCCGATGATGAAAAGCTGACGCTGACGCTGCCGGAAAACTGGATTGATAATCACCCGCTTGGGGCAGAGATGATCGAGCAGGAGTGCCAGTGGCAGAGCTATGTGCACTGGGTACTCGAGGTGAAGTAATACGCTGAACATTGCCGGGTGGTGGCTTAGCCTTACCCGGCCTTGTATTATCCTTTCTCTTTGGCTTTTGCCAGCATGGCGCGGATGTTTGCCACGTTAGCCTGCCCCTTGTGCATCCGCTCTTCTGCGGTAATCACCTTGCGCTCCTGTTCCCAGATCAGGTCATCTTGCGGCAATTCCAGCAGGAAACGGCTCGGTTCCGGGCGGACGAGTTCACCGTACTGGCGGCGCTCTTTACAAAGCGTGAACGTCAGCTCCTTCTGCGCACGGGTGATCCCCACGTAGGCCAGGCGGCGCTCCTCGTCGACGTTATCTTCATCAATGCTGCTCTGGTGCGGCAACAGTCCCTCTTCCATGCCGACTAGATACACATACGGGAACTCAAGCCCTTTTGACGCATGTAGCGTCATAAGCTGAACCTGATCGGCCTCTTCTTCGCTCTCGCCGCGCTCCATCATATCGCGCAGGGTAAAGCGAGTGACCACCTGCGTCAGGGTCATCGGCTCGTCGATTTCAGAGCCCTCCAGCATTTCGGTCATCCAGCTGAAAAGCTGGTTAACGTTTTTCATCCGCATCTCAGCGGCTTTCGGGCTGGCGGAGGTTTCGTACAGCCAGGATTCATAGTCGATGCCGTGGATCAGATCGCGTACGGCTGCCACAGGCTCGCGCTCTGCCAGCCGCTGTACTTCGCCAAGCCAGTGAGTGAAGCGGGTCAAATTATCATACCCGCGCCCCGTCAGCGTCTGGCTCAGGCCCATATCAAAGCTGGCGGTAAACAGGCTTTTATTGCGGGTCATCGCCCACTCGCCGAGCTTTTGCAGCGTTGCCGGTCCAATCTCTCGCTTCGGTGTATTCACGATGCGCAAAAACGCGCTGTCATCATCCGGATTAGTGAGCACGCGCAGATAGGCCAGCAGATCTTTGATCTCTGGACGCGAGAAGAACGAGGTGCCGCCCGAGATCTTGTA
This sequence comes from Enterobacter sp. 296B2, assembly GCF_034106185.1. NCBI lineage: Bacteria > Pseudomonadati > Pseudomonadota > Gammaproteobacteria > Enterobacterales > Enterobacteriaceae > Enterobacter > Enterobacter sp. 296B2. The sequence goes on along the minus strand of NZ_JAWNCA010000022.1, from coordinate 14,265 downwards.
CGGAATGCGGTTCTGCATCAGCATCTTTTCAAAGACGCGCGACTGGTGATTGCCGCGATAAAGGATTGCGTAATCTTTATATTCGGTTTTATTGACGAAGTGGTGAGCGATGAGTTCGCCCGTCACGCGCTCCGCTTCATGATCCTCATTGTTGGCGCTGAGCACTTTCAGCTCCGTGCCATAGCCCAGTTCGGAGAAGAGACGCTTCTCAAAAACGTGCGGGTTATTGGCAATCAGGATGTTTGCTGCCTTCAGGATACGCCCGGAGGAGCGGTAGTTCTGCTCCAGCTTAATCACCTGCAGGGCGGGGAAATCTTTGCTCAGCAGCACCAGGTTTTGTGGGCGCGCGCCGCGCCAGGAGTAAATTGACTGGTCATCATCGCCTACCACGGTGAAACGCGCGCGCTGCCCCACCAGCAGCTTCACCAGCTCGTACTGGCTGGTGTTGGTGTCCTGATATTCATCCACCAGCAGATAGCGGATTTTATTCTGCCAGCGCTCGCGCACTTCTTCATTGCGCTGCAGCAGCAGCGTGGGCAGCAGGATAAGGTCATCAAAGTCCAGCACGTTGCACGCTTTCATATGTGCATCGTACAGACCGTAGCAGTGGGCGAAGATCCGATCCCGTTCGCCTTTAGCGATCGCCGCGGCCTGGGCCGGGGTCATCAGATCGTTTTTCCAGTTCGAGATCGTCGAGATCAGCTGCTGCAACAGCACCTTATCATCTTCGATCAGCCCCTCAGTAAGCTCTTTAAGCAACGCCACCTGGTCGGTATCGTCAAAAAGCGAGAAATTAGACTTCATTCCCAGCGCCGCATACTCGCGTTTGATGATATCCAGCCCCAGCGTGTGGAAGGTTGAGATCATTAGCCCGCGCGCCTCTTTGCGCCCCAGTGTCTGGCCGACGCGCTCTTTCATCTCGCGCGCCGCTTTATTGGTAAAGGTGACCGCCGCAATGTGGCGCGCCTGGTAGCCGCAGCCGCGGATCAGGTGCGCAATCTTGTTGGTGATGACGCGCGTTTTACCGGATCCTGCGCCCGCCAGTACCAGACACGGTCCGGTGACAAATTCGACGGCTTGTTGTTGTCCGGGGTTTAAACGCATAAATGATCGCTCAATGAAAGTCAGGAGGGGAGAATAACAGCGTGGTAGTATAGCGAGCCTAATCCATACCACTCAAGGCACGATCATGGCAAAAACAGCAGCAGCACTGCATATCCTTGTTAAAGAAGAGAAACTGGCTCTGGATCTTCTGGAGCAGATTAAAAACGGTGCCGACTTCGGCAAGCTGGCGAAGAAGCACTCTATTTGTCCGTCAGGCAAGCGTGGCGGCGATTTAGGTGAATTCCGTCAGGGTCAGATGGTTCCGGCGTTCGATAAAGTGGTTTTCTCCTGCCCGGTGCTGGAGCCAACCGGTCCGCTGCATACCCAGTTCGGTTATCACATCATTAAAGTGCTGTATCGGAAATAAACAGCAAGGCCTTCTCTTAGAGAAGGCCTTTAATGTTTGCACCCTCTCCCCGTGGGAGAGGGTCGGGGTGAGGGCATCAGCCCGCACCTGGTGTTAACCTGCTACCGCGATACGTTTCATATCGGTCATGTAGCCACGCAGTTTGTGGCCCACTTTCTCGATCTGGTGGCTGCGAATGGCTTCGTTTACGTCACGCAGCTGCGCGTTGTCTACCGCACCTTCCGCAATCGCTTTGCCCAGATCGCCCGTCTGCAGGGTGGTCATGAACTCTTTCAGCAGCGGTACGCAAGCGTAAGAGAACAGGTAGTTACCGTATTCTGCGGTATCAGAGATAACCACGTTCATTTCGTACAGACGCTTACGGGCGATGGTGTTCGCAATCAGCGGCAGCTCGTGCAGAGATTCATAGTACGCAGACTCTTCGATGATGCCAGAATCCACCATGGTTTCGAACGCCAGCTCAACGCCTGCTTTCACCATCGCGATCATCAGTACGCCTTTATCGAAGTACTCCTGCTCGCCGATTTTACCTTCATACTGCGGCGCGGTTTCGAACGCGGTTTTACCGGTCTCTTCACGCCAGGTCAGCAGTTTCTTGTCGTCGTTCGCCCAGTCCGCCATCATGCCGGAAGAGAACTCGCCGGAGATGATGTCATCCATGTGTTTCTGGAACAGCGGCGCCATGATGGTTTTCAGCTGCTCAGAGAGTGCAAACGCGCGCAGTTTGGCCGGGTTGGACAGGCGGTCCATCATCAGCGTAATCCCGCCTTGCTTCAGCGCTTCGGTGATGGTTTCCCAGCCGAACTGAATCAGTTTTTCCGCATAGGCCGGGTCGGTACCTTCTTCCACCAGCTTGTCGAAGCAGAGCAGAGAACCGGCCTGCAGCATGCCGCACAGAATGGTCTGCTCGCCCATCAGGTCAGATTTCACTTCGGCAACGAAGGAGGATTCCAGAACGCCCGCACGGTGGCCGCCGGTCGCCGCAGCCCACGCTTTGGCAATCGCCATACCTTCGCCTTTCGGATCGTTTTCAGGGTGAACCGCGATAAGCGTCGGTACGCCGAAGCCACGCTTGTACTCTTCGCGTACTTCCGTACCCGGGCACTTCGGCGCCACCATCACTACGGTGATGTCTTTACGGATCTGCTCGCCCACTTCAACGATGTTGAAGCCGTGGGAGTAGCCCAGCGCGGCGCCGTCTTTCATCAGCGGCTGTACGGAGCGCACTACGTCTGAGTGCTGCTTGTCTGGCGTCAGGTTAACAACCAGATCCGCCTGCGGGATCAGCTCTTCGTAGGTACCCACTTTGAAGCCGTTTTCGGTCGCTTTACGCCATGAAGCGCGCTTCTCGGCAATCGCTTCTTTACGCAGGGCGTAGGAGATATCCAGACCGGAGTCACGCATGTTCAGGCCCTGGTTCAGGCCCTGTGCGCCACAGCCGACGATGACCACTTTTTTACCCTGAAGGTAGCTTGCGCCATCGGCAAATTCGTCACGCGCCATGAAGCGGCATTTGCCCAGCTGCGCCAGCTGCTGGCGCAAGTTCAGTGTATTAAAGTAGTTAGCCATGGGTGATACCTCGTGATGTTGTGTGTCTTATAGTTCGGTTCGCGTTTCAGCGAGAATGTACCCACATTACAACAGGAAATTTATTGCGGAAATTGATATATTCACAACGTCATATTGCAATTTTTGCAATGTAAAAAGAGGGAGTGGAATCGGTGGATTTACGCGATCTAAAAATGTTCCTGCACCTGGCGGAAAGCCGCCATTTTGGCCGCAGTGCCCGGGCGATGCACGTCAGCCCCTCCACGCTTTCGCGCCAGATCCAACGCCTTGAGGAAGACCTCGGCCAGCCGCTGTTCGTACGCGATAACCGTACTGTCACCCTCACGGAAGCGGGAGAAGAGCTGCGCATTTTTGCCCAGCAGACGCTGTTGCAGTACCAGCAGCTGCGGCACGCCATCGATCAGCAGGGGCCATCGCTCTCCGGCGAACTGCATATTTTCTGCTCCGTGACCGCCGCCTATAGCCATCTGCCACCCATTCTCGACCGCTTCCGCGCAGCCCATCCGTCGGTTGAGATTAAGCTCACCACCGGCGACGCCGCCGACGCCATGGAAAAAGTGGTGACGGGCGAAGCGGATCTCGCCATCGCCGGGAAACCCGAAACCCTGCCGGGGGCAGTGGCGTTCTCGATGCTGGAGAACCTGGCGGTGGTACTGATTGCCCCGGCGCTGCCCTGCCCGGTACGTAACCAGGTCTCAGTGGAAAAACCGGACTGGTCCACGGTGCCGTTTATCATGGCCGATCAAGGGCCGGTGCGTCGCCGCATCGAGCTGTGGTTCCGCCGTCAGAAAATCAGCAATCCGTCGATATACGCTACCGTCAGCGGTCATGAGGCGATGGTGTCAATGGTGGCGCTCGGCTGCGGCGTAGCGCTGCTGCCGGAAGTGGTGCTGGAAAACAGCCCGGAACCAGTGCGCAATCGCGTGATGATTCTGGAACGCAGCGATGAGAAAACACCGTTCGAGCTTGGCGTGTGCGCACAAAAAAAGCGGCTGCATGAGCCGCTTATTGATGCGTTCTGGAAGATATTGCCGAACCACTAGCCCGCCAGAAAGAACCTGAACGCCGGGTTATGGGTTTCGTCGTGGCACTCATAACCCAGCTCGTTCAGCCGCGTTTCGAAATCCGGCTCGTGCTCGCCCAGTTCGAACGCCGCCAGCACGCGGCCGTAGTCGGTGCCGTGGCTGCGGTAGTGGAACAGAGAGATGTTCCAGTGCGTGCCCAGCGTGTGCAGGAACTTGAGCAGCGCGCCCGGCGATTCCGGGAATTCGAAGCTGAACAGGCGTTCCTGGAGTGGCTTCGATGGACGCCCGCCGACCATGTAGCGCACGTGCAGCTTCGCCATCTCGTCGTCAGAAAGATCGACCACGCTGTAGCCGCCGTTATGCAGCAGGCTAAGGATCTCTTTGCGCTCCTCCACGCCACGGCTCAGACGCACGCCGACAAAAATGCAGGCGTCTTTGGCATCGGCAAAGCGGTAGTTGAACTCCGTCACCGAACGACCGCCCAGCAACTGGCAGAACTTGAGGAAGCTGCCCTTCTCTTCCGGAATCGTCACCGCCAGCAGCGCTTCCCGCTGTTCGCCCAGCTCGCAGCGCTCGGAAACGTAGCGCAAGCCGTGGAAGTTCACGTTCGCACCAGACAGCACGTGCGCCAGCCGCTCGCCGCGAATGTTGTGCTGCGCGATGTATTTTTTCATCCCCGCCAGCGCCAGCGCGCCGGACGGTTCCGCCACAGCACGCACGTCCTCGAACAGATCCTTCATCGCCGCGCAGATCGCGTCGCTGTCTACCGTGACGATATCATCGAGATATTCCTGGCACAGGCGGAAGGTTTCGTCGCCAATGCGCTTCACCGCCACGCCCTCGGCAAACAGCCCGACGCGCGGCAGGTCGACCGGATGGCCGGCATCCAGCGCCGCCTTCAGGCAGGCAGAGTCTTCCGCTTCAACGGCGATGACTTTGATCTGCGGCATCAGCTGTTTGATCAGCACCGCCACGCCCGCCGCCAGCCCACCGCCGCCCACCGGGACGAAGACGCGGTCGAGATGCGCATCCTGCTGCAGCAGTTCAAGCGCCAGCGTGCCCTGCCCGGCAATCACCATCGGGTGGTCGAACGGCGGCACCCAGGTAAAACCCTGCTGCTGCGCCAGCTCGATCGCTTTGGCTTTCGCTTCGTCAAAATTGGCACCGTGGAGCAGTACTTCCCCGCCGAAACCGCGGACCGCGTCGACTTTGATGTCTGCGGTAGCGACCGGCATCACGATCAGCGCTTTCAGCCCCAGACGGGCCGAGGAGAAGGCAACGCCCTGGGCGTGGTTGCCCGCCGACGCGGTAATCACGCCGCGCGCTTTCTGCTCGTCGGTCAGCCCGGCCATCATCGCGTAGGCGCCGCGCAGCTTGAAGCTGTGCACCGGCTGGCGGTCTTCGCGCTTGACCAGGATAACGTTATCGAGGCGCGAAGAGAGTTTTTCCATTTTCTGCAGGGGCGTGACCTGCACGGCTTCATATACTGGCGCGCGTAGCACCGCTCTCAGGTATTCCGCCCCCTCGGGGGCGGCGGATAAGGGTTGAGACTCGGCCATCATTAGCCCCCAAGTTTAGATTTATCGCGCACCGCGCCTTTATCTGCACTGGTGGCAAGGCTCGCGTAAGCGCGCAGGGCGAAGGAGACTTCACGCTGGCGATCTTTTGGCGTCCAGGCTTTGTCGCCGCGCGCTTCCTGCGCTTCACGACGGGCCGCAATCTCCTGGTCGCTCAGCTTCAGCTGAATACCACGATTCGGGATGTCGATTTCGATCAGGTCACCGTCTTCGATGATGGCGATGTTGCCGCCGCTTGCCGCTTCCGGGGAAACGTGGCCGATAGAGAGGCCGGAGGTGCCGCCGGAGAAACGCCCGTCGGTGATCAGCGCGCAGGCTTTACCGAGTCCCATGGATTTCAGGAAGGTGGTTGGGTAGAGCATCTCCTGCATGCCCGGACCGCCTTTCGGCCCTTCGTAACGAATGACAACCACGTCGCCTTCCACCACTTTGCCGCCGAGGATGGCGTCTACCGCTTCATCCTGGCTTTCGTACACTTTCGCCGGACCGGTGAATTTCAGGATGCTGTCGTCCACGCCCGCGGTTTTCACGATGCAGCCGTTTTCCGCAAAGTTACCGTACAGCACGGCCAGACCGCCGTCTTTGCTGTAGGCATGCTCCAGCGAGCGGATGCAGCCTTCGGCACGGTCATCGTCCAGGGTATCCCAACGGCAATCCTGCGAGAACGCCTGCGTGGTGCGAATACCGGCAGGGCCTGCGCGGAACATCTTTTTCACCGCGTCGTCTTTGGTCAGCATCACGTCGTACTGGTCCAGCGACTCCGGCAGCGTCAGGCCGAGCACGTTTTTCACTTCACGGTTCAGCAGCCCGGCGCGATCCAGCTCACCCAGAATACCGATGACGCCACCGGCACGGTGCACGTCTTCCATATGATACTTCTGGGTACTCGGCGCGACTTTACACAGCTGCGGCACTTTACGGGACAGCTTGTCGATGTCGCTCATGGTGAAGTCGATTTCGGCTTCCTGCGCGGCGGCCAGCAGGTGCAGAACGGTGTTGGTAGAGCCACCCATCGCGATATCCAGCGTCATAGCGTTCTCGAACGCGGCTTTGCTGGCGATGCTGCGCGGCAGCGCGCTGGCGTCGTCCTGCTCGTAGTAGCGTTTGGTCAGCTCAACGATGCGCTTACCGGCATTAAGGAACAGCTGCTTACGGTCGGCGTGGGTCGCCAGCAGCGAGCCGTTGCCCGGCTGAGAGAGGCCCAGCGCTTCGGTCAGGCAGTTCATGGAGTTAGCGGTGAACATCCCGGAACAGGAGCCGCAGGTCGGACACGCGGAGCGCTCTACCTGGTCACTCTGCTCGTCTGAGACTTTCGGGTCCGCGCCCTGGATCATCGCATCGACCAGGTCGAGCTTGATGATTTTGTCGGAGAGCTTGGTTTTCCCCGCTTCCATCGGGCCGCCGGAGACGAAGATCACCGGAATATTCAGGCGCAGGGAGGCCATCAGCATCCCCGGGGTGATTTTGTCGCAGTTGGAGATGCAGACCATCGCATCGGCGCAGTGGGCGTTAACCATGTACTCAACCGAGTCGGCGATCAGCTCGCGCGACGGCAGTGAATAGAGCATGCCACCGTGCCCCATCGCAATACCGTCATCCACCGCAATGGTGTTGAACTCTTTCGCCACGCCGCCTGAGGCTTCGATTTGCTCGGCAACCAGTTTGCCGAGATCGCGCAGGTGCACGTGGCCCGGTACGAACTGGGTGAAGGAGTTCACCACGGCGATAATCGGCTTGCCGAAATCGGCGTCGGTCATTCCGGTGGCGCGCCACAGCGCGCGGGCTCCCGCCATATTACGGCCGTGGGTGGTGGTGGCTGAACGATACTTAGGCATGCTTTATTGACTCCCGTCTGACTATTTAATGGGACGGTGGTGCGTGCCGTCCCAAATTTATGCTTAGTGATTAACCTGATCTAACCAGCCGTATTTATCTTCTGTTTCGCCGGTGAAGAGGCCAAAGAACGCTTGCTGAATGCGCTTGGTGACCGGGCCACAGCGGCCTTCGCCCACCTGGATACCGTCTACACTGCGCACCGGCGTGATTTCAGCTGCCGTACCGGACATGAACACTTCATCGGCCAGATACAGGGATTCGCGGGACAGCACCTGCTCGCGCACTTCGATACCCAGATCTTTCGCCAGCTTGATGATGGCGTCACGGGTGATGCCCGGCAGCGCGGATGAGGTGAACGGCGGCGTGAAGAGGATGCCGTCTTTCACTTCAAACAGGTTTTCGCCCGCACCTTCAGAGATGTAGCCGTTCACGTCGAGGGCGATGCCTTCCTGATAGCCGTGGCGGCGCGCTTCGCTGCCGACCAGCAGTGAGGAGAGGTAGTTACCGCCCGCTTTCGCGGCGGTCGGGATGGTGTTTGGCGCCACGCGGTTCCAGGAAGAAACCATTGCGTCGATCCCCTGATCCAGTGCTTCTGCGCCCAAGTAGGCGCCCCACGGGAACGCGGCAATGATCACATCGGTGTTGTAACCGGCCGGCGGGTTCACGCCCATGCCGACGTCACCCACGAAGACCAGCGGACGAATATAGGCGCTGGTCAGTTTGTTCTGGCGAATCACTTCGCGGCAGGCTTCCATCAGCTCATCAACGCTTTGAGAGACCGGGAAACGATAAATTTTGGCTGAGTCATGCAGACGCTGCATGTGTTCGCGATGGCGGAACACCACTGGCCCTTTGTGAGAATCGTAGCAGCGGATGCCTTCAAACACGGAGGTACCGTAGTGCAGCGCGTGGGACATCACGTGGACCTTCGCGTCCTCCCAGCGAACCATCTCACCGTTGAACCAAATGTAATCAGCTTTTTTTGTCGTCATTTTTTCGTCCTGTCACGCTCAAGCGCGGATTTGTTGTGATGTGGTTGTGCTCTGGCAGATGGCAACATGGGCAACGTCTACCAGCTTTGATAACTGACTAAACAGTAAGTCGACCGGCCGCGGGCTGGCAACGGTTAATTCGATACTGATGTTTTGCGCGTCGGTGGCGGTTTCCATATTCATAGAGCAAATCTGAAAACCACGGTGACGGACCACGCGCAAAACGCGTTCTAAAGTTTCCGGGTTGAAGCGAGCCTGCACGGCGACCTGATGTTGCATCATGATAATTTCTCCAGCATTTGTGAGTTACTGGCACCGGGCGGTACCAACGGCCAGACGTTCTCAAGCTCGTCGATTGAGACATGAAGCAGGTATGGCCCTTCGCTTGAAAGCATGGTGTCGAGTGCCGCTTCAACCTGGTCTTTACGGGTGATGTGCTGACCAGGAATGCCGAAGGCGCTGGCCAGAGTGAGGAAATCGGGGTTATCGGTCAGGGTTGTTTCGCTGTAACGCTCCTGGAAAAACAGCTGTTGCCACTGGCGAACCATCCCTAAACGCTGGTTATCGAGCAAGACGATCTTCAGCGGTAACTGCTTGCGCTTCACGGTGCCCAACTCCTGAACGTTCATCATGAAGGAGCCGTCACCGGAGATACAGATAACGGTATCGTTCGGGCGGGCTACCTGTGCGCCTACGGCTGCCGGCAGGCCAAACCCCATGGTGCCTAAGCCGCTGGAGGTGATGAAGTTTTCCGGGCGGGTGTAGGTCATGTGTTGTGCGGACCACATCTGATGCTGTCCCACATCCGTTGTCACCACGCTGTCTGCCGGCTTACGGTCGGAGAGCTGTTTCAAGAGCAGCGGCGCGTAGATGGCCTCTCCGGGATGGTCGTAACGCCAGGCGTGCTCGGCGCGCATGTCTGCGGTGTGCTGACGCCATGCATTGATATCCAGCGGCTGCTGCAATGCCGGTAACAGCGCGTTGAGATCGCCCTGCAGCGCGATATGCGCCTGACGCAGCTTGTTCATCTCCGCCGGGTCGATATCCATATGAATAACTTTGGCATTCGGTGCGAAGGTATTGAGCTTGCCGGTGACGCGGTCGTCGAAACGAGCCCCCACGGCAATGAGCAGATCGCACTCCTGCACCGCCAGGTTTGCCGCCTTGGTGCCATGCATTCCCAGCATGCCGAGGTAGTACGGGTAGTCCGCGTCGACTGCGCCCAGACCTTTCAGCGTGCAGGTAGCGGGCATCTGCGTCACCGCGATAAATTCGCGCAGGGCAGGAACGGCCTGCGCCATGCCTACACCACCGCCGACATAGAGCATCGGCTGTTTCGCCTGCGCCATCATCTGACGCGCCTCTTCAACGTCTGCATGCGGGAATGCTTCGTTGCTTTCAACGGTAGAGAAGTGCGGCTCCAGATCGCCGAGTGCAACCTGAATATCTTTCGGGATATCCACCAGAACCGGGCCAGGACGGCCAGAACTGGCGACCTCGAACGCTTCGGCCATCACGCGAGGCAGCTCTTCGAGAGATTGAACGAGGAAGCTGTGCTTGGTGCAGGCCAGCGATAAGCCGAGGACGTCGACTTCCTGAAAGGCATCGGTACCAATGAACGGAGAGGCTACCTGACCGGTAATCGCCACGACGGGGACGGAATCGAGCAGCGCATCAGCCAGGCCGGTGATCAGGTTCGTTGCACCCGGACCTGAGGTCGCCATGCACACGCCTGTTTTACCTGTCGCACGGGCATAGCCAATGGCTGCCATCGCTGCGCCCTGCTCGTGTCGGCACAAGAGGTGTTCCACGCCGCCGTCATACAGTGCATCGTAAATCGGCATAATTGCGCCACCCGGATAACCGAATACTGTCTCGACTCCCTGCGCGCGCAACGCATGTACTACCCATTGTGCCCCATTCATAGTTAGTTCCCCGTCATAAATCTGGAGAAACAGAATTTTATGCTAGTGTTCATTCTCTGCTCCTCGTTTAAGTTTTTTAGTCATAAAAAAACCCCCGGACCTTTCGGTGCGGGGGTCTTAGTTCGTTAAGGCTTGATTTCTAAGCCTTTCCTCGTCCAAGTGCAGCCCCGCACGGTGGGATAATAATCACCACCACGCTAATCACGACCAGGCTAATCACTCGTAGAAGGGCTGTCATTTTCAGTTCTTTTTGCATCTTGTTCGAAGGAATACCTAAAGAGTTATCACAGTTTTTAAATCAAACACAAGATTTATTTATGACGGACTTGGTTAGCCAGCGAATCATTTCTCATGAAGATATTGTTTTATATAGGGAAATTTTGGAATGAATTTTTTTCATTTTTTTCCTGACGTTCTTAACGTCAAAACGGGGGTTTTTATACTCTGCGAGGGTGCTTCCACAGTTATGCAATGGTTTCACTGTGCTAGCAAAATCTCTGAACAGGCAGCGTAAATACACCAAAAGACGCTAAACAGAGAAAACGGGCAATGGCACAGTCACACCAGGAGGTAATACAAATGTCACTGTCAGTTGTTTATACGCGAGCGGCTCTCGGGGTGAAGGCTCCGCTTATTTCCGTAGAGGTTCATTTGAGTAATGGCCTCCCCGGACTCACGCTTGTTGGGTTACCTGAAACCACGGTCAAAGAGGCCAGGGACCGCGTTCGTAGTGCAATAATAAACAGCGGTTATACCTTCCCCGCAAAGAAGATCACCATCAACCTTGCCCCCGCTGACCTGCCTAAAGAGGGTGGGCGATATGATTTACCTATCGCAATTGCGCTTCTCGCGGCTTCTGAGCAACTTAATACGACCAGGCTAGGCTCGTACGAGTTCGTGGGTGAACTCGCGCTCACAGGCGCATTGAGAGGCGTTCCCGGTGCGATATCGGGAGCGCTGGAAGCAATACGTGCAGGGCGGCAAATCGTTGTGGCCAATGAAAACGCATCAGAAGTGAGTCTTATTGCAGAAAAGGGATGCCTCATCGCAGGGCATCTCCAGGAAGTGTGCGCCTGGCTGGAGGGCCGGCACGAACTGTCCGAGCCGGAAGAGTGTGACGAGGCTATAGCGGATGCGCCAGAAGACCTCAGCGAGATCATGGGACAAGAGCAAGGGAAACGGGCGCTGGAGATTACGGCAGCGGGTGGTCACAATCTTCTGCTGATTGGCCCGCCGGGTACGGGCAAAACCATGCTGGCAAGCAGGCTGAGCGGGTTGCTCCCGCCGCTTAATAACCATGAAGCGCTGGAAAGCGCTGCCATCTATAGCCTTATCAGTTCAACGTCGTTGCATAAACAGTGGCGCCGCCGTCCTTTTCGTTCCCCGCATCATAGCGCTTCGCTGACGGCAATGGTCGGCGGTGGGTCTATTCCGGGGCCGGGTGAGATCTCACTGGCACACAATGGCATTCTGTTCCTCGATGAGCTGCCTGAATTTGAGCGGCGCGTGCTGGATGCACTGAGGGAGCCCATTGAATCCGGTGAGATACATATCTCACGCACGCGAGCCAAAATAAGCTATCCCGCCCAGTTTCAGCTTGTCGCAGCGATGAATCCCAGCCCGACGGGTCACTACCAGGGAAACCATAACCGCTGTACGCCAGAGCAAACGCTGCGCTATCTGGGAAAGCTTTCCGGCCCGTTCCTCGATCGTTTCGATTTATCACTGGAAATCCCCCTTCCGCCGCCGGGCCTGCTAAGGCAGACGCGTACACAGGGTGAAAGCTCAGCGACTGTACGCGAGCGGGTTATCGCGGCGCAGGCACGGCAGTACGCTCGACAAAACAGACTGAATGCACGGCTGGATAATGCCGGGATCCGACAGTTTTGTTCTCTTAACGCTGAAGATGCGGGATGGCTGGAAGAGACGCTGACGCGCTTTGGGCTTTCCATACGTGCGTGGCAGCGCTTGTTAAAAGTAGCCAGAACCATTGCTGACGTGGAGGGCTGTACTGGCATTGAGAGGAAACATTTGCAGGAAGCGTTGAGCTATCGGGCGATCGATCGTTTGCTTTTGCATCTACAAAAGTTACTGGCATAAAAAAGGGGCCGTAGCCCCTTTTTCTTAATCGTCAGACTCGGTGTAGTCTTCTGCACCTTCCATCTGCGGTTTACCGCCAGACAGCGTATGGAAACGTTTTGGACGCTTAATGCGAGCCATGTACTTGATCCATACACGTTCTGCTTCAGACTGCGGCTCACGCTCACCACGGCACACCGAGACAAACTGCTTTTCATCTTCGGTTGCAGGCTCACGTTTACCCAGATCCAGCTCGTTAAAGGCATAACCATGACGCTCAAGCAGCTGCGCCTCTTTGATGGTGAAATCGCCGTGACGAGAGAACCCGCGCGGATAATGTTTATTGTCGAAAAAACGATTAGTCGTCGTAAAGCTTTCCGCCATCCTACACGCTCCTAATTCTTTGGCCGAGCTATTTATGGCGCGGAGTATTAGTTACGCTTGACAGAGTGTAAAACAAAACATTTAAATCATAACGACAAATTATTTTGCGGAGAAAGATGTGGATACGGAATTGCTAAAAACTTTCCTTGAAGTGAGCAGAACGCGCCACTTCGGGCGAGCAGCTGAAGCCCTTTACCTGACGCAGTCAGCAGTCAGTTTTCGTATTCGACAGCTGGAAAATCAACTGGGTGTGAATCTTTTTACCCGTCACCGCAACAACATCCGTTTAACGCCCGCCGGTGAGAAACTGCTCCCGTATGCCGAAACGCTGATGAACACATGGCAGGCAGCACGCAAAGAGGTTGCCCATACGTCGAGGCACAATGAATTCTCAATAGGGGCCAGCGCGTCTCTGTGGGAATGTATGCTCAGTCAGTGGCTTACCCGGCTATATCACTCCCATGGCCATTTGCAATTTGAAGCCCGAATTGCGCAACGTCAGTCGCTGGTTAAGCAACTTCATGAGCGCCAGCTTGATCTTCTGATCACAACTGAAGCCCCCAAGATGGACGAATTTAGCAGCCAGATTGTGGGGCAGTTTGGTCTGGCGCTTTATGCCTCTGAGCCTTCGATGATGAAAGCAGACCTGACCTATTTACGCCTGGAATGGGGGCCAGATTTTCAACAGCATGAGACGGGATTGATTGCTCCTGATGATGTTCCACAGCTAACAACCAGTTCTGCCGAGATTGCCTGTCAGCAACTTCCCCTGTTGAAGGGTTGCACCTGGTTACCCGTTCGTTGGGCAGACACCAGGCCTGGATTGCATACCGTGGTGGATTCCACCACCCTTTCGCGACCACTATATGCAATTTGGCTGCAAAACAGTGATAAGCAATCGCAGATAAAAGATCTATTAAAAATCAATGTAATGGATTAATGATGAGGCCAGCAGAGATGCTGGCTGCATTTTAGAATGCGGAAATTTTCCCGAATTTCAGGCAAAAAAAATCCTTTGCCGAAGCAAAGGATTCTATATGGCAGGGGCGGAGAGACTCGAACTCGCGACACCCGGTTTTGGAGACCGGTGCTCTACCAACTGAGCTACGCCCCTAAAGTTTTTTGCCATTAAGCCTGCCATCACTGGCAGGCTTAATGTCTTAATAAGTGGCGGAACGGACGGGACTCGAACCCGCGACCCCCTGCGTGACAGGCAGGTATTCTAACCGACTGAACTACCGCTCCACCGAAGACTGCTTGTAACCACCGGATTAATGCACCGGCTTACTACTAAATTTGATGCCTGGCAGTTCCCTACTCTCACATGGGGAGACCCCACACTACCATCGGCGCTACGGCGTTTCACTTCTGAGTTCGGCATGGGGTCAGGTGGGACCACCGCGCTAA